>JAPJNA010000064.1 GCA_026461395.1 Chthoniobacterales bacterium | reverse complement strand
GGGCCTCAGAAACGTGCGCACCTTTTGAATATCTGTTCTTCATTGCTGATTAGGGACTTATACCCCATCAGCACCCCATCAACTACATAAGACCCTATTTTAATAAACAATTCGAATTTGGAAGCACCTAGCACCTAAGAGCATGACTCACCTCTCAGAGGAAGTACTCATAGAAAAAACTCACTGCCACCGACCCATATCCCTTTCATATTCCATTTGGAGTTGAAGCGGATCAGGTCGGCGACTTTACCAAGAGAGAGTGAGCCAAGCGATTTTTCAAGACCTAGGATGTTTGCTGGTACAAGCGTCGCCATCGCCACCGCCTCCACAAGTGGAACTCCTACTTCTGAAACCATTGTCCTGACCCCATCGAGGAGGGTCGCGGTACTACCTGCAAGACAGCGGGCACTCCCTTCCCCAGTCCATGCACCCCTCTCCTCCACCATGCAGACTAGTTCGCCGAGACGGAAGTTATCCCCTTCCTTGAGGCCAGCACCGGCAGTGGCATCCGATATCAGAGCTATCTCTTTCCATCCTTTGGCCAGCCATGCTTCACGCAGCAACTCCAGGGCAACATGCACACCATCGGCAATCAACTCGCACACGATACCAGGAGTCTCCAGCGCGGCCTCAGCCAGACCGCGTCTCGGGTCAGGTGCCGTCTTTCGCGTGGAGGACATCGCATTGTGAAGGTGAGTCACCTGAGAGATTCCCGCATGGAACCCGGCCAGAGCCTCCTCCTCCGTGGCATCCGAGTGACCAGCGCTGACCGCAATCCTATTACTGCAAAGTTCACGTACCAAATCCAAGGCTCCAGGCAGTTCCGGAGCAATAGTCATGCGCCGGATCACGTCTGCATAGTTAAGAAGCTGGGAGGTCTCTTCTACGGAAGGATAACGAAGCATCTCCGCCCGATGAGCACCTCGTCGATAGGGCGAGAAGTAAGGGCCCTCTATATGGATTCCGGCAAGTCTTGATGATACAGTCGTGCCCGATGATCGATAATTCAATGCGCACTTGAGCACTACCATCATCTCCGTAAGCAAGGCCGCCACCGTCGTCAGCACGACTGTCGTCGTTCCGCGAGAGGTATGATATTTCAGGATCTCTTCGAAAGCCTCTGGGGTCGCCTCCATGGAATCGCGCCCCATGGCTCCGTGGCAATGAATATCCACCAGACCTGGGGCGAGGAAGTCTCCCTCACAATCAAAGACATGATCCTCATCAACTTCGGGAAGATGAGCACTCATGGGAATCACTCCGGCAATCACCCCATTCTCGACAAGCAAGGAACCTAACACAATTCCCTCGTCCGGGGGGAGAATCATTCGGGCTCTTGTGAAGAGAGTTCTCATATTGCGAAATAACACACTCCCTGCGGGGAAGAAGTTCTATTCAGTATCCTGCAGGAATGCACAAAGCAGTTCCTAACATTTGCTTGATGGCTATTCGAATAGGCCCCAGATATCGGTCTCAAGCAGGGCCGTGTTATTCCACTGTCGTGCTCTTCGCTCTCTTTTTCCAGTAAGTGCTTCATCAGTAAGTGGGGAATAGGATTTCGAAGTGGTGCCCCTCATTGCCCGATGATAAAAACTATAGGAATGATTGGGGAGCTCAACGCCAATGCAACTCAGGAACGAAAACACTACTGGGGCATTGACCTCGGCGGCACGAAGATCGAGGGAGCGATCCTCGATAAGGCCCATCCCGAAAAGCCCCTTCACAGACTCCGTCTGCCGACCGAGTCGCCTCAAGGCTACGACCATATCCTCGGCCAGATTTCCAGACTGGTTGCCCTGCTCGAGGATGCCTCGGGACTCCAGCGTCCTGAGCGGATCGGAGTAGGAACTCCCGGTGTCACCATCCCTTCCTCCGGACTCCTCAAGAACTCAAATACTCTCTGCCTCAACGGGCATCCCCTCGCCTCAGACATTTCCCGAGACCTAGGATCGGAAGTCATCCTTGCCAACGACGCCAACTGCTGTGCCCTTGCCGAAGCCACGCTTGGGGCTGCCAAGGGCTTCAGGACGGTCTTCGGGATCATTCTCGGGACCGGAGTCGGCGGCGGCATCGTGGTGGACGGACGCGTGCTGACAGGCCCCCATGGCATCTGCGGCGAGTGGGGACACAATCCCCTCCGTGGTGAGGAGACACCCTGCTACTGCGGACGGAAGGGATGCATCGAGAAGGTCTGTGCCGGTCCAGCACTAGAGAAACACTTTACTTCCTTAAGCGGCAAATCGCTGAGGCTCCCTGAAATCGTTGACCTGGCAGCCTCCGGAAATGCCGATGCACAGGCCACGCTGGAGCGTCTTCGGAGCAAATTCGCCGAAGCCTTGGGAGCGGTAGTGAACATACTAGACCCCGATGCCATCGTGATCGGGGGCGGGGTGGGAAATCTCGATCTCCTCTACTCGCAGGAGACCCGCGATTCCGTGGCATTGCATCTCTTCAACGACCGCTTCGACACCCCGATCTTTCGCCCAGCCTTGGGAGATAGCGCGGGAGTATTCGGTGCTGCGATGCTGACTGCCTGATTTGCCCCTGCGGCATTGGATGTCACATTCTTTTGTCGGGAATTATCGGGAAGATTGCTCGTGGAAATGCCATTGTTGGTTGTTTTTCCTTCCCACCCACAATATCTTGTGGTGTCTTCTAAAAAGACCCCCGTTTTTACACAATGCTTTGCCCTAAATGCTCCTCCCAAGACGATAAGGTCATCGACTCGCGTCTCTCCAAGGACGGCACCAGTATTCGTCGCCGCAGGGAGTGCATCGCCTGCGAAAGCAGATTCACCACCTACGAGCAGATTGAGCGGGTAGAGCTACTTGCAGTTAAGAGGGATGGGAGGAGGGAGCCATTCGACCGCCAGAAGCTCCTCGGAAGCCTCATCAAGGCCTGTGAGAAGCGCCCTATCTCTCTCGATATCATGGAGGAATCCGTCCATGCGATCATCATTGATCTTGAGTCGGGCCAAGATCGAGAAATCTCAACCAAGACCATAGGTGCCAAGGTCATGGAACGCCTTCACGCGGTGGATCCCGTGGCCTATGTGCGCTTCGCATCGGTCTACCGACGCTTCGAGGATATCGGGGAGTTCATCGAGGAGATCCAGTCTCTGGAACGTCGCGCCCCGGTCTCCGAAGACCAAAAGGAGCTCTTCAACAAGATTTCCAACTAGCGCATCCCTCATGATCGCACTCCTCGATGGCATCCCGCTAGTGACCCTTCCCGATGGAAGGAGCACGAGATTCGACAAGCGCTGGATCACGGCCTCTATCATGAGTGCGGCGGAAGCAGCAGGGCATCACCGTTGGTGGCTCGCCGAGCACATCGCCGAGAGTGTTTCGGTCTACCTACAACGTGATTTCGAGGCCACCACTGTAGAGATTCCAAACCTCACAGAGGCAGTCCTCCATGTCCTGGAGTCGCTCGGATTCCATGATGTGGCAATGCACTTCCGCCTACCCGATCCACCGGTCAGCCTCTCTCTCACCGAACTGGCCCGCGAGGCTGGGGACGGCTACGAACTGGCTTTCTTTGGCCTCTTGGGAGAACGTCTGCAACGCGCCGCGAGTTCCAGGGCCGCACGGCTGGAGATCCATGATCTCTCGGGATGTGTGCGTCTCATGGGTATGGGCAGGCGCCGCAGGAGCGTGCAGAGTCTTCGGGCGGAGATCGTGGGATTCATTCGTCAGCATGGGCAAGCCGCCGTTGAGTCGCGCCTCGGTGAGCCCCTCGAGATTCAACTGAGTTAGCAAACAATTCCTCACTGAGGATCAAGGACAATTAGGCTCTATGACAATCTTTGAGAAGATAGCCTTGCGCGAAATCCCTGCCTCAATCCTAGCCGAGGGAGAAGACTGGATCGCCTTCTGCGACATTGCACCGCAAGCACCCGTCCACTTCCTGGTGGTTCCAAAGCGATGTATACCCCGGATCAGTGAGGCGTCCACCTCCGACAACGCTCTCCTGGGTACTCTCCTAGCCGCTGCCGCATCAACGGCAAGGCAGGAAGGTTTAGCCGAAAACGGCTACCGCGTCGTGATCAATAATGGATCTGATGGTGGGGAAACCGTTCCCCATCTACATCTGCATGTACTTGGCGGCCGCCACATGCAGTGGCCGCCGGGGTAGTGTTTTTTGAGTTCTGTCTGAATTGTTTTTAGCTTTAACCAAAAGAGGAGTCGTCACCTCCGGAGAAGTCCATGTCCTGATCCTGATCAAAGTCGGTTGAGCTGACGGAATTGTCAGCAAGCAGTGTGTCGCCGGAGTTATCAAAATTGGAATCACCCTGAGAGGCATCAGAGGGGGTATTGTAATAGTTATTGGTGATCTCGGTGGGCTGGTTCTGATCAAGGAATCCTCCAGAGGGGCCTATGCCGCCCATACCACCGAAAGATCCGGCATTGTGGCCCATCAGGTTCTCGATACCCCGGAAAAGCAACGCCCCTCCGGCAACACCAGCGGCCGTGCCAAGCGCACTCTGGAGAAAACTTCCCCCCTGGGATGGAGAGAGTCCTGGAGCAGCGGCCAAGGCTTGCTGGGGAAGCGGAGGAGGAGCAACCTGTCGTGCAGGAGCAGGTGCGGGTTGTGATGTTCCGAAGAGATTGGCCACTCCGGAAAGGAAGCTTCCACCACTGAGCTGGGCCGGCGATTTTGCCTCTGCAAGCTGTTTTTCCAGATCAGCAATCCGGGTCTGGGCTCCAGTTACGGCCTGCTGCAGCACGAGAACGCTCTGGGTGAGAAGATAGGGAGCACGGGGATTGGCAGTCACCCTGCTCGAGATAAGGCGCTCGGCCTCTAGATCGAGGGATTGAGGGGCGGCTTGATCGAGGCGATCGTGGAGTCCGTTGATGAGTTGGGCTTCTTCTGGAGTCATGAGGCACAACTAAGCTCTATTTCGTGAGGTTTGCAAGTGCCCCGCTGCGACAATTCCAACTTCCCTTCGGGTAAGAGTTGGAAGGTTCGGATTAGATCCGACGGATCACGGTGTCGTGATGAAACTTCACCTCGTCATGCATGGGATAGTCGAGCGTGTAGTGCAGTCCTCGGCTCTCCTTTCTGCTGATGGCGCAGTCGACAATAAGGGATGCTGCGGTGGCAAGATTGCGGAGCTCAAGGAGGTCGCTGGTAATCTTGAAGTTCCAGTAGAACTCCTGGATCTCGGTCTGAAGATTGCGGAGGCGGGTGGCCGCGCGCTGGAGCCGCTTGTCGGTGCGCACAATGCCGACGTAATCCCACATAAGACGGCGGATCTCGTCCCAGTTGTGATAAATCACCACGAGTTCGTCGACGTCCTGAACCTTCCCAGGACGCCATTCTGGGAGGCTGATCTCGGTTCCCTGATGGCGGGGGTTTCGGCTGGCCTTCGCCTCGGCACGATGAGCCATGACAAGCGCCTCCAATAATGAGTTGCTGGCTAGACGGTTCGCGCCGTGCAGTCCGGTACTGGCAACTTCACCGACGGCATAGAGTCCCCTCAGCGTCGTCTCGCCGTTCATGTCGGTTTTTACCCCTCCGCACTGATAATGAGCGGCGGGTACTACCGGGATCGGCTGCTTCGTAATGTCGATCCCGAGGCCAAGACATGTCTCGTAAATGGTGGGGAACCGTTCTCGGATAAAGTCCGCGGGCTTGTGGGAGATGTCGAGGTAGACGCAGGGCTTGCCCGTACGCTTCATCTCGGCATCGATAGCGCGGGCCACGATGTCGCGGGGAGCCAACTCGAGACGCTCGTCATATTTCTCCATGAAGCGGTGTCCCTTACTATCCGTGAGAACTCCCCCCTCCCCCCGGACTGCCTCGGTTATCAGGAAGGACTTAGCCTTGGGATGATAGAGGCAGGTCGGGTGAAACTGCATGAACTCCATGTTCGTGATCGCCGCGCCCGCACGCCAAGCCATAGCGACGCCGTCACCGGTGGCGATATCGGGATTGGTCGTGTAGAGGTAGACGCGGCCGCAGCCTCCGGTAGCCAGGATGGTGACATCAGAGCGCAGCGTCTCCACCTCGCCCGTGGCCTCGTTCAGCACATAGAGGCCGACGCAGCTATCCTGCATGGCGTAGCCGAGCTTGCCCGTGGTGATGAGATCCACGGCCATGTGGTTCTCGAGCACAGTGATATTCGGATGGGCCGCAACGGCGGCAAGTAAGGTCCTCTCGATCTCAAATCCAGTCGCGTCCTTCGCATGGAGGATCCGGCGCTTGGAATGGCCACCCTCGCGCCCAAGGTCGGGTTCCCTGATGCCATCCTGGTTGGTGCGCTCGTCAAAGTGCATGCCGAGAGAGACCAACTCGGCGATGCGCTCAGGCCCCTCGCTCACGATGCTGCGCACCACTTCCTCATTGCAGAGACCATCACCGGCGATGATGGTGTCGCTCACATGGAGAGCGACGGAGTCCTCGTTGCTGGTGACACAGGCAATACCTCCCTGTGCCCATGCGGTATTGGAGTCGGCACGCGATTTCTTGGTGACGATGGCGACGGATCCCTTCTCCGAGGCCTTGAGGGCAAAGGTAAGGCCGGCAATGCCACTGCCTATCACGATATAATCGAAGGATTTCATGAACGGAAAGGGAGTGAGATGTTATCGATCAGTCTCACAGAGACTGTTCCTAGAGGGCAAAACCGGACAGCTACTAGTGCGCGAGCTTTCACCTGAGGAGTAAGCTTTTTCAGTGGTGCCAGAGTTGACTCATCCACGATCTCCACATAATCGACTTCGGCGCCGGGAATGGCAGCCAAATCTTTCTTCAATCCCTGCCGGAGTCGAGTCACGGAGGCTTCTCCCGCCTCAGCCTCCATGGCCGAGGCAAGAAGCGCCTGATAGATGCGGGGTGCTACGAGGCGGGATTCAGGCAATAGCAGGCGGTTCCGCGAACTGAGGGCCAGACCATCCTCCTCACGTACAATGGGATGGCAGACAATCTTCACTGGGATCTTCAGATCTCGGACCATCCTACGGATCACGGCAAGCTGTTGCCAATCCTTCTCGCCAAAGATGGCAATGTCGGGACGGATAATATTGAAAAGCATCGCCACGACGGTGCATACACCGTCGAAATGACCTGGTCGTGAGCCCCCGCAGAGACCTAAAGAGAGTGAGGACTCGTTGACCGCGACGGAGTTATCCACCGCATACATCTCCCTGGGAGAGGGATGAAAAAGGAGGTCCACCCCTTCTCTCTTGCAGAGGGCTACATCTTCGGCAAAAGGACGGGGATACTCAGAGAGATCCTCGTTAGGGCCAAACTGCTTGGGATTTACAAAAATGGAGACGACCACACGCCCCTTCTTACCACCGCGATCGGCAAGTCGTCTGGCCCGACGAATGAGTGAGGCATGCCCCTCGTGAAGGGCTCCCATTGTGGGAACAAAGACGACTGGAGAAGTAGCCTTGCTCCGCCATGCCGTCACGGGGCCGATCAAGGCGGCCGATCTCACAGAAAATTACTTAGCAGGCGAGGAGACCGGAGCAGGGGCCTTCATCAACTGCTTCTGAATGGCTGTGGGGCCGGCGGAGGATTTCACTTGCAGGACGGAAATCAGCAACGTCAGGAAGAAGAAGAGTCCGCCGAGCCAAACCGTGAACTTGGTCAGGACAGTAGTCGTCTGGGCGCCGAAGAGATTATCCGTGAGTCCTCCTCCGAAGGCGGCACCGAGGCCTTCGCTCTTCGGACGCTGCATGAGGATCGTGAGGATCATCAGGAAACAGACGATCACGAGAACGGTTACAAGAAAAGGCATGAGGAGCCACATAGTCCCTAAATAAAACCGGAAGAACTTCCGCTGTAAAGCCGGATCACTTGCTTGACCTAAGAGGAGTGATCAATCCACAATTCTTGATCGTATGGCACGTAACACCAAGACCTCCAAGAAGCCTTCCGTCAAACCAACGACCAAGGCACCCGTTAACAAGTCCACCGCCTCGGCCAAGATAGCCAAAGCAAGCGCTTCCCAAGGGAATGGGAGTAGCGACTTCCAAGAGGTCCGCACACTGATCGACCTACTCAAGAAAAACGATCTGGCCGTCCTGGAATTCGAAAAGGGCGACTTCAAGATCACCCTGAAGACCCCAGCCGGCGCATCAAGTGGTGCAACTCTTTTTCAGGGACACCAGGGATATTCTCAACCAATTGCCCCTGCGGCACCTGTTGCAGGCGCAGCCGCCTCGTCCTCTGAGAAATCGGCCGCTGCAGAACCCGCCAAGAGCAACTTCAAGGAGATCACCTCCCCTATGGTCGGCACCTTTTATGCCTGTCCGTCCACTGAGTCACCGGCATTTGTCGAGGTCGGCAAGACCATCAATGCCGAATCCGTCGTCTGCATCATCGAGGCGATGAAGGTCATGAATGAGATCAAGGCTGAAATCGCTGGCAAGATTGTCGAGATCGTCGCCGAGAACGGCAAGCCGGTCCAGTTCGGACAGGTCCTCTTCCGGGTCAGCTAAGGCAACCGGATCACCGGATCAACGAACCCATGTTCAAAAAAGTCTTGATTGCCAACCGTGGGGAAATCGCCCTGCGTATCATCCGCGCCTGCAAGGAGCTGGGTATCGGCACCGTGGCGGTCTATTCCGAGCCCGACATCCACTCTCTTCACGTACAGCTGGCCGACGAGGCCATCTGCATCGGTCCCGCCCCTGGCAGCGAAAGCTACCTGAGGATCGACCGGATCATCAGCGCGGCTGAGATCGCTGATGTCGACGCCATCCATCCGGGTTACGGATTCCTCGCCGAGAACGCCCATTTCGCGGAGATATGCGCCTCGGCGAACATCTGCTTCGTCGGCCCCACCCCCGAGTCCATCCGACTCATGGGTGATAAGAACAGTGCGCGTGAGTGCGCCAAGAAGGCAGGCGTCCCCATTTCCCCGGGTAGCGACGGCGTCGTACCGGACGAGAAGGAGGCGATCAAGGTCGCCAAACAGATTGGCTATCCGGTGATGATCAAGGCGGTCGCCGGAGGTGGCGGTCGCGGCATGCGTATGGCCCATGATGAGGAGAGCCTTATCGCGGGATTCCACAGTGCCCGCATGGAGGCCGACAAGGCTTTCGGCAATCCCGATGTCTACATTGAGAAGCTGATCATTAACCCTCACCACATCGAGTTCCAGGTCTTCGGTGACAAGTACGGAAAGATCGTTCATCTCGGTGAACGCGACTGCTCCCTACAACGGCGTAACCAGAAAATCCTCGAGGAGTGCCCCTCGCCGCTTATGACCGAGGATCTCCGCAAGCGGATGGGAGAGGCTTCGGTCCGTCTCTGCGAGACGGTAGGCTACTACAACGCCGGAACTATCGAGTACCTAGTCGACGACGACCTCAACTTCTACTTCATGGAGATGAACACCCGCATCCAGGTGGAACATCCCGTGACAGAGGAAGTCTACGGAGTGGACCTCGTGAAGCAGCAGCTTCAGGTGGCTGCCGGAGAGCACCTCTCCGAGCATTTGGTCAATGCCAAGCCCCGTCTCCACTCGATCGAGTGCCGTATTAATGCCGAGGATCCAGAAAAGAATTTCATGCCTTGCGCCGGAAAGATCGAGGCCTACTACGCCCCGGGTGGCCGTGGCCTCCGCATCGACTCGCATGCCTACGCGGGCTATCCGATCCCTCCCAACTACGACTCGATGATCTCTAAGATGATCGCAACCGCTTCTACGCGCGAGGCGGCGATCGCCCGCATGTCACGTGCCCTCGGCGAGTATCAGGTCGTCGGCATCAAGACGACCATCCCCCTGCATCGTGCAATCATGCAGAACGCCGACTTCCGCAAGGGAAAATACAACACGGGATTCCTTGAAAAATTCCTCAAGGATGGTGTCCCCACAGTGAAGGAATAAACTCTCGGCCCTGGGGAATGGGATCTCGGGGTTGAATAATATGATCCCATTATGAAACAGCTTTCTGAGTGTCGTCTCTACGCGATCCTGGACACGGGGTACGTGCCCTCCGATCGGATGATTGCGATGGCCTATTCGCTGATTGCGGGTGGTGCCGACATCCTTCAACTCAGGGCAAAGAGGGAAAGTCGGGAGGAAATCCGCACCATGGCTCTGGAACTTTCTCCAATCTGCCGTAAGGCTGGCATTGCCTTTATCCTGAACGATTATCCTGACCTTGTCCGAGAAACTGGGGCGGATGGCGCCCATGTGGGGCAGGATGACCTGAGCGTTGCCGAAGCACGGAGACTGGCAGGACCCAAAGCCATTATCGGCAAGTCCACTCATTCGCTAGATCAGGCCCTGTCGGCTGGCAAGGAATCTCCTGACTACATAGGCTTCGGCCCACTCTTTGCGACGGCGACCAAACCCGACTACACGCCGATCGGAACTCAGCAGATCCAGGAAGTACACCGCTTGCTTCCGTTCCCCGTCTTCTGCATCGGGGGAATCAACCTACCCAATCTCCCTTCGGTAATACGTGCCGGGGCTAAGCGCGTGGTCATTGTCTCAGACCTCTTGAGTGCCGCAGACCCCGTCTTCAGAACAACAGCCTGCAAGGCGCTCTTGAGCTAATATCTCCAAAAGCTGATCAACCGTGGGTTCCGCCGATACTCTTCGCTTCCTACACGGTTTGCAGGATGAATGCGGTGGGATGATCCCCCTCGAACGCTTCATGCGGGAGGCTCTCCATCATCCGACATTCGGCTACTACTCGTCACAGATTCATGACGTGGGGTGCGAGGGTGATTTCTCCACTGCCGCCTCGCTCGATCCGCAACTGGGAGCGGCCATTGCGCATTGGATCCGCCAGAGGGCCAACGAACTCGGATGGAGAAACACTAGAATTCCCGTGATTGAGGTCGGCGCGGGAAACGGCCTGATGGCACGCTCGGTCCTGCGTCATCTGGAT
>JAPJNA010000063.1 GCA_026461395.1 Chthoniobacterales bacterium | reverse complement strand
GGGCCTCAGAAACGTGCGCACCTTTTGAATATCTGTTCTTCATTGCTGATTAGGGACTTATACCCCATCAGCACCCCATCAACTACATAAGACCCTTAGAAATTATGAGGGATGCACTATGAAGTATGAAAGGCCGAGGCCTTTGTTTTCTTGGAAATGGTTGAGAGGATGGCAAGTAACTCGTCGCACTCCTGATGAAGGCTCTTCATCTTTAAAGGGGTGATGATTCCTGATTCGACGATTAGTTCTAGCCAGTAAGCCGTTTCGTCCAACTCTTTTAGGCAATCGCCAATTTTTGCAATGAACTCAGCTTTTGAGCGCGATCGCTTAGCCTCCCGATAGTTGGCTCCAACTGAGGTGCCTGATCGTAGAACCTGTTTTCCAAGTATTTGCGCCTGAGTGCTCTTTGGAAGTGAGCAATAAAGTCTGATGACTCTAAGTGCGAACTCTTTGGTTCGTATCGACAGATCTACTGGCGACTTTATTTCATCCCTCATACTTCATCCTTCATAATTGCCTAGCTGCGACTCTCCGCAGCCTCCCTCAGTGCGTCGCCTGCAAGATAGAATGACAGCGAGGCGATCAGGATGGCGAGTCCCGGAAAGATGTTCAGCCACCAAGCATCAAGGAGATAGGTTTTTCCATCGGCGATGATATTTCCCCATGTTGCCTGTGGTGGTTGGACCCCAAATCCAAGGAAGCTGAGTCCGGCTTCCTGAAGGATAGCATCGGGAATCCCGAGCACAGCCGTCACGAGAATCGGCGCAGCGGCATTAGGCAAGATGTGGCGAGTGATAATAGGCCAGGCATTCTGCCCAAGGACTCGGGCACTCTTCACGTATTCGGTCTCTCTCAGTGTGAGGAACTCGCTACGGACAAGGCGGGCTGTGCCGGTCCAGCTTACCAAGCCAATTACAATGACGATATTAAGGAGACTTGGACCGAGCAATGCCACCACGGTGAGGATCAGGAAGAAAGTCGGAAAGCACAGGAGGGCATCCACCGCACGCATCAGGACCTGGTCGATGATGCCGCCGAAGTAGCCCGCAATGGCACCCACCGCCATGCCGATGCCAAGAGATACAGCCACGGCGACCAAGCCCACAGTGAGTGAGATCGAGGCTCCGTGCATCATTCGCGAGAGGACATCCCTTCCTAGATTGTCGGTTCCCATCCAGTGCTGTGATGAGGGAGGGAGAAGTTTTAGCTCGAGGTTCGTCTGGTTTGGATTTCAGGGCCAGTCGTACCCCATTGCAGAGAGAATGAACGTGCCTCCGGCTATGAATGTAAAAAAGAGGATGATCACAACCGAGGGGATTGTCATAGGATTCGCCCAGAAGCGACGGAGTACCCGTGTCGTCGGAGTTTCGGTGAGAGGTTGGGTGCCTTGCATGGTTTTATTCGAGGCGTACGCGTGGGTCGACGGCCGCCGAGAGAAGATCTGAGATGAGGTTGCCAAGCAGGACGAGTGCCGCCACAACGAAGTTCAGGGCGACCAGCATGGGGTAGTCACGCTCCAGTACGGCCTCGTAACCGAGTCGTCCCATGCCCGGATAAGCAAAGATCGTTTCGATCACAACGGCCCCTCCGATCAGGGCCGGCAGGACCATGCCGATTCCGGCGATGATCGGACGAATAGAGTTGCGGAGGGCATGCTTGTAGAGGACGACATCCTCGGAAAGTCCCTTGGAGCGTGCCGTGCGGATGTAGTCCTCGCGCAAGGATTCGATCATCGTGGCCCGAAGATAGCGCGATTGGGAAGCGATGCCGCCGAGCGCCAGAATCGTGGCAGGAAGGAGAAGATGCCAGAGGGTATCGAGTCCCGAGGCGAGGGCGTTCGGAAATTCGATCCCGTAACTGTGGGTGCCAAGGATGGGTGCGCCAAATCCCTTCACCAGGGCGATCACTACCACGTAGGTGATCCAGAATCCGGGTAGGGCGATGAAGAGAAAGGCGATGATGGAGCCCAGGGCATCCTGCCAATGTCCGCTGTAGCGAGCCGCAGTGACTCCCAGAAGTGTGCCGAACGAAAGGGAAATCACGATAGAAGTAAGATTCAGGGCTACGGTCGCCGGCATGCGCTCCAGGATCCTCGACATCACGGGGCGATCATCCTTGATGCTGCGCAAATTACCGGTAAAGAGATCCCGCATTATGAGGGAGTACTGCTCGTGAAGAGGACGATCGAGATGGAACTTTTTCCGAAAGTTGGCCTTCACCTCGGCAGAGATCTTCGGATTCAGCTCGCCCCACGGGTAGGGGCTTCCCGGAGTGAGGGTCACAATGAAAAACGAAATGATGCTGATGATGAAAAGCAGCACCACGCTGAGGGCGAGACGGCGGATGATGAAAGAGATCACAAGCAGAAAGGATGAATGATGAATGATGAATGATGAAGTTGATGCAGATCACGAGGTGATCGTTTGGGATTTTCATACTTCATACCTCAACCTTCATCTTTTTTCGCCAGGCGGATACTCCGGCCGATAAAACCATTCCATGTCGTAATCCCAACCGGCCTTGGTCATGGTGACAGGAGAGTCGATCCACTCGCCCGGTTTGGATCCAGGATGGCGGATTCGGTAACTGTTCTTCCACATGACGGAGGTACCTTCCGGCACAAAAAGAAAGGTGTAGGGCTGATCCTCATAGATCGTTTGCTGGAGTTTGGCGGCAAGCCTGATGATCTCCGGACGGCTGTATTCCTGACGCAGATCGGTCAGGAGATGGTCGACCTCTGGATTGTTATAGCCGACGAAGTTGAGTTCCTCCGGATGAGTCTGGCTGGAGTGCCAGATGGCATACTGGTCGAAGTCGTTTCCGAGTCCCCAGCCCAAGACGATGGCATCGAACTCTCCCTTGTTCACAAAGCGCTTGAGCAGCACCGACCACTCGTAGATTTCGACCTTCACCTCGACCCCGATCTTCTTGAGATCGTCCTGAACAAGCGTGGCGATGTCGCGGCGGACCTCATTGCCGTTATTTGCCAGCAGGGTGAAGGAGAGACGCTTGCCATCCTTGATGCGGATTCCGTCGGATCCCGGCTTCCAACCTACTTGATCCAGCAGGGCCGCTGCAGCTTTGGGATCATAGGGCAGTGGCTTAACCTTCGTGTCATAGAACCACATCTTCGGAGTGAAAATGCCGTTCGACTGCACTCCGTGTCCGTAGATGATGTATTTGATCATTTGAGGGATGTTTATGGCCTCCGCGAATGCCTTCCGCACGCGGAGATCTTGGAACATCGGCCTACGAAGATTCCAGCCGATGTAGTTGTACATGTTGCCTGCCGAGCTGAATAAATCGAAGCGCTTGTCTTTCTCGAAGCTCTTCACGGCCCACGGGTCGACGGCCCAGAAATCAACCTGCTTAGTCTGGAATGCAAGTTGGAGGGTTAGTGGGTCAGGTAGGACTCGGAAGACAACCGAATCGAGCCATGGGGATCCCCGGAAGTAATCGGTGTTTTTAACTAGTCGGATGTACTCGTTTGTTTTCCAACTTCCGAACTTGAAGGGGCCTGTTCCGATGGGATGGCGATTGTAGATCTCGGACCACTTGGCGGGTTCTACCTTCTCGAGAATGTGGGCGGGGAGAATGCTCTGCATCCAGCTTAGCAGGGCTGGGGAGAAGGGCTTCTTGTAGCGGACGACCACGGAATAGGGATCTGGGGCCACGAGCGATGAGACCAGCTCGAAGTCAGAACTGCGGGGTGATGCTACCCGCTCGTCCATGATTGCATGGTAGGTGAAAGCGACATCAGCCGAGGTGAAGAGGGCCCCGTCATGCCACCGGACATCCTTACGCAGTGTGAAGCGGATGATCGGTTCGGCTTTAAATTGCCGCTCCTTGCCGCCCTTAGCGAGAGGAGGAAAGGGCAGGGGATGGAAGCCGGCCTCACTGAGTATGTGAGCAATATTTTCCGAGTCCGTCAGGCCCGGCTGGCTTATTGTGAGAGTCAGGTTATTTCCGTCACGCGCGATGGTGGTGATACTCGCGGGGTTTCTTGGCTTATTCCCGTTCAGGAATGAGAGCGCCTTGGCAGATTCCTCTTCCGAGCCAAACTGAAAGGTCGTTTCCTGAGAGAGATCCCATGTTGTAGCGAGATCGCCGACCACTTCGAGATCTTGATTGTACTTCAGGAGGCCATTGAACATCAGTCCCGCGACCTGACCGGAGGCCGAGTCGGCCTGCTGAATCGGATTCAAGGTCGAGGGTTCACCAATGGTTCCGATCGACATTTCGTTCTTCTTTGCTACGGAAAGAAAGGAGGCGTTCACGAAGGCCGCCACCAGTAGCAGGATCAGCGTAATCGGAATTCCGTAGAGAAAGAGACGGATGGAACGCATTTGGGAAGTAAAAGGCTGTTAGGCTGTAGGCTTTTGGGCTGTTAGGCCAGAGAAGAGATGCTCGATAGGGAAAGGGTGCTTCGAACTTGAAGACATACTCTTTTCCGTTCCTGAGTTCCTGAGTTCCAGATTAAAAGGTATAGGTTTCAATATTCATGCTCCAAAAAATCACCTTTGGAGATTGTCCGGTGTGAGACTCCCTGCTTTGCTTCACGGTTCATTATGAAAGTCACCACCGAACAGAAAGAGACCTGCATCGTCGACCTGCACATTGAACTTCCTCCCGAGCGCTTCCAGTCGGAATGGAAGGAAGTTGGCAACGAGTACCGTCGACTGGTCAATCTTCCGGGCTTCCGCAAAGGAAAGGCACCCCTCGCCATCGTCGAGAAGAAGTATGGGCCTGACATTGAACAGGAAGTGACCCGTAAGTTGCTCGATGCCGCGGTGCGCCAGGCGCTCAATGAGCAGAAGCTCTCTCCAGTCCAGAGTCCTAATGTCCGTGACGTCAAGCTGGAGGGGGATCGCTCTCTAAGCTTCACCGCCACGGTGGTGGTGCGTCCTCCCGTGAATCTCCCCGAGTACAAGGGGCTTGTCATCACAGTCGAGAAACCGGCCGTGGATGAGGAGCAGGTCGCACAGTTCCTGGATGGGTTGCGCGGTGATATGGCTGAGTTCAAGATCGTCGAGGGGCGCGATCTGGCCATGGGTGATTTTGCGGTTCTCGATTATGAAGGCTCCATCGAGGGGAAGACACTGGCCGACACCTATCCCGATCTCCAGCCGACCTATGTCGGCCGCAAGAACTTCTGGATCAAGCTTGAGGAGGATCGTCCGATCCCTGGACTCGCCGCTGCCATGGTAGGCATGAAGACTGGTGAGACGCGTGACTGCACGGTCAGCTTCCCGACCGAGTTCGGCGAGGAGAAGCTGCGCGGCTACAAGGTGACCTACAAGGTGACCCTCCATGAGATCAAGGAGCGCGAGCTTCCCCCGATCGACGACGCCTTTGCCTCGAAACTCAGCCCCGGCAGCACGCTGGAGCAGATCCGAGAGCAGGTACGCGAGCGTCTGACCGTGAATGCCAATCAAAACTTTGCCAGCTCGGTCCGCGGGGAAGCCGTGAAGCAACTACTCGCCATGGTCTCTTTCGAGGCTCCCTCCTCGATGGTCCAGCAAGAGAGCACCACAATTCTCAAACAAATCATTCAGGAGAACCAATCCCGAGGCGTAAGCGAGGAGGAGCTTCGTTCCCATCAGGAAGAGCTTCTCGGTGCTGCTCGCCAGAGTGCTGGTGACAAGGTGAAGCTGAACTTTATCTTGGGTGAGATAGTTGTTAAGGAAGATATTAGGGTTTCCCGCGAGGAACTCGCCTGGCGCATCACCAACATGGCCGAGCGTTATCAGATGACTCCTCAGAAGCTTCTCAAGGAACTGCAGAAGCACCGTGCCATCGCGGGGATTGAGGAAGAGATTTCTCTGGGTAAGGCCCTTGATGTGGTCGTCTCCCATGCTAGAGTGAATGGAGAAGATCCGAAACCGATCGCCGCCAATCCCGAACTCACCCATTCCCATGATGAAGAACCCCATGTCCATGGCCCCGGTTGCGGGCATGACCACTAGTATGATGTCCGATTCCCGTCCTCAATCCTCAATGCTTGTCCCGATGGTGGTCGAGCAGACCGGTCGTGGTGAGCGTAGCTACGATATCTACTCCCGTCTTCTTAAGGACCGGATCATTTTCATCGGATCGGGCATTGATGACTATGTCTCCAATCTGGTAATTGCCCAGTTGCTCTTCCTTCAGATGGAAGATGCCAAGAAGGATATCCATATCTACATCAACTCTCCGGGTGGTTCTGTCACGGCGGGCTTGGCGATCTATGATACGATGCAGTTCGTCACTTGTGACGTGAACACCTACTGCATGGGAATGGCCGCCAGCATGGGAGCCTTTCTGCTCTGTTCCGGAACGAAGGGAAAGAGGTTTGCTCTGCCTAATTCGGACATCATGATACATCAGGTCTCCGGCGGAGCGCAGGGCACTGCTAGTGACGTGGAGCGCAGTGTCGAGTTCATGTACAAGCTGAACCGCCGCTTGGCTCGCATCATCGCGGAGAATACTGGCAAGAGCGAGGAGCAGGTCCGTAAGGATGCTGATCGCGATTACTACATGACCGCGGATGAGGCAAAGGAGTACGGCATCGTGGATGAAGTGGTGAAGTCCCGCAAGGAGCTCAAGAATCCACCCGAGAAGGCCAAGGATTCCGTCGAGTAATCTTATCCCGTTTTAACGAGGGCGATCTTTTCCATGGCTAGAACCAGTAATCTCACGATGTGCTCTTTCTGCGGAAAGAGCCATGCCGAGGTCCGTAAGCTTATCGCCGGGCCCGGTGTCTACATCTGCGACAGCTGCATCACAGTCTGCAAGGGAATCCTAGACAAGGAAACAGTCGAGGGTGGGGGCGATCAGAGGGCTCATGAACTGAGAGTTCCAAAACCCTCCGAGATCCGCCGGGAACTGGACGCTCATGTCATTGGCCAGGACCTTGCCAAGCGCACTCTCTCGGTTGCGGTTCATAACCACTACAAGCGTATTGCTATGGAACGCGACGGATTCTCACCGGGACTTCTCTCCGAGGGGTTAGCCGATGTGGAGGTTGAGAAAAGCAATGTGCTTCTGATCGGTCCGACCGGTTCGGGTAAGACCCTGCTAGCCCGCACGCTAGCCCGCATCTTAGATGTACCCTTCTGTATTGCCGATGCCACGACACTGACCGAAGCCGGATATGTCGGTGAGGATGTCGAGAACATCGTTCTGCGCCTGCTTCAGAATGCCGACTACGACGTGAAGAAGGCTGAAATCGGCATCGTCTACATTGACGAGATCGACAAGATCGGCCGAAAAACCGACAACGTCTCCATCACGCGCGATGTCTCGGGCGAGGGGGTCCAGCAGGCGCTCCTCAAAATCCTCGAGGCCACCACATGCAATGTCCCTCCCCAGGGGGGGCGCAAGCATCCGCATCAGGAATACATCCAGCTCAACACACAGAATATCCTCTTCATCTGCGGTGGCGCTTTCGTGGGACTCGACAAGATCATTCAGAGACGCACCGGAGGCAAGACCCTCGGCTTCCATGCTAAGGAAAATGATCTCGAAGGGCCGATGGATGAGCTCAAGATTCTTGAGTCCGTCGAACCCGAGGATCTTCTCGCCTTCGGCATGATCCCAGAGTTCATCGGACGACTTCCGGTATTGACGACCCTCCAACAACTCAACGAAGAGGAACTGGTGCGCATTCTCACAGAGCCTAGAAACGCTTTGGTCAAGCAGTTCACCAAGCTTCTAGCCATGGATGACATTTCACTCACAGTCACCAAGGATGCACGTATTGCTCTTGCCGAGTTGGCTCTTAAGAAAAGGACAGGGGCCCGTGCCCTCCGTTCGCTTCTCGAGAAGATCATGCTGGATGTCATGTACGAGGCTCCTGATCGCGAGGATTTTGCCGGAGTGACACTGAACCGTGCCGTGGTCGAAGGGCGGAAATCCGCCCTGATCCGACGCCGTCAGGAAAAGGACGCTGCTTGATTCCGTGGTCAGGAAAGCTGATCTCGAGGTGATTCCTATCCCGAGGCGGATGGCGCCCAATCAGAATCTCCTGGTAGCTAGGGAGGAGCTGATTCTCAAATCACGATCCTTTCAGCGGGTGGAATGCGATTTTGGAGCTTCCAAGGGTAAATTCTTATCCGAGAGTGCCCTGCTTAATAAGGCGGTTTTTTTCGCAGGAATCGAAGGGATTTCCGATAGGGTGCAGCGAGGCAATCGGAAGATCAAGAGGCTAGGGATTCCCAATGCGGCTCTCTGGAGGGGTTGGGGGAAAGAATCACTCGATGACCTGATCCCCGCTGGATTTCTGGACACCCTGCATGTCTCCTTTCCAGATCCCTGGCCAAAGCGACGTCACTGGGTCCGAAGGTTGGTGAATATCTCCTTTCTAGAAGTAGCCGTTACAAAATTAAAAGCGGATGGCGTTCTTCGACTTCAGACGGATCATCTCGGATATTTTGCTTCCATGAAGGATCAGCTCAGCTTGCACGGAGGATGGATCGAGAGCCCATGGGAGGATGATCTACAGAGGCCCGTTACCGAGTTTGAAACGATTTTTAGGGAGAAAGGCGATCCTATTGGGAGGATTGCGGTTAAGAGGTTGAAGGGTTGAAGAGTTGAAGTCAGGATTTTGGAAGTGACGGAGATTTCCCCAGAGTCCGGTGAATTTCAGGAATCCGACGAGGCCTTGATGCGCCTTGTGTCTTTTGGTGACGATGGCGCTTTTCGCAGGCTTGTGGAGAGGCATCAGAGTCTTGTGATCGCCACCGTGGCACGCATGATCGGAATTTCTGATGCGGAAGATATTGCCCAGCAGGTCTTCCTGAATGTCTGGAAGTCCGCCCCACGGTGGAGACCGGAGGCCCGATTTACCACCTGGCTCCTGACCATCGCGAAGCGTTTGGTCTTTAACGAATCCCGCAGGCGGAGTCGCGCTCGTTTGATTCCCCAGTCACGAGATGCGGATGATGAGGGACCGGATCATCCCGATGGAACTCCGGGGCCTGATCAGCAACTCCTCGAGAGGGAACTGCACAGGGCGATTGAGCAGTCCCTTGAATCACTGCCTGAGAAGGAGCGTCTTGCTTTGATACTGCGGCGCTATGAGAACATGCCCTACGAAGAAATCGCCACGGTCCTTTCACTGAGCCTGCCTGCTGTAAAAAGCCTTCTTTTCCGCGCTCGAAATACGCTCAAGGAGAAGCTTACCCCTTACTTGGGCAATGATCATTGAATCTTTTTTCAGATTAATCTGGAACTCAGGAACTCAGGAAATGAGTGTGAAAGGTGTATCAGGGAGGAAACGAGAAACCTCCTTCTGCTGAACGATTCAATCTTTAAAATTCCACCTTTCTTATGTCTTCCACCGAACAAGTCCTTGTCATCCGCCGCTCTCTTTTTGATGAGCTTGGTTCCTTTCACGGCCTCAATCCTGAAATTAGCCGCTACCTTCCTGTCTTCCTGCAACCGGGCAATCACTTCTTTGTTTCCCGGGCTGAGGCGGAGGAGGATCCGTCGCTTAAGCAACTGATTCCCTACGTGGTCGTGACCTCGGGTGAGAAGATCCTCCATTACCGTCGTGGAACTGGTTCGGGGGAGTCGCGTCTGCTGAAAAAGGGTTCCGTCGGCATCGGCGGTCATATCAATGATGGTGATGGATTGGGCGAAGCCTTTGATTCGGCAGCCTATCAGCGGGCTCTCATGCGTGAACTGCAGGAAGAGCTTTCCCTGGGGAGCGCCTTCATTGAGCGTCCGCTGGCGCTACTCAATGACGATACGAATCCCGTGGGAGCCGTTCACTTGGGGATAGTGCATCAATGCCATCTTGCTGAACCCGAGGTGACGGCCAACGAAGAGGCTATCGCCGAACTTGGTTTTCTAAGCCGCGAGGAACTTGCGGAGCGGAATGATCAGCTGGAAAGCTGGTCCCAGCTTGTGCTGGAAGGTTGGGGGAACCTCAGGACGATCGGCTGATTGCATGGGGCGGGGAGAGGGGGACCGCTACCAATTCTTGATCCAAGTATTTGTGACGGTGGATCCTCCCGCCGTGGACCAGAGATCGTAATTATTTGTCCCGCTTTGGTTGGGTAAGCCGGGGTAGCGGTAATTGTATGAGGAGCCAAAGGGATCCAGAAAATTATTATTGGCATCCAAAGACTTTGTTTTGAACTCAAAGTAGACCTTGCCGCTGCTGGGCATGAGAGTGGTGACGAGTGCGACAGAGTTGTTAGCGAGGCTGTTACTGGGATAATCTCCATTGTCAGCCTTGTAGCTTTCCAAAGCCGCCCCCATCGCAGCGATCTCGGCCTCCGTGCGTGATCGAGCCCCTTTGTTCTGGACGCTACCGGCCACTGCCAGCACCAATGAAGCCAAGATGGCTATGATGGTGATGACGATCAGTAGTTCGATCAGCGTGAAACCTCCGGAAGAGGTTTTTTTGTGATGGGTGTTCATGTTTTTTATTGCTGCATGCCGCTGATGATGCTGATGAGGGGAAGGAAGAGCGCGATGACGATGGCACCGACCACTACAGCGAGAAAGACGATCATGACAGGTTCCATCATGGAGGTAAGTCCTGCGACGGCGCTGTCAACCTCGTCGTCATAGAGATCGGCGACCTTCAGGAGCATTTCGGGAAGTTGGCCTGTTTCCTCGCCGACGTCCACCATGCTGATGACCATCGCAGGGAATACGCCGCTCGCCTCCATCGGACGGACGATGGATTCACCCTCCTTGACCGCGTCATGGATCTTGGAAATCGCAGTGGAGATGACGGCGTTGCCTGCCGTTTCCTTCGTGATGTTGAGGGCCTGGAGAATGGGGACACCACTGGTCACGAGGGTTCCCAGCGTGCGGGTGAACCTGGAGATGCCATTCTTACGTGTTAGATCGCCGAAGAGAGGTGCCTTGAGCATGAACTGGTCGAAGAGTACTGCTCCTTTCGGTGTGGATGTCAGATACTTGATGCCGAAGACGATGGCACCTATTCCAAGACCAAGTTCGATAAAGTGATGTTGAACCCCCCGGCTTGCTCCGATGACAATCTGGGTAAGTAGGGGGAGGGGTTTGCCTCCGAGCATATCGGCGAAAATCTGCTCGAATTTCGGGACGATGAACACCAAGAGGAATGCCATGATGATAATGGCGATCACCATGACGATAGCCGGGTACATCATGGCTGATTTGACCTTACCCTTCACCTTCTGAGCCTTCTCCTGAAACTCCGCAAGTCGATTGAGAACAACCTCGAGTACGCCGCCGAGTTCGCCCGCCTTGACCATATTCACATAGAGCTTGTTGAAGATCTTAGGATGAGAATTAAGGCCGTCACTAAAAGTTCCTCCCCCTTGGACCGCCTCAGCAAGCTCGGTGATGGTTTTCTTGAGGACGGGATCAGGTTCCTGCTTTCCAAGCACGGTAAGACCCCGAAGAAGTGGTAAGCCTGCATCAATGAGCGTGGCTAACTGTCTGGTGAACACCATGAGTGTAGCACTCTTGATCGTCTTTTTTTCGAGGAAGGGAATGGTAATGCTCTTGCCTTTGGTAGAGGCACCCTTGGCGGTTTTTGCTCCTTTCGCCGCTTTTGCCTTGGTGGTTCTGGCCTGCTCCTTGACGCTTGTTGGAAAGAGCCCCTGGCTTCTCAGGGAGTTGACCGCCTCTGATTGGCTGGCGGCATCGATATAGTCACTAACCTGTTGTCCCTGGGCATCAAGGGCTACGTAAGCAAAGGAGGGCATCTCAATTCACTACTTCAATGGGAATCAATCTGTCGAGCTGAGATCAGCCTGAAAGGCAAATCCCATGGGCACTTAATTCGCAAGTTCAATTCTCAGCCAGATAAGGATTGTTTGCTTTTTCCTCGGCGATCGTTGTGGAGGGACCATGTCCCGGAAGAACGACGGTCTGGCCGGGCAGGGGAAGCAGTTTTGTGGAGATGCCGGATAGGAGGAGATCGCGGTCACCCCCGGGCAGATCCCAACGTCCCACCCCGCCTGCGAAGAGCACGTCTCCCCCGAACAAAAGATTCGATGAAGCATCGTGAATGCAGAGACTTCCTGGGCAATGACCGGGTACCTCGAAGAGGTCGAAGGATTTACCCAGGAGGCGCTGTCTGGAACCCTCGAGGAGTTTTAGGTCGGCTTTCACAGGATCTACCTCAAGATCAATCCCGAACCTTTTTAGGAGATTCCTATCTGCAAGCATCGTCTCGGTGACGGGATGCATCGCCACCGTGCAACCATGATGGCGTGCCACGGCGGCTGCATCCCAGACATGGTCATAGTGACCGTGGGTGAGCAGAAGCATGGCAATCGGAATATCCTGGAAGGCCTCGGAGGAACCTTCGGGTGCATCGATCAGAATGTTTCCTTCCGGGCAGGCGACCAAATATGAGTTGGTCTGAAGAGCTCCTCCGGTGAACATTTTTACCCCTTCGTGTGTCTGATTTTTATCCATTTCATGATGTTTGCTTTTCCTTCATCTCTCTGCAACGGTTCTATTTGATGAGCTTTCCTATAAAGAAGTTGCTGCCACTGCTGCTCCTGTTGCTGGTTTCTAGGGTTGGTGCCTCTCCGACCAATACCACGAACAAGACTGCCTCCACGGACATGTCTCCAGTTGCTGCTACCGTAGCACGGATGCTGGAACAGGGGCATTACCTCCACCCGCTTTCCCTTTCTGAAAAGAATCCCCCGCGTCTAGAGTCCGAGCCGCCGGAGACGATGTCAGAGCGGGTTCTAAAGAACTATTTCAATATCCTCGATTACACGCATCTCTATTTTACCAAAGGGGATATTGACGAGTTTAACCAGCGCTTTTCCCCAACACTCGCATCGGATATCCTCCGTGGCGACCTTGCGGCTCCACGCGAGATCTTTACGAGATTTCGCCAGAGAGTTGAGGACCGTGTAGCCAAGGACAAGAGCCTGGCTGCGGCTCCCCACGACTTTGCCAGTTCCAAGAGCGTCGAGATTGACCGCAAGAAAGCGCCCTGGCCCTCAGATCTTCAAGAGGCTGACCGCCTCTGGTCGGATCGCATTGAAGCCGAACTTCTTCAGGAAAGCCTCAATGAGCATCCCGTGAACCCCCCCGCCAAAGTGGTCAGTAAACGATATGATCAATTCCTCAAGAGCGTTAATGAGCAGAGTGACGAGGATGTGATCAAGACCTTCCTTGTGGCGCTTTCTCAGAGCTATGATCCGCATTCCGAGTACATGAGCCCCTCTGACATGGAGAATTTCAATATCCAGATGAGGCTCTCTCTGGTGGGAATCGGTGCAGTCCTTCGAACCGACGACGGCTATGCGAAAATCGTGGAGGTTGTGCCAGGGGGGCCTGCTGACAAGGATGGAAGACTGAAGGCCAATGATCGGATCGCGGCCGTTGCCCAGGGCAAGCAACCCTTCGAGGATGTGGTCGATATGAAGCTGGACAAGGTCGTGGAGAAGATCCGTGGAGCCAAGGGAAGCCAGGTGCGCATTCAGGTAATCCCTGCCAACGCCACCGATCCCTCGAAGCGTCATGTCATCGAGATCACACGAGAAGAAGTGAAACTCAAGGAGTCTGAGGCCAAGGGTGAAGTGATCGATTCCACCAATACCGAAGGCAAGAACGTCAAGATCGGATGGCTCACCATTCCCTCCTTCTATGCCGAGATGGACAAGCATGGCGCAGGCGACGCGAAGAGCACCACCAAGGATGTGCGCCGGATTGTCGAACGCATGAAGAAGGAGGGGATCGAAGGACTAGTCATCGATCTGAGGCGTGACGGCGGAGGCTCCCTCGAGGAGGCGATCAACCTGACCGGGCTCTTTGTCGGTAGCGGCCCCGTCGTGCAGGCCAAGGATGCCAATGGGAAAGTCACCGTCGCAAAGGATGTTGAGGGAGAGCCTTATTACACAGGTCCCGTTGTCGTCTTGACGAACCGTCTCAGTGCGTCTGCCAGCGAGATTTTTGCCGCAGCTCTCCAGGATTACGGGCGGGCTGTGATCGTCGGCGACCATCGCAGTTTCGGCAAGGGAACCGTCCAGACGCTTCTGGATGTCGGCAAGTTCATGCCGCTTTTTCATGACGAGGGTTCCAAGGCTGGATCGCTTAAGCTTACGATTCAGAAGTTCTACCGCGTCTCTGGGGGGTCCACCCAGCACAGGGGAGTCCTTTCCGACATCGTTCTTCCGTCGCCCACGGATACTCCGGAGATCGGCGAGAGTTTTCTTCCCAACCCACTTGCTTACGACGAGGTTGACCCGCAGCCCGTTAGTAAATTCGCTTTCACATCACCTTTCCTCGAGACCCTCAAGCAGCGTTCCTCTGATCGTGTCTCCAAGGATCCCGAGTTCCGGTACATAACCGAGGATAT
This sequence comes from Chthoniobacterales bacterium, assembly GCA_026461395.1. GTDB lineage: Bacteria > Verrucomicrobiota > Verrucomicrobiia > Chthoniobacterales > UBA6821 > UBA6821. The sequence continues at coordinate 13,128 of JAPJNA010000063.1, read as the reverse complement.
GAAGCGCTTTCGTGAGAAACTCGACCTGAATCAGCTTTCGCTCAATGAAAAGGTCCGCAAGGAAGAGCTCGCCCAGGAAAAATCCCGCAAACAGGATCGTAAAAAAGAGCGAAAACTTCATCCCACGCAGGAACCCATGGCCTATGAGGTTACGCTCGACACGATCGACAAAACCGCTCTTCCAAAAGTCACTCTCAAGAAGAAGCCTGCAAAGGAAAAAGAGGGCAAGGATCCAGATGCCGATGAGGATGATGCTGATGTCGCCCCAATACCCGATCCCATCCGTCATGAGGCCATCAACATTATCCAGGATTTGACTTCGGATATGCAAAACCTTCGCACGGCAAAAACAGCCCTGGATGGTTAGGCGGATAGCAAAATACGTTTCTGTCCCTTAAGCTTTAGGGTTCAACTCAGCGCCGAGTCGAGTGGGTATGCGGTTGTTTTTGGGAGCATGATTGACAGGAGTGCTTTCGGAACATAATTTTCACCCTGATTATTCAACCTATTGTGAGTGACTCCCCCTCCCAGAATACCATTCCGGTGCCCGATTTGCCCACCGGCTCACACTCTCCCGTTAAGCTTCCTCCCCTGAAGTTGCCTCCAAAGCCGATTCCCGCATCTGGAATCCCCATTCCCTCTGCGGGATTACCTATTCCTGCAGCAGGAGTATCGGTCGGATCCGTAACTCCTCCTCTTAGTCCTGGCCCTCTTAAGCCGCCTGCGCCTCTGACTCCTTCGGCGTCATCACCACTATTGGCACCTCTATCACCCTTGGCGCCTTTGAGGCCCCCTGGTTCAGCGCCAAGATCCATTCCATCAGTGCCACCTGCTTCTGCCTCTGCTGGAGTTCCCAAGCCACCTGTATCCAGTCCCTCTTCCTCTACGGCTGTCCCGGCGGCGCCGGCTGCTTCCTCAGCGGCTCTCAAGCCAGAGCCCGTGATTCCGCGTGCTTCCGAAATCAAGGCCATGCCACAAGCTACAATCAAGCTCCAGCCAGCACCTGCCGCAGCTGCCCGCAAGATCGGAGAGCCAGCTCCTTCGGTTACATCTGCTACCGCCACGACATCTACATCACCTGCTAAGATTTCGGGCAAAGCCGCAGGTGGCATTCCTGAAAAACTGAATCTCTCCGAGTCTCCTGACGAGATTGAAAAAGAGACCACCTCTTCTTCCGAGTTGCCGCTTCCCTTGCTGATTTCAGTTGCTGCCCTTGCCCTCGTGGCTTTTGGCATTCAGCTCTGGACCTTCCTCCTGTCATAGTCTTTTTTACTCACCAACAACTACTTATTATGGCTTCCGAACACGTCCTTGAACTCAGCGATAAAACTTTCGATCAGACCGTTGCATCGTCACCCGTCCTCCTTGTTGATTTTTGGGCACCGTGGTGCGGACCTTGCCGCATGATAGCTCCGGTCATTGAGGAACTCGGCAAGGAGCTTGTTGGAAAGGTGATCGTGTCCAAGGTGAATGTGGACGAGGCGCCCGGCGTGGCTCAGACCCATCAGATCACGGCGATCCCAACGCTGATGATTTTCCGCAATGGAGTCCTCGCGGAGCGTATGACGGGTCTATCTTCCAAGGCTGCTCTTCTGGAGAAGCTCCAAGTTGCCTAACTACTCAATTGCCTCAGCCTAATTGGCAGAGGCTCTAGTTTCCCTTCTTAATATTCCTATCGGTTCGAGTGACGGACTCCACTGCAACGCCTCGATCCTTGGGTTACTCGATGCCTGCGGAGTGGGAGAGACATGAGGCCACCTGGATTTCTTGGCCGCATGCGGATGGTCAGAGCTTTCCCGAGAGTTATGACCGAGTTGTGCCGACGCTCGTCAAGATGGCCTCGGTTCTTGCAGAGTCTGAAATCCTGAGAATCAACATTTCCAATTCCGAACAGGAGAACGAGGTGAGGAGACTTCTCTCGGCAGTCGCTCCCTTGGAGCGCATTGAGTTTCATAACAATCCGACCAATGAACCTTGGTGCCGGGACCATGGTCCGATCTTTGTAAAGCGTGCTTTGGCGCCCCAGCTTGCAATCAACGACTTTGGGTATAATGCGTGGGGTAACAAGTATCCTCCCTTTGATGACGATGATGTCGTCCCTACCCAGATCGCGCGCCATTTCGGTTTCACGCTGTTCGAACCGCCATTCATTCTCGAGGGTGGGTCCGTCGATCCCAATGGAGCGGGTGCCTTACTCACCACGGAGTCGTGTCTTCTGAACCCCACCCGCAATCCGTCGATGTCTCGCGATCAGATAGAGCAGGGATTGAGGGATTATCTCGGAGTGGAGCAAATCCTCTGGCTCGGTGACGGCATCGAGGGTGACGACACGGATGGTCACGTCGACGACATCACCCGTTTTGTCTCCCGTGACACTGTCATCACAGTCGTCGAGCCGAATCAAGCTGATCCCAATCACCTCCCCTTGAAGGAAAACCTCGAGCGTCTTAGCGTCATGAAGCTCCAGGACGGGACGTCGCTGAAGGTAATCGAAATGCCGATGCCTCCTCGAATCGTCCGAGAGGGGATCCGCTTGCCGGCGAGTCATGCCAACTTCTACATCGCTAACGAATCGGTGCTGATGCCCGCGTTCGGCGATGATTCCGATGTGGAGTCCGTGGAGATTCTCGCGGAGCTTTTTCCAACACGAATGATCCGTCCCATCGATTGTCGTGAGTTGATCTGGGGACTGGGGGCGTTCCACTGCCTGACACAACAGCAGCCCGCGTAGCCCTTAAAAATCACTTTTTGGCGAAAATGTATCTGATGGATGCTTGCAAAAGCCTCTTCGGATGTTTGTCCTATGATTCTTATTTATGAATAACGCACTCCTCCAACTAGCCGCCCGCGATGCCCGCGGACTCGCCATCGACGCCGTCACCGCCTGCAATTCGGGACATCTCGGTCTTCCTCTCGGTTCGGCTGATATTGGCGCCGTTCTCTTCGGGGAGGCTCTCCAGATCGACCCCGCAGCTCCTCGCTGGATTAATCGTGATCGTTTCATCCTCTCCGCTGGTCACGGCAGCATGTTCCTCTACGCATGGCTGCATCTTTCCGGGTTCGATCTTCCTCTCGATCAGGTGAAGAAATTCCGTCAGCTCCACAGCATCACACCGGGTCACCCTGAGTTCCATGAGACTCCCGGAGTCGAGGCGACCACTGGCCCTCTCGGACAGGGTGTGGCCAATGGCGTCGGCTTCGCGATGTCCCAGAAGATGGCCGCCGCCCGCTTCAATACTCCCCAACATACCATCTTCAACAACCATGTCGTCGTTCTTTGTGGCGATGGCTGTCTTCAGGAAGGTGTCTCGGCCGAGGCCTCCTCGCTAGCCGGTCACCTGGGACTCGATAATCTGATCGTTTTCTTCGACTCCAACAACGTCACGCTGGACGCCATGCTGAATGTCAGCCAGAGCGAGGATGTCGGCGCCCGCTATGCCGCCTACGGCTGGCATGTCCAGATGATCGACGGCCATAATCTGGACGAGATCCTGGCTGCCTTCAATAAGGCCAAGTCTACCAAGGGCAAGCCCCACATGATCATCTGTAAGACGATCATCGGAAAGGGAATCCCCGAGGTCGAAGGCACCAACAAGGCCCACGGCGAGGCAGGTGTGAAGTTCTCCGACGAGGCCCGCAAGGGACTCGGTCTTCCTGATGAGAAGTTCTTCATCGCTCCCGAGGTCACCGCTTACTTCACAGATCTCAAGTCCAAGCGTGCCGAGGCGCATGCCGTTTGGCAGACGGAGTTTGCCGCCTGGCGCACTGCCAATGCCGAACTTGCTGCCCTTCTGGATGCAGGCATCGAGCAGAAGATACCCGACATTCTCTCTCTCATTCCTCCCTTCAAGCCCGATGAGACGATCGCCACTCGCAAGGCCGGAAGCATCGTTCTCCAGCCAATCGCCAAGGCCATGCCTCTGCTGGTCAGCGGTAGTGCCGATCTCTTCGGTTCCACGCTCAACTATATCGAGGGAGGGGGTGACTTCACCGATCAAAACCGCGAGGGACGCAACATCCATTTCGGGATCCGCGAGCATGCCATGTGCGCGATCATGAACGGCTTTGCATACGATGGCATTTTCCGTATCGCAGGGGCTACCTTCCTGGTCTTCAGCGACTACGGTCGTCCTTCCATTCGTGTGGCCGCGCTTTCCAAGCTGCCCACAACCTACATCTTTACCCACGACTCCGTCGCCGTCGGCGAGGATGGTCCGACTCACGAGCCCGTCGAGACCGTTGCCGCACTCCGCGCGATACCAGGTCTCGATGTCATCCGTCCCGCCGATCCGGAGGAGACCGCCGGTGCCTTCGCCGTCGCCATGGAGCACACGGATGGTCCCACGCTTCTGGCGCTCTGCCGTCAGAATCTGCCAAACCTTAGTGAGATTCCTGTCGATGTCCGTCGCCAGGGTGTCTTCAAGGGGGGGTACATTGCTCGTAAGGAGACCGCGCCCTTGGAGGTCATTATTCTTGCCTCCGGCAGTGAACTGAACGTCGCCATGGATGCCGCCAAGACTCTAGGTGCCGGTGCGCGTGTTGTTTCTATGCCCTGCATGGAGCGCTTCGAACGTCAGGATGCCGCTTACCGCGAGGAGGTCCTTCCTTCATCATGCCGCAAGCGTGTCTCTATAGAGGCCGGCATCTCCGATCCTTGGTTCCGCTATGTCGGTCTGGATGGCAAGACCGTGGCGATCGACCGCTTCGGCCTGAGCGCTCCCGGAGGTACTGTCCTTAAGGAACTTGGAATGACCGCAGAGAACGTAGTCAAGACTGCCCAGTCTCTCTAAGGATCCTCGTTCTCCTTACAAAAAGCCCCAACGGAGTAATCCGATGGGGCTTTTTGCTTTTCAACAGGGTGACTTTCTTCGTTTCGTCGGTATAGTTCGGGAGTGCTCCTTATCACGGCTTGGTTCCATTTTAGTTTTTCCGATTTTCAGTATGCCTTCCTTAGCATCCTGTTGGAGGGGCTTCCCTTCCTCTTGGGAGGGGCGATTCTCTCGGGTCTCTTGGAGGAGTTTCTGCCCCAAGCACTCATGACTCAGCTTCTTCCGAAGAACCCTCGCACAGCCATCATTGTCAGCGGACTGCTCGGGGTGATTTTTCCGGTCTGCGAATGTGGCATCGTTCCGGTCGTGAGGCGCCTGTTGAAGAAGGGCTTGCCTGTCTCCTGCGGCATCACCTACATGCTGGCCGCTCCGATCGTGAATCCTCTGGTTATTCTGAGTACTCTTGCCGCCTTTCGCGGACAGGGGGCATGGGAGATGACCATCCTTCGTTTTGGTCTGGGGCTTACGGTGGCCATCTTGGCGGGATGGATCGTGAGTTACTTTGCCCCTTTCTCGATCCTGCGACCTGGTCTGCTTGCCCCCGATAACGACCATGAGCACAACCACAGCGGATCAGGTGGGATGCTTGACCGCCTTCAGAATGCGGCTTCCGTGGCCACCCGCGATTTCCTCGATGTCGCCGTCTACTTCGTGATCGGTGCCGCCGCCGCATCGCTCTTCAGTACCGCAGTGAATCAGGAGATCATCCTGCCCCTTGCGGCGAATCCTCCGTTGGCAATCGTCTCCCTCATGGGACTTGCTTCTATCCTCTCAGTCTGTAGCACGACAGATGCCTTCATCGCGGCGACGCTCACCACTTTCCCGATGGCCGCGAAGCTCGCCTTTCTGGTCTTTGGCCCGATGCTCGATTTCAAGTTGCTCTTCCTCTACGGAGCGGCCTTCTCCAAGCGCTTCATTCTCTCGCTGGCACTCGGTCTTTTCGTGGTGATCGGACTTCTCTGCTGGAGGCTCTCTGCTCTGAATCTCGCCTGGTGACCGAATCATGAAGAACTCCTCTTTCCTTCAAGGTCTTCGTGACTCCCTGATGCTCCTCCTCTGGGGAGGGTTCGTTCTCTGGCTTTCCTTTGCAGGGCAACTTGCCACCTACCTGCATCCATCCCTCCAGAACTACACCACGGCAGCGGGCGTGGTCTTCCTAGTGCTCGCTTTCTTCGGATTCCGTTCACTCTTCACGCGTCCGTTGCTGCACGAGCATCTGAAACACCACGGGCACCACGAATGCTGTGGTAATCATCAGGGTCATGATCATGCTGAGCAAGCCAAGGGGCATCAGCACCACAGAGCGGTTGATGGGATTGGATCCATGCTCTTCAAGACCATCCTGCTACTCCTCCCGCTAGCGATTATTGTTTCCGGCAAGGCGACCGCCTACTCAATCACCACGATTCAGAACAGGGGAGTCGTCGATAATATTAACAAGCTTCCCTCGGCAAAAGCTGGAGCGGCAGTCGCAGTATCGGCTGCATCCCTCACTAAATCCACGACCTCTGCATTTCAATCCTCTCCTTCATCGGATTCTTCTTCACCGACTGCTTCCGGTGGCCCGATGCCGCTTCAGGTTATCGACATGCTCTATGCTGTCCAGATGCCCTCCTATCGTGGGGAGTTCGAGGGCAAGGAGGTGGAACTGATCGGTCAGTATATACCATTGACGACTGGCAATCCAAAGGGAGACCGCTTCCAAGCTATTCGCATGTTCATCACCTGCTGCGCCGCCGACGCCAAGCCGGTCGGAGTCACCGTGCAGTACCCGAATCCTCTCAAGGTCTCAGAAATGGGTTGGGTGAAAATCACAGGCAAGCCTACCTTCCCAATGGAGGGTGGTCACCGCATGGCTGTGCTTGAGGCAACTAAGGTCGAGGAATGTCCCGCTCCGTCAGAACCCTTTGTCTACTAGCACTCATCGCCTCTTTCCCGCTTCGTGCTCAGGAAGGAACGCGGGTAGAGTCGTGGAAAAGTGCCCAACCCGGGTGGAACTACGAGTTCCCTAGGGATCATGGTCCGCATCGGGAATTCAAGACTGAGTGGTGGTATGCCACGGGGAATCTCTCCGATGAGCAGGGACATGAGTATGGCTTTCAGTTGACCTTCTTCCGCCAGGGAATCCATCCGGGCAAGAAGCCAGCTGGTTCCTCACGCTTCCGGGTGATGGATCTTCCTTTTGCCCATTTTGCTTTCACCGATGTCTCGGGCAAGACCTTCCGCTACTACCAGCGATCCTCTCGAGGTGCCTTCGGAGAGGCTGGCTTCGGAACTCCTGAAAAAGCCGGGGGACGCATGGCTTGGATGGAGAATTGGGCGTTGGAGCAGCTTTCAGACGGATCCTTTCATCTCAAGTCCGACGGAGTGACTGAAGCCGGCGTGGAGCGCTCGGTGGACCTGATCCTCACCCAGGATCGTCCCCCGCTCATCCATGGGCACGATGGAATCAGTCCCAAGTCTTCAGTGCCCGGCCATGCCTCCCACTACTATTCGCTCACCAGACTCCGGGCCTCGGGTTCCGTAATGGTTGATGGGAAGGTTCACAAGGTAAAGGGACTTGTCTGGTTCGACCACGAGTGGGCTACCAATTCCCTCGAAGCAGGAGAGACGGGATGGGACTGGTCGGGTCTTCATCTGAGCAACGGGGACGATCTCATGCTCTTCCGGATTAGGAATTCCGAGAACAAGACAGTCTTCCTCTCCGGCACGCTGCGTGATGCCCAAGGAATGGTTATTGATCTCCACGATCTTTCCATGACACCCCAAGGCAGCTGGAAGAGCCCGCATACCGGCGGGCTTTATCCGGCTGGGATGGAAGTCATCATCCCCTCAAGGAATCTCTCGCTTTCTCTTACTCCCAAGCTCCGGGATCAGGAGCTTGTCCTGTCGCCCTTCGCTTACTGGGAGGGGACCGTGAGGGGCGAGGGGAAGTGTGGAACTGATCCCGTAACTGCCGAGGGGTATCTAGAGCTGACCGGCTATAGCGGTAAAGTGATCGGCGTGAACGGAAAATAATAGACAGGAAGCTGGCTTATCCAGTTTTTAGGAAAGCACCCGAATATCCGGAAGATTCCGGTAGAGACCGGCGTAATCGAGTCCGTAGCCAACGACGAATTTGTCGGGGATCTCAAATCCCATGTAATCTGCGGCACGTTGGTCGGAGGACTCCTTACGAAGAAGGATGCAACTACGAACGCTCTTCGCTCCCTTTTCTATTAATCGTTCTTTCAGGAATTCCAGAGTTTTTCCCGTGTCCAAGATATCGTCTATAAGGAGTAGATCCTTTCCTGCGATCCCCTCGGGGATCCCCCAAGGGAGAGAGACAGTGCCTGAACTGGTGGTCTCATTACCGTAGCTGGAAGCCTTGATCGGCTTGATGATGAGAGGAAGTTGAATTTCCCTCACGAGATCAGCCGTAAAAATCATCCCCCCATTCATGACCGGCATGACGCAGAGTTCATGACTGGCGAGTTCCTCGGAAATCTGAAACCCGAGTTCTGCAACTCGGCGATTAATGGTCGCGCGATCAAGCAGGATCTCTAGCGGGACTATGCGTGGGATTTCTAAAGGGATTTCTGAAACTGGAGGGATCACGGTGTACCAATGCATCCGCTTCAAAAGCCGCGATCAAGCTGCTTCTGAAAATGGATGCTGTGATTACTCTTACTGGAATCCGAACCTGGCGATCACATTGAGTCCCAGGGCGAAGAGGCCCGCTCCGAGGAAGACACAGACAGGAAGAGTTAGGACCCAGGCCATGAGAATATTCCGCACGGTCGCCATCTGGAGACCGGAGCCGTTGGCGGCCATGGTTCCTGCAACACCTGAGGAGAGGACATGGGTGGTGCTGACAGGCAGGCCCAGGATATCGGCCAGGCTTATGGTGATCATGGCGACGAGTTCCGCGGCCGCACCCTGACCATAGGTCATGTGGGTTTTACCGATCTTCTCACCGACAGTCACAACGATGCGTTTCCATCCGACCATCGTTCCGCAACCTAGCGCAAGAGCCACGGCTACCTTCACCCAGATCGGGATGAAGTTGGTGACGCCGTTGATGCAGGACGTGAGTTTCTTGGCCTCTTTCTCCGCAGCCGGGGAATCCAGCTGATGATTCTTCGCCAGCTTCGAGGAGACGGAAGAGAGCAAGTAAAGATCGGATCGGAGTCCTCCGCGTTTATCCTCTGGAATCTTATTCAGCGATTCGAAGCTTCCAAGTGTGGTCTCGGATTTTTGAGCAATAGCACCGATCGCTGCGAAGAGATCGGGCGTCGTGGAGTGATGACCCCTGAGGAAAGAAGTGATGACCTGCCCTGGATCGGAATTCACCGTGGAGGTATCCGCCCCAGTAGCGTGGGCGGATGCATAGGAGATCGAGGAGGTGAGCCCCGAACGGAGGGATGCGATCTCGGCCGAGGAGCTCTCGCTCTTTAGAGCGTAAGTAGTGGGAAGGATGCCGACCAAGATCAGCATGATCAGTCCCATGCCTTTCTGTCCGTCGTTGGAGCCGTGGGCAAAGCTCACTCCTGTGCAGGTGAACATGAGCAGGGCGCGAATCCACCCCGGTGGCGGGTGATTGCCGTCGGGAGTCGAGTAGAGCTTGGGATTCTTGATAAGAATCTTCATCACGATCAGCAGGAGGGCGGCCATGCAGAACCCGATGACAGGTGAGATAAGCAGCGCCATGCCAACTTCCTTGGCCTTGGACCAATTGACACCATCACCCCAGTAGTGAGAGTCACTCATCAAGGCATTGGCGACACCGACCCCAATGATCGATCCGATCAGCGTGTGAGAGCTGGATGCGGGTAGTCCCAAGTACCAAGTGCCGAGATTCCAGACGATCGCTGAGACCAGAAGTGAGAAGACCATTGCAAATCCAGCGGCCGATCCAATGTGGATCACGAGTTCCACAGGGAGCAGATTCACGATGCTAAATGCGACGGCTCCCGTGGAGGTGAGCACGCCGAGGAAGTTGAAGAATCCCGACCAGATCACGGCGGGAACCGCGGGAAGGGTGTGGGTGTAGATGACTGTGGCTACAGCATTCGCCGTGTCATGGAAACCATTGGCAAACTCGAAGGCCAGTGCCAGCAGAAGCGCCAATCCCAGCAGGGCCCATGTTCCAAGTCCTACAGAAGCGAAGTCAGCAATCAGAAAATGCATTAAGAAAATCTAGATGAGAGGGAAGAGATTCGTTAAGTCCCTTCTTTCATTTTCAGGTTACATTTTCGTCACAGAGCGTTTGTGCTGAGTGATGGTACTGGTCTTAAGGAAACTGACCCCATGGGGTCTGACTTCGGTGGATCCAACATCGGAGGCTCAATTTTAGGAAGCAGAGCCGTCATGCGGATGTCGCGTTCGGAGAAACCCACTTCGACGGAGACCTGACCCTCAGGCATGACCCATTGGTTCTTCACCGGATGCCAGTACATGAGTGAGCTGTCGGGGAGGGAGATCGTAATTTTTTTCGATTCCCCGGAATTCAACTCGACTCGTCGGAAGCCCTTCAGCTCGCGGAGGGGACGCAGAGTCGATTCTCCCGTCAGGCTTATATAGAGCTGAATGACGGAAGCTCCGAAGCGGGTACCAGTATTCGCCAAATCAACATTGATGATGTGACCATCGGAAGTGGGGCTTGCTGTAAGTCCTGAGAGATCAAAACTCGTGTAACTCAGTCCAAATCCGAATGGGAACAGCGGTTCGAGGCCCGATCGGTCATAACCTCGGTATCCGTAAAAAATGCCCTCATGGTAGTCCACTACGGGCCACTCTTTCCCTTCCGGGAAAGTTCCCGGGTAATGGCGAAACGAGGGGTTCTCATCGATCGTTCGGTCGAAGGTGCAGGGAAGGTGACCCGAGGGATTGGTATCACCGAAGAGCACCGAGGCGAGGGCTGTCCCCGCTTCCTGTCCGAGATACCATGTCTGAAGCACTGCGGGCACCTTGCTGATCCACGGGCGCATATCGACGCCCGCCCCGCCGCTCAATACGACGATGGTGTGGGGATTCGCTTCGCAGACCTGCTTGATGAGAAGCTGCTGGCTTATCGGCAGTGCAAAGCCCCGGTCGAACCCCTCTCCCTCGACCTCCGGTGTCAGGCCTACGCAGACCACTGCGGCGTCGGCACTCTTGGCTGGGAATAATCCGGTCGCCTCCTCGGCCACGGGAATGATTTTCACGGAGACCCTGCCGCTCCCGCGCCCCACTTCGCTGGCGGTGATTTTCAGGGGAATGCGGCTCCCTTGTTCAAGGGGCATAACATAGCTATCGGGATTACCGAGTTCGCGGTCTCCAAGGCGGATCTCCGGATGTCCCTCAGCGACGAGTTCGTAGATCCCTCCCTGTGGAACCTCTATTTCGGCATCCCAGGTGATCCGCGCCTCGCGCCCCTTTGGGACATTCTCCGCTGGGTAGTTTTTTCCCCATGAGATCCCGATCGCCCGTTCCGTTGAGGTGTTGATCCTGGTGAAATTGGGTTGGTCGATGCTCGTCATCTTTCTGATACCGGTGATCCTCGGCAGGATGGGAACCGACTTTCCGTATTCGAGGAAGTCGAAGAGCGAGAAAGGTTTTTTGATCCGGGTCGGTGCGTAGAAAACCTCCGCTCCCTCCGGCAGGGCCTTGCGGATTCCCTCCAGAAAGCTGACCTTCCTGAATGGGGTGACTCCGCCGCTTCCTCCACCCACGGCCGGCGTGTCCTGGGCATTGGGACCATAGACGACCACGCGATGCATCTTTGCCTTGTCGAGCGGAAGCATCGCGGGATCATTCTTGAGCAGAACGATCGATTTGGTCGCCACTTCGAGGGCAAGAGCAGAGTTTGCCGGGGAATCGAGAGGCAGGTCCTTCCTGCGCTGCTCCCTGTCGAGGAATCCCATCGAGACGGCCATGCGCAGCAGCCTGCGGACTGCATCGTCGATCCGCTCGCTCGAGAGCCGTCCCTCCTGGAGTGCCTTGGAGACGCTTTCCTTGGTCACGCGGTAGGCCATCGGCATTTCCAGGTCGAGTCCCCTGGCGATCGAGTCAACGGAGTCGGTCGCCCACCAATCCGACATCACAAGCCCGGGGAATCCCCATTCCTTCTTGAGGATATCCTCCTGCAACCGCTTGTTGGAGGTACTGGGAAAACCGTTGAGCTTGTTGTAGGCCGACATCACCGACCAGACTCCACCGCTTTCCACTGCCTTGAGGAAGGGGTGAAGGTAGATCTCACGAAGGGTCTGCTCGTCCATGACCGACTCGATCTCCATGCGTCTCCATTCGGTATCGTTGCCGACATAGTGCTTCACCGTTGCTGCGACTCCCTGGCTCTGGAGCCCGCGGATCCATTCCGATGAAAGCTTTCCGGTCAGGAAGGGATCCTCGCCGAAATACTCGAAGTTGCGACCGTTGAGCGGTGTGCGTGCGATGTTCACGCCTGGCCCGAGCTGGATATGGATGCCGCGGGCACGGGCTTCACGCCCCAACGCCTCGCCGTAACGGAAGGCCAGCTTCGGATCCCATGTGGCCGCAAGGGCGATTCCGCTTGGGAAAGAGCAGGCGGGACCGTGGGCACGCACCCCTTGGGGGCCATCGGCCATGACGAGCTTCGGGATGCCGAGTCGGGGAATGGCGATCGTCGACATGCCGTCGTTGCCGTCACCGGCAAGGAGGCTGATTTTCTCCTCCTCCGCGAGTTTACCAAGAAGATGGTCCACCCGCCGCTCGATCGCAGCGGCATGATCACCGGTCGGATAATAATGTGTTACAGGTGTCTCGGATCCCTTAACGGAGGCTTGCAGCGAGACTGCGGAAAGCAGTACTGCAAGGATTCCGACAAGGTGCCTCATGATTCGGTCACGGGGGCGGATGCATCGAAGGCCGCAACCTGATCGAGGATCACATCCGCCATCATCGGATCGGTGCCGATCGCACTGCCATAGTAGAGTTCCTTGCCTTGCAGGTGGTTTGGGTTGGACTGGAAGACTTCCGATTGGCTGGCGGCTGGCCCGACTTCCTCGCGGATGCCAAGCAGTACGGGAATATCCTGATAGCTGTGGAGTCCGTCGCTTATAAAGAAGGGGATCACGACGACATGACGGTGAGTTGTCATGGCAGCCCAGTCGCTGATCAAGGGGGCTTCCTCCATGTAAGTGGGGAGTACCTCTGCGAAGAGACCGAGCTCGGAAAGGAGTCTGACTTGGGTCTTTGCAGCCTTGGCGGAATTATCGTTCAGATTAGTCCCGTGTCCGACGATCAGCAGGCTGGTTTCCTTGGTAGGGACTCCTGGAGCCGTTTCGCGCGCGCGCTTGAG
>JAPJNA010000062.1 GCA_026461395.1 Chthoniobacterales bacterium | reverse complement strand
GGGCCTCAGAAACGTGCGCACCTTTTGAATATCTGTTCTTCATTGCTGATTAGGGACTTATACCCCATCAGCACCCCATCAACTACATAAGACCCTTCCATTTTAAGGATGAAGACAAATGAAAGCGAACAGACCAGTCCAGCAAATCGCCGTCCCTTCGGGACTGGGGACGTTCGACAAACAAAATATGAAAACCACCATTGCAATCGCAACCCTGATGACAACATGCCTTGCCTTCGCGCAAGACACAGATAACACGTTCAGCAACCCAACCGTTGGATTTTCCATCACCAAGCCCACCGAGTGGCAGTTTGTCACGGCTGATCAGCACATGGAGAACCTCAGCAGGACTCTACTGAATGATAAGCAGATGCAAGAGGCTATGCAGAAGTATGCAACGGCTCCGTTGGTAGTCATGATGAAGTATCCGGAGCCATACGACGACCTCAATCCCAGTTTCAAGGCCAACATCAAGCCCCTCGGCAACCTATCGGCAGATGACCCGGTTGCCATAATCAACCTGATGACTGGACCTATGGCCAAGATGTTCAAAGATTTCAAGATTGCCGAGCCAGCCTCAGAGACGAGGGTTTCGGGTCTTAAGGCGGCCCATGTGAGCATCCACTACTCTTTGCAGATTCCAGATGGGCGTGTATTCCCAACTGCGTCCGACCTCTGGATTGTTCCTCGTGGAAAGTATTTCTTTGTCTTGGGCGCGGGCACAAGACAAGACGGGAAGACAGGCAGCAGGGAAGAGATTGAGAAGATTTTATCTTCCGTCGTAATAGAAAAATAGATGTTGAACAGACCGATGGACCTAATCCCTATGCCTTCGGCACTTCTGGCATTTCGCCTGCGAAGCAGGCTCGGATGCCAGAAGCAAGTAGGGATAGGTCATCGGGGACGTTATACCGCCAGAAAAACATCGTCCTTGACACGACTCTGGAGTATGTTCATGATAATGTACATATGACTGCAATTACATACACCGCAGCGAGAGAAAATCTCGCCTCCACAATGGACAGAGTATGCGATGATCATGATCCCGTAATCATTACACGCAATCGCGACCAAGCCGTTGTCATGCTTTCTCTTGATGACTACGAATCACTACAGGAAACCGCCTATCTGCTTCGGTCACCAGCCAACGCGAAGCGTTTGCTTGCTTCGATTGAGAGTCTGAACTCTGGAAAGACAGTAAGAAAGAACATCAAAGACCTGGTGAAGGCATGAATCTTGTTTTCTCCCCCCAAGCTTGGGAGGATTACCAGCACTGGTTGCAAACGGATAAGAAAATGATCAGACGAATCAACGAACTGATCAAGGACACTCTCCGAAGCCATTACGATGGGATTGGGAAACCTGAACCTTTGAAGCACACCCTTGCGGGTTTCTGGTCTCGCCGAATCACGGATGAGCATCGTATGGTTTACCGAATTGCTGCGAGGAATCTTGAAATCGCACAACTCAGATTCCACTACGCAAAATAATGCGAATAGGGCGATGGACCTAATCACCATGCCTTCGGCACTTTTGTCATGCCTCCTGCGTTCGCAGGAGCCACGCCAAAAGCAAGTAGCGATCGGTCATTACGGACGTTAGACAGCCTCTTCTGCAAAGGCTTGGAAGATCGGATGGAGAGCAAGGCGTGAGAGCGAAGCGGTAGTAGTGCTACCGCGAGTGAACAACAACGCTGCTATCCGCCGATATCCCAAGCCGCTAGGCGCGCTAAGCGATGCAACAGGCGCCGTCGTGATACCCCTCTTGCAAATGCTGGGCGTAATCGGCGCCACCCCTTGCCTCGATGGACGCGATGAACTTGGCGCGCTGCTCGAGGCTCATCGGGTTGGCGACCAAGGCGGCAGCAACAGCCTGCTGGGCGAAGGTCATGGAATCGATGCCTATACACTGGGTGGTGACCTCGGGATAACTAAGTGCGTAATTGATGACATCATTGATCGTCACCAGTCCGTGCAGGCTGGCCCGCTTGCTTCCCCCGAATCCCTTCATGCCAATGGCAGCGATCCCCTTCTCCTTCATCAGGGGTAGGACGATCTTATCAAAATCCTTGGCGTGAAGTGTGTTTCCCATCACGGAGACGGGGAGTAGTGAGGCATCGAAGGAGTAACCGCCTTCGATGATCTTCACATGGGCCTCGGGGCTGTCATGGCCAGTAAAGCCAGTGTAGCGCACCATTCCTTTCTGTTTAGCCTCCTCCAGCGCCTCGATGATTCCACCCTTGGCATAGGCAGGAGCCACATCACCGTCTTTGACCTCGTGGATCATCCAGAGGTCGATGTGGTCGGTTTTGAGGCGCTTGAGCTGAACCTGAAGCATCTGGAGAGCCTTCTCCTTATCGGTGCCGGTGAAGGGAATGTCGTACTTCTTGCTGTTGTGAACGCAAGCCTTGGTCATGAGGAAGGCCTTGTCACGCCATCCGCCCGAGAGAGCCTGCCCCATCCATTCCTCGGCGCGGCCGTTGTGATACTCCCAGGCGTTGTCGAAGAAATTAACCCCTTGGTCGATCGCGTAGTGCGCGATGTTGGTGGCCTCCTGAAGCGTCGGGGCAAGGGCGAGCGTATGACCGCCGAAGCCGATGCAGCTCAGGGTTTCTTGGTGGCGGCCGAACTGGCGGCGCGGCACGGTGCCGGTGGGCACGCTATCAGCATTGGCTGAAGGAACACGGAGAGCCTGAGCGGCAGGCAGCAGGCCAAGCATTCCAAGGAAGGAGCGACGGGTGAGGGACATGGGGAAAGGATGAATTATGAATGATGAAGGGAAACTTTGCCGAAACCTCATGATGCATTGCAGGTGAAGTAAGCCCTTTCCCTTATTTCATCCCTCATACTTCAGCCTTCATATTTTTCGCTACCTCTTCCTCATATCCGCGGCTGTAGCGGACAAAGACGGAGAAAGCTGTCGCGTAGGCGATCCAGAAGCCAGGGAATCCATCAAGGAAGCCGAGTCTCAGGAAATAGGCCCTCATGAAACGCCAGAGCGGACGCAGAAGATTGGCCGCAAGCGACCAATGCTTTCCCTCCGCGGACTGGCGTTGTGTAAACTCGTCGGCAAAGGGACCTATCTTGTCGAGATAGCTCTGTATGGTGGGATAGGAATCATGGAGCAGATCACCCCTCAGGTGCTTCACTCCTCCCTCCACCAGCACGGTGTCATGGGTAGCATTTCCACCCATTCTGGCCTTGTCACGTCGGACAAGACGAAGCTTGGTGTCGGGATACCAGTCTCCGTGCATGATCCAGCGACCGAGAAAGCAGACCTTGCGGTTGAACCGGCAGCCGTTAAACCAGTCGACATCACCGCTGGCGAAGAACGCGGCGATCGACTGTCTCAGCTCCTCTGAGAGTTCCTCATCAGAGTCGAGAATCAACACCCACGGCTGGGTGCAGTTATCCAGAGCCACCTGCTTCTGGGCGCTATGGCCGAGCCACTCCTGATGGATGACATGGGCATCCTCCGCCTCGGCGATGGCCACGGTACCATCAGTGGAACCGCTATCGACGACCACAATCTCACGCACGAGCCCACGGGCGCTCGCGAGGCATTTGCGCAAGCGGGACTCCTCGTTGCAAGCTGTCACAGCAAGGGAAATCGACGGTATCTGGAAGGTCTCGGTCATGCGGAGCGTTCGGATTGTTTGGCCGCCTCCCAAAGCGCGTTCATTTCATCGAAAGAGAGTTCTTTGAACTCCCTGTCAGCCGGCACGGCCCGCTCCATAGTGCGGAATCGCTTCTCGAACTTACCAGTTGCAGACTGAAGAGCGGATTCGGCATCGATCGAGAGAGCACGTGCAAGATTCACCACGGCAAAGAGAAGATCACCCACCTCTTCGGAGAGACGACTGGCAACAGCAGGTTCCTGACGCAGAGGCATCTCGGCCTCCACCTCCAGGATTTCCTCGCGAATCTTCTCCACGACATCCTCGGGACGCTCCCAATCGAAGCCGACTCTGGCTGCCTTTTTCTGAATTTTCTGCGCGCGGACGAGGGCAGGGAAGGCACGTGCCACGCCGTCGAGCAGCGAGGCATCCACTGTCGCATCGAGTCCCTTCGCACTCCGTTCTGCCCGCTTGATCTCCTCCCATTGACCCAGCACGGCATTGCTTGTCTCCGCGGAAGCATCACCGAAAACATGGGGATGGCGCCGGACAAGCTTCTCGGCCGCCGTGGAGGCGATGGAGTCAGCGGTGAATCCCCCCTGCTCTGCCGCGATCTCGGCTTGCATGAGGATATTGATCAGCAGATCGCCCAGCTCCTCCTCCAAATCGCACGGATGCTCACGCTCGATGGCATCGACGACCTCATAGGCCTCTTCGATCAACGAAGCGCGAAGGGAAGAAGGGGTCTGCTCGCGATCCCAAGGACAGCCGCCGGGAGCCCGCAAGCGCGTGATGATTTCCCTGAGCTGATCGAGTGCCTGGCTCATCGAAAAGAATGAAAGAGCGTTACTTGGAGTTCCTGCCGCCGCGCTGCAGGATCGCCTGCCTTGCCTGTTCGAGCGAGGCACGCTCGGTCGCACTCAGACTGTTCATTCCCTTCCGGCTAATCTTCTCCAGGAGACGGTCCATCTCCAGTTCGGGATCGACACGCGTCGCCCCTTCGGAGGTGGATGGCTTCCCCGTAGACCCGCGATTCCCGGCAACTGAAGCTCGGAGACCGCCCGGCATGGCCGAGAACTTGGACTTGGGAGACTTGCGTCCAGGGAGCGACCATTGAAATCCATAACCGAACAGCGGTTCCTCGAATCCCGCACGGCGCATGAGCATGACGGCAAGAATACTGGAAGAAATCAGCACAAGAACCTGCGGCGGCTGATGATCTGCCAGACGTTGAAGCGAGGAGATGGCGAGCAGTCCGAGAAAGACCCAACGGGCGGCCAAACCGAAGAAGAACTGGGCTCCGGGATGCATGGCCACAAAGGCAGCGAAGACCGCAAAGTTCACCTCCTGCGCCCCCGCAAATGTCTGCGGGATCCCGCCATAGCCAAAGGCTTGGAGAAGCAAAGGGCCGAGCAGGATCAGACCCCCGTAAAGAATACCGAATCGCTTCCATCCAAGCCCATTCTCCACCTCGCGACCAAAGTAATAGAGCATGACCATCTCCAAGAGGAACCAGACCGAGGGAGAGGCCACGAACGCATAAGTTACGAGCCTCCAGATCTGGCCGTGTGCGACCGCGGTGCTGCTGTAAGTGAACAGATCCATCAACACACCATGACCCGAGGCGATCAGAAGCGAGGCCGTGATCATGGCGGCGCTATGAAGGGCCACTAGCAAGGTGATGAGACGCACGGGGAATTCCCCAAGGTAAAAGAGGGGTTCGTTTTCCCCGGCAAGAATCGCTACGGACATGCCATAAACTAAAACCAGTGGCACACAGCGACAAGCAGGAAGACTCGGGGGCTGAGTGAGGCCCTAGCTCTCCTCAGTCCAGGTGCCTGGAGACCTCAATCCTAAGCGCTCTGAGCGAGAGGTAGATATCGGCGAGCAGGAAGCTCATCGAACCAAGGAGACTCATTAGATTCAGGAAGAACAGTCCGATGACCAAGCGCTCCAGATGCATCCCTCCAAAACTCTTGAAGTAGAGGAAGAGAATCATCAGGCAGGAGAGAAAAATACTGCCGACCAGCAAACTCACTGAGTAGCGCAGTAGCGAGGCCCGTCTCACAAGAATCAGCAACTGACACCGCATCTCGCTTCTAGCGGTCTCGTTATTGAGGTTGTGATCCAGTTCCTTGACGGTCAGGCGCGAGCGGTCAATGGTCCTCCCAAGGCGATTGGTAACAGATAGTAGCAGCAGACCAACCGCCGAGATAAGCACCGCGGGCGATACCGAAAGCTGCATGAGCTTGGAGAGTGATTCGACATTGAAATCATCCATGAACGGACACGAGTTTACGGGACATTCTTGCCCTTGTCTCCCAAATATCCGAAACTGTCATCATGAGTATGACAAAAGGAAAGGCTGACTCACTGGGAAATCTTGAACCTTCAATTCCTGAGGTGCTGAGATGGGTAAGAGAGATCGCCGACCTAACACAACCCGATGCCATCTTCTGGTGCGATGGTTCCGAGAGGGAGGACAGGCTGATGCGCGACCGCATCGTCGAGTCGGGAGCGGCCCTCTGGCTGAACGCCGACAAGCGACCGAACTCCCTGCTTGTCCGCAGCGATCCCCGCGACGTGGCCCGCGTTGAGGAACGCACCTTTATCTGCTGCAAGTCGAAGAAGGATGCTGGTCCGACAAACAACTGGCGCGAGCCCTCCCTCATGAAGGCCAAATTAAACGGGCTTCTCCAGGGGTGCATGAAGGGCCGAACCCTCTATGTGATCCCCTTCAGCATGGGACCCGTCGACTCTCCGATCGCCCAGTACGGCATCGAAATCTCGGACAGTCCCTACGTCGTTGCCAATATGCGCACCATGACCCGTATGGGATCCAAGGTGTACGATGAGATCGCCAAGACAAACACTTTCGTCAAGTGCCTGCACTCCGTCGGTTCACCCCTCATCGCCGGGAAACAGGATGTCGCGTGGCCCTGCGATCCTGAGAATACCTACGTCACTCATTTCCCCGAGGAGCGACTGATCATCAGCTACGGCTCCGGCTACGGCGGAAATGCCCTGCTTGGGAAAAAATGCTTCGCACTTCGTATCGCCTCGGCCATGGGACGTGACCAAGGGTGGATGGCCGAGCACATGCTCATCCTCGGCGTTAAAGATCCTAAGGGTGAAAAG
The DNA here is from genome assembly GCA_026461395.1 of Chthoniobacterales bacterium. Lineage (GTDB taxonomy): Bacteria > Verrucomicrobiota > Verrucomicrobiia > Chthoniobacterales > UBA6821 > UBA6821. The sequence continues at coordinate 5,167 of JAPJNA010000062.1, read as the reverse complement.
ACCTATGTCACCGCAGCCTTCCCGAGCGCCTGCGGCAAGACCAACTTCGCCATGATCATCCCTCCCAAGAACCTGAAGGAAGAGGGTTGGGAAGTCTCCTGCGTCGGCGACGACATTGCCTGGATCAAGCCGGGACCCGACGGCTGGCTCCGTGCCATCAATCCCGAGGCCGGCTTCTTCGGCGTCGCCCCCGGCACCTCCTACGAGAGCAATCCGATGGCCATGGACTCCATCAAGAGGGATACCATCTTCACCAATGTCGCCCTGACAGATGACGGCGATATCTGGTGGGAAGGCATGACCAAGGAACCCCCTGCCCATCTTATCGACTGGAAGAGGAAGGATTGGACCCCCGGTCAGAACGATGCAGAGGGTAAACCCATCCTCTCCAGCCATCCGAATAGCCGCTTCACAGCCCCTGCGCGCAATTGCCCCATCATCGATCCCGATTGGGAGAATCCGGAGGGGGTAAAGATCAGCGCCATGATCTTCGGAGGCCGACGCGCCACGACGATGCCGCTTATTTTCCAGGCCTTTAACTGGGTCCACGGCGTCTACCTCGGCGCCACGGTGAGCTCGGAGATGACTGCCGCTGCAGCAGGAACGATCGGCCAGGTGCGGCGTGACCCGATGGCGATGCTTCCCTTCTGCGGTTACGACATGGGAGATTACTTCGCTCATTGGCTGGAGATGCGCCGCCTCGTGAAGCACGTCCCCCGCGTCTTCCATGTGAACTGGTTTCGCAAGAGCGCCGAGGGGAAATTCCTCTGGCCCGGCTTCGGTGACAACATGCGTGTCCTGAAATGGATCGTCCAACGCTGCCAGCGCGGCGCCCATGCCCTGGAGACCTCGATTGGTTGGGTTCCGGAATATGTAGATCTCGACATGACCGGCCTCGAGTCGATGACTCCGGAGAAATTCGAGGAACTCCAGAAGATCGACCCTACCGAATGGCACCGGGAGCTGGTCCTCCAGGACGAGCTCTTCATAAAGCTCTATAGCCACCTGCCTAAGGAACTCGTCTTCCAGCGCGAGCTGCTGATCTCGAGATTGTAAACCCGCAAAGCTTAAGAGTTCTCCCGCAGAGGCGCGGAGGCGCCGAGATTTTTATGACGAAAATTACAAGCATGCCGAATTTCTAATCAGGAATCTTCTCGCGAATGTTTGTGTTTTGATTGTTTTTCCTCCGCGCCTCTGCGGGAGTTTATTCCTGATCCAATCCCCTTCAAAGGGATGGAGTAACCTTCACCAACTCCGCAAAGACTGAGCCGATAAAGACATCGACCTCGGCCTTTAGGGGATGGCGGCGGGAATCATCCGACATCCAGACGCGCCCTGAGCGGAATTTCTTATGCGGGGCCAGGCGGCCGATATTCGGCCCCATGGTCTCGATGGTTTGGATCCGGAGATCGAAGCGGATCGCCTTCACCTCCCTACCCATGACTTTGATCGTGTCACGCCCAGCCACCGTGAGATCCACCAGATAAGGATTCCGGTCAGGAAAGGTGGTCAGGCGGAGATGATCCTTGGTGTGGAGGGGCTGACTCCGGACAAAGAGCATGGTAGCGAAGAGATCCCGGATTCCGGGGAGTGGCGTGTACAACCAAGGCTTCGATTCAGTCGTGAAGCGGTGACACGCAAAGACCGCTCCCGGAGTGAAGAAAGCGTCACTCACTATCATCTGCTTTGTAATCGACTCGTCCATGTGGAACCAGGAAGGAACCTGGCCGTTGATTCCTGCCTCCCCTTGGTAATTGGCATGATAATTCCAGAGCTTCCTCACCCATTCATTAGGGCCGCCGCTGGCCACGATCCGTCGTCTAGAGGAATGAGTGGAATCAGAATTCCGTGAGGGATCGGCGCCAACAACACGCACTTTAGCCCCACCTGCGGAAACCCCTTGCCAACCGAAACGGTAGGTTGCCTCGAAAGGGTCGATCGGGGCAAAGGGAACGCTCGCTACGGGCGTAAGGCTGGCATCCCAAGCTGCATAAGGATCAGTAGTGGCGGCTTGGAGGGAAACTCCGCGATTACCCCCGACAAGGAAAAGCAAACCTAGGCCTACGAGGATCCCTTGGATGATGAAAGAAGGGGGGTGGCGGTGTTGGAAGGGATCCATCCTTGGAGGGCTCCGGAACCAGAGCCAGTAGAAACATACCACCATGCCCCATTCCGGGATAGGATACTGATTAGGGTCCCTGGTTCGACGGTTCCAGATTCCGTAGCGCTGTCAGCGGGGGTGGCCCGTAGGGTGGGACCCGTCTTGGCGGTGATGACTGCCGAATCACGGGCCGTACTGCGTGGATCGACCAGGGTTCCCAGCACGGAAGCTCCCTGTCCGAAGAGAATCAGGAGCAAAGAGAGCAGGATCAGCCCCTTCTTCCGGCTGGATTGGAATAGCAGAACTACAAGTAAGAGAGCCCCGATCCAGCCAATCACTGCACCCGTCACGATCATGGTCTCGGGGTGGATGGACTGCATAGTACGCTCCCTCCATCCGGTCGGCACGGGAATACCTAGCAACCCAAGGGTCTTGGAAAGCTCCATGCGTGCAGGTGCAAGAGACGGATCAAGTAGCAGGGCCCGGCGGAAGGAAAGTGAGGCGGCAACCGCGTCACCTGTCTGCATTTCGGCCAGGCCCCTGTTGTACCAGATCTCAGCCGATCCAGAGGTCTTGAACTCCGGATAGGTCAGCAGCGTCTTGTAGGTGGAGAGGGCTTCATCTGCATGACCAGTGGCAAGGTTGGCATTGGCTGAAGCGAAATCCTCCGGCAGTCCGGCATGCAGAGAAACCACGAGGGAACTCGCGCAGGTTACAGTCAGAAGAAAAAGAAAGCTAGAGAGCTGGAGAGCAGGGCGTTTCATCACGGGGCTTTGGTGGAGGTGAGTTCCAATGATTCCAGAAGTTCCCTGTGCTCGATCGCCGGTAGAGGAAGCGAGCCTCCAGAACCATACTTCAGAAGATCCCGTCGCTCTGTCAGTCCCGAGATCAAGGCATCCCGTTTTTCCGAAGGGGGAATCACCAGTTCTGCATACTCGAGAGCGGCCTCATAGAAGGATCCCGCATCGATGGTTCCCCCAGTAAGAAGTGAGCGGAGTTCGGCAATATGTTTTCGACGACGGGAGGCAAGCGTACCCCCCTGGGATTGGATCTTCCAATAGGCCAGAATCCCGGCCAACGCCGCTGTGGCGATAAGCATGGAGAGCGTCGCGATCAGAAATTCGCTCCGTTGCATCGGTGTGGTCCAGGAGCGCAAGTTGATACCCGATAACGGCTGACCTTCCTTCGGCGGCTCGTTCTTGGCGGGGTTCTTCCCCGGGGAAGAAACAGGGGTTGGCGATGATGTGGTAGCACCGGTGTCACCGGCTACAGCAGGAGAGGGCCCCCCGGGAGAGGCTACCAGAGGAAGCGGCTTGGAAGTCAGGGTGACATACTTGGCCGTGGTGGGATCGAAGTAGGAGAACTCGCATCCCGGCGACTCTGTCTGCGGTTGCTGGGCGATGAGCGTGAAGTCGAACGACTTCACCCCCGTGTAGGAGAGCTCGTCGGAGCTGTCGAATTTGTCACTCGGCGGATAGCTCCTCCAACCCTCGGCATGAGTCAGGACAGGGGCGCCCATCCCCTTGAAATTCCCTCGCCCCCCGATTTTCACGACAAGATTAGCAGGATCACCCGCGGCGGGATGGGGGTTGCTGACGATCGAGTCGATGTCAAACTGGCCTACCGCGCCGGCGAAGGATTCGGGCCGGCCCTCTTTAGGCAAAGGAAGAACCTCGAGATGCAGGGCGGATGTCTTGACGGTCACAGGCTTCTGCTGGCTGATACCCCCTTGACCTCCCATCAACTGCCGAAAGACGGGGTCATCAAATCCGGGGGGTAGCGCGCCAGGCATCTCGATCTCGCAGTCGAGCTTGGCGGGGGCGACATCCAGAGAGCCGGGCTTCACCGCGGAGAGGAGGGAATGGAAGGTCAGGACATTGTAGGTGATCCCGTCACGGTCCTCGCGGGTTTGCTTCGGGTCGGGGAAACGCTCCACAAGAATTCCTTCGCATCCGAAGTCCACTCGTCCACGCACCTGCACGGGATATCGGGCGTCGAAATAGTAGCGAATTTCAACGGGCGTCATCTCGCCGGCAAAGAGCGTCTTCTTGGGGCAGTTGATCTCGCCGAAGGCAAGCCGTCCATCGTCAGGGCGCTGCTGAAGCGGACGAGCCCGCTGTTGCTGAAATCCGGGCATCGGAATCCCGGGGGGCTGGATTCCTTGGGCGGACTGAGGAGAACCAGAGGATGGATCGACAGACTGGGCCTTGGCATCATCGACCTTGAAAGAAAGCTCCGGAGTGCGGAACTGGCGTCCGTCGGCTGTTATTGAGGCACCGGGGATAATGAAACTCCCGGTACGAAGGGGCATCACGATGTAGCTGTAAACGACGGACGAGGAGACCTTGAAGTTCACCATCTGAACCTGTGTTGATTGACCCGTGAGACGGATCTGGAGTCCGTCCGCCTGGATCTGCTGGGGCACATCGGCCTGCTGGGCTCCGGAAACCTTGATCTGCAGCTCCGCCATCTCCCCCTGGCTAATCTGTGCACGGGAAAGCACGGAACTCACCGAGACATCCGCCGCGTTGAGACGCACGGAGACCAAGGCTCCCGTCAGCAGAAGCAGTATGACTGCAGCGCGGCTGATAATTCGGAAAGGCATCATGGACGATCTCATGGCAGTGCGTTTGCTCATACTCATACTCATTCTCGTGCTCATGCTCATGCTACCAATCACGCAGTGGTTGTTCCACCGCTCGATTTTGCTGGTTGCTCAGCTGGTGCGCCTCTTCGTCCTGTACCGAGCGTAGAAGAGCCCGAGCCTGATTCGGGCTCATCTTGCCATCCTTTCCTTCTTCAGCGGCTGCAGCCTCGGCAGCTTGCTTCTCCTGCTCGGCTTTTTTCTGTTCCTGTGGGGAAGATCCATTGGAGCCCTGCTCTTTCCCGGGAGAGGAAGCAGGTGCCGGGGTAGGAGTAGGAGTCGGTTGAGCCCCATGCCCAGCCTGCTTCTCGTCACCAGGTTGTTGGGACTGACCTGGCTTTTGCTGGGAGGAAGGAGTCGGTGTGGGAGTGGGCTGACCCTGGTCTTTCTGCTGCTGATCTTTCTGATCCTGACCTTTGCCT
>JAPJNA010000061.1 GCA_026461395.1 Chthoniobacterales bacterium | reverse complement strand
GGGCCTCAGAAACGTGCGCACCTTTTGAATATCTGTTCTTCATTGCTGATTAGGGACTTATACCCCATCAGCACCCCATCAACTACATAAGACCCTTCCTTTTTCTATTCTATCGCCTTTTAACTCTTCAACAGTCCAACGCTTCACTTATTCTCTACGCCATCATGTCCAAGCCCACCATTTTCTACACCAAGACCGACGAGGCCCCCGCCCTGGCCACCTATTCTTTCCTGCCGATTGTTCAGGCTTTCACGAAGCACGCCGGGATCGCCATGGAACTCCGCGACATCTCCTTGGCAGGTCGCATCATAGCGGCTTTCCCCGATTTCCTGACCGAGGATCAGAAAATCGCTGACGCTCTGGCTGAATTGGGAGCCCTGACGCTTCGCCCCGAGGCGAACATCATCAAGCTCCCGAACATCAGCGCCTCGATTCCCCAGCTGAAGGCGGCAATCGCCGAACTGCAGTCGAAGGGCTACAAGCTGCCCGATTATCCCGACACTCCGCAGACAGAGGCGGGAAAAGAGATCCGTGCCTGCTACGACAAGATCAAGGGCAGTGCCGTCAATCCTATCCTCCGCGAGGGGAACTCAGACCGTCGCGCGCCGAAGGCTGTCAAGCAGTACGCTCGCAAGCATCCCCACTCCATGGGTGAGTGGAGCCCCGATTCCAAGACCAGCGTCGCCACCATGGGGAAGAACGACTTCTTCTCGAACGAGAAGTCGACGACCATTCCCTCAGCGACCGATGTGAAGATCGAGTTCGTGGGAGTTGACGGCAGTACAACAATTCTCAAGGAGAAAACCCCACTTAAGGCCGGTGAGATCATCGATAGCACGGTGATGAGCAAGAAGGCCCTAGTCGCTTTCCTCAGTGAGCAGATCTCGAAAGCAAAAGCGGATGGAGTCCTCTTATCCCTCCACATGAAGGCGACGATGATGAAGGTCTCGGACCCGATTATCTTCGGCCATGCAGTCGAGGTCTTCTTCAAGGACCTGATCGCCAAGCACGCTATGGTGATTCAGGAGCTGGGAGTCGATTTCAAGAATGGCTTCGGGGATCTCGTCGCCAAGATCGAGACGCTGCCCGCTGAACAGAGGGCCGCAATCGAGGCCGACATTCAACATGCTCTAGCCAATGGACCGGCGATTGCCATGGTCAATTCTGACAAGGGAATCACCAATCTCCATGTCCCGAGCGACGTCATTGTGGATGCCTCGATGCCAGCCATGATCCGTGCCGGAGGCAAGATGTGGGATGCCGCAGGCAAGACTCAGGACACCCTCGCCGTCATTCCTGATAGCTGCTATGCGGGCGTCTATCAGGCAGTCATTGATTTCTGCAAGAAGCAGGGTGCTCTCGATCCCAAGACCTTGGGCTCCGTTCCCAATGTCGGTCTCATGGCCCAGGCCGCAGAGGAATACGGCTCGCACAACAAGACCTTCGAGATCCCCGAAAATGGCGTCGTCCGTGTCACGGATGCCTCCGGCAAGGTGCTGCTTGAGAACGCCGTCGAGCAGGGGGATATCTGGCGCGCCTGCCAGACAAAGGATGCCCCGATCCAGGATTGGGTGAAGCTAGCCGTGAACCGCGCTCGCGCCACCGGGGATCCAGCCATCTTCTGGCTGGACGAAAAGCGAGCTCACGACTCCGCGATCATTGCCAAGGTGAAGACCTATCTTGCCGACCATGATACGACGGGTCTTGACATCCGTATCCTTCCTCCTGCCCAGGCCTGCAAGCTTAGTCTCGAGCGGATCGTCCAAGGTAAGGACACCATCTCGGTTACAGGCAATGTGCTGCGCGATTATCTGACAGATCTCTTCCCGATCCTAGAGGTCGGCACCAGCGCCAAGATGCTCTCCATCGTCCCGCTTATGAATGGTGGTGGCCTCTTCGAGACGGGTGCGGGCGGCTCCGCACCCAAGCATGTGCAGCAGTTCCTGGAAGATAACTACCTCCGCTGGGATTCCCTAGGCGAGTTCTTCGCCCTTGCCCCCTCCTTTGAGCACATCGCCGAAACCTTCGGTAACGCCAAGGCCAAGGTCCTGGCCGAGACTCTCGATGCGGCGACCGGCAAGTTCCTCGAGAATGACAAGTCACCGGGTCGTAAGCTCGGCACCATCGATAACCGTGGCAGCCACTTCTACATCGCTCTCTACTGGGCTCAGGCCCTTGCTGCTCAGACGCAGGATTCCGAATTGCATGCGCTCTTTATTCCCATCGCCGGGGAACTAACGGCAAACGAGGAAAAGATCGTTGCAGAACTCAACGCCGTGCAGGGCAAGTCCATCGACGTCGGCGGCTACTACTTACCCGACGATGTGAAGGCCAATGCAGCGCTCCGTCCTAGCCAAACTCTGAACGCAATCATCGCAAAGCTCTGATGGGCGAGCTCGCCTGCCCTGAGTGCACGATGGAGGAGGTGATAGCCCACCACGATAAATTGGAGTGCGTCACCTGTGGCTTTGAATGGAATAAAGCCCCAGAGGAGGAAGTGGCTGATGGTCCACGCATCGTCAAAGATGCCTACGGGGTTGTGTTGGCTGACGGCGACTGTGTCGTCCTGATCAAGGACCTCAAATTAGGGGGCGCCTCCGTCCTCAAGGGGGGATCCAAGTCCAAGCCCATCAAGCTAGGTGAGGGCGATCATGAGATTTCCTGCAAGGTCGATGGGATGTCCGTTGGCCTCAAAGCTTGTTTTGTGAAGAAGGCGTGACCTTCACCGCCGCCAACTTGTTTGGTCAGATCCTCTTCGGGGCGATCGGATTGGGGGCGTTCGTTTACGGGAAGAAGCAGTCCTCTTTCAAAACGATGCTACTGGCAGTTGCTATCATGGGTTTTCCCTATGTGGTTTCCCAAACCTGGATGCTCTACGCGAGCGGCGGGGTTCTGACTTCACTCCTCTTTCTTTGGAAAGACTGAGGGACTGAGAGGCAGTTTATTTTTTCAGGAGGCGGTCTGGACTATCGACGCTCGGGCAAAGACTACGCAGTTCACATTCCTTGCAGTCGGGATTGCGGGCCCTGCAGCGGCGGCGTCCATGCCAGATCAGCCAATGGGAGAGAAGTGTCCATTGCTCCTGAGGGAAGAGCTTCATCAGATCCTGCTCGACCTTCACGGGATCACTGTTCGTCGTGAGGCCGAGTCGCAGGGAAAGTCTGCCGACATGGGTGTCAACGACGATACCCTCATTGATGTCAAAAGCGTTTCCGAGAACAACATTTGCCGTTTTGCGCCCTGCCCCGGGAATGGCGGAGAGCTCTGCCATAGTGGAGGGGACTTTTCCAGCGTGGCGTTCCACTAGGGCTGTTCCCATGCCGCGGAGTGACTTGGCCTTGTTTCGGTAGAATCCTGTGGAGCGGACGATTTCCTCAAGTTCCTCCTGCTGTATGGCAGCATAATCGTCGGCGGTTTTGCAGCGTTTGAAGAGTTCTTTAGTCACTATGTTGACTCGAACATCGGTGCACTGGGCGGAGAGAATCGTGGCGACGAGGAGCTCCAGCGGGTTCTTATAATCGAGTTCGCAGTGGGCTGTCGGGTAGATCCTAGGAAGTTCCCGGGCTAGTTCCTCCGCGCGTTGTTTCCGTGTCATGATGTTTGATTCTAATTACCCACCCGTCTGACCGAGAGAGAATCAATCGTGAGATCAAGGGACTTTTCTGCGATCCGAAGGAACCCTTCGGAGGAATCAGTGAGTAGGATATCGAGTCTCGGAGATAATTCTGTGGCGGGATCGGAATCCAGCAGTCCTTTGACTGCAAGGGCGCAGTTTTCCGCAGAGTCCACCAGTGATACCTCGGGGCCACAAATTCTGGCGATCACTCCCTTCAGCAGCGGGTAATGGGTGCAACCGAGCACTAATGTGTCGATGCCTTCCGCCAGCATCGGCATTAGGTAGCGACGTAGGATTGCCTCAGTGATCTCGTCGTCGAGTAGTCCTTCCTCGATCAGGGGAACTAAGAGGGGGCAGGCGATAGCATGTACGGAAAGCTCAGGATCTCGTCGTTGGATCGCCTTCGTGTAGGCCTCACTCGCAATGGTGGCCCGTGTTCCGATCACCCCGATCCTTCCGCTTCGTGTCGCCTTAACGGCGGCCGCGGCACCTGGTTCCAGCACGCCGACCATGGGAACAAGATAATTGGGGGCAATTGAGGGAACGGCCAGGGCGGAGGCGGTATTGCAGGCAACGACAATCATCTTGGCACCCTCGGCAATAAGTAGGTCGGAGATTTCACGACTGTAGCGCGTCACGGTTTCGGCGCTCTTGCCTCCGTACGGAACGCGTGCCGTATCCCCAACATAGAGGATTCGCTCCAGCGGAAGGGCTCGTCGGAGTTCCGAGACAACGGTCAGTCCGCCGATGCCGGAGTCAAAAACACCGATGGGTGCGGAGTTAGAGGGGCGTGATGATTCGGTCATGGCTTGGATTCCTTTCCTGGAACCTGGTGGTCATGCCCCTGATGGCCTTCCCACCGCTCCAGAGATTCTTCATGGTAGTGGCGACCTCTGATGAGTTTGAAAAGTACTCCGTATCGAGGAGAAAAGAGATACGCGGCCCCCAGAAACAGGGCCATCAGCATCACGATGCATGGGCCCGAGGGAATATTGGCAAAGAAGGAGATAACGAGTCCTCCCACGGCGCATATCATCCCGAGAAAAGCGCCACCCCAGAGCATTCTGTTGAATGAATCAGTCAACAGGTAGGATGTTGCCGCGGGAATGATCAGAAGGCCCAGCGAGAGAAGGACTCCCACAGCTTGTAGTGAGGCAACCAGACCTAGAACGGTCAGTGCCAGCAGACCCGTCTCCACCCATCGCACCCTGACGCCAGAGGCCTGAGCCACCGTCACATCGAACAGGGTCAGGAGTAGAGGACGCTGGAAGAGTACAAGGGTGGCGAGCGTTAAAAAGGCTGCTCCGTAGGCAATCCAGAGGTCGCCATTACCGACACCCAGGATATTACCGAAAAGAAAATGGGTTAGATCGACCTTTACCTTGGCAAAACGGATCAAAACGATTCCGAGTGCGAAAGCGATGATGTAGAGCGAGGCGACGGCGGTCTCTTCCTTAAGGCGTGAGTTTCTTGCCATGACCTGTGCTCCCAGCGCCACGAAGAGGGCAGCAATCAATCCTCCCAGAAGCAGTCCCCCCGGGGAAAGGCCGACGATCATTGCTGCCAAAGCAAGGCCGGGCAGGAGGGAATGGGAGAGCGCATCTGCCAGCAGGGCCTGGCGCCGCAGAATGATGAAAGTCCCGAGAAATCCGTTTGTGAATCCGATCAGCGCGCAGGAGAGAAGCGCTCGTTGCATGAACGAATAGCTGAACGGCTCCACTAGCAAGGAGAGAAAATGGAATAACCAGTTCATCGTCAGGAATGATAATGAGCCCCGGAGTAGATCGCCGTGCCATAGGCGCACTCTAGATTTTGAGGACTGAGGGCTTCCGATGTGGGACCGCAGGCAACCAGCTCTCCGTTGAGTAGGATAGCAGTGTCGAAGAGGGACTCTGCTTCTGCCAGGGCATGGTGTGAGACTAGCAGGAGTTTGCCTCGCTCACGGAGAGTACCCAAGGCGGAGGCTAGGGCCGCGGCGCTGGTACGATCGAGTCCACCGAATGGCTCGTCGAGAAGGTAGAGGTCGGCCTCCTGAGCCCAGGCGCGTGCAAGGAAAGCGCGCTGTTGCTGACCTCCCGAGAGTTCCTTGATTTGGCGGCGGGCCAGCGGTGTCAGGTTAAAAAGTTCTAGAGCCTCCTCAACGGCCGTCTGATCGCGTTGGGAAAACGATCCGACAAGGCCGACCTGATGATAGCGTCCCATCTCGACAAGTCCGCGCACTGTCACAGGAAAATCCCAGTCCACCGATTCTCGCTGGGGAAGGTAAGCGATAAGGGAGGCCGCTTGGTCAATGGCGATTCCTTCAATGAGGATGCGACCCGTTTCCGGATTTAACAATCCGGCAACAGATTTCAGAAGTGTCGACTTGCCGGCACCATTGGGACCGAAAAGACCTACGCAATGTCCGAAGCCGAGTGAGAGCGAGAGGTGATGGATCGCGGGAACCCGGTGATAACTCACCGTCAGATCCTCGATGCGGAGCATCGGCTCCCTCTCATGGTGCGGTGTGCTCATGGCAGGAAGGACTTGGGTAGAGGAAGAGTGTCCTCGAGGGTTTTCTGGGCCCAGAAGCTCTTTTCAAGCGGTGCCTGATAGCCATGAACCAATACCTCAAGACGCAGGGCATGAGGTTCTTCGTCGCCCCAATCTGCGGAGACTAGGAGATCCTCGCCTTTGGTTATCTCAATTGCGGCTCGGTATTCGCCCGGGGAGATCTGATCGTTCTTTGTGAGCAGTTTCCTTCCAGCCTGAGTGATCAGACAATGCTGTGGCGAGGGGGCTGCATGGAGGAGCAGTGTGGCTCGCAGTGTCGGCCTCTTTCCCAGCTTCAAGAGATCAGAGGCATCCGGAGTAGAGGATGTGTCGGTCTCCGTTGAGTTTGTTATCGGCATCACTGCTTGCGGAGTGGCCCTGTGCAGTGTCAGGCGGCAAACCGGCCAGAGAACCGCCGCGAGCACAAGCAGAACAATGCCAAGCCGGAGAAGTGGGTTTCCCTTCATAAGTGAAGTCTAACTTTACGGATACCTCCCCGAAAGGGAAAGTCCGTACAGTCCTGTAATGAACCGAGGTGTCCCGTGATGACTCGGTTAGATTCCGATATTAAACCGGAAAATAGAAGTCGTAGACCGCAAAAGCGATGAGGAAGAGTCCAGCCGTCCGCATCAGTATCGCGAATTTTTGATTTCGAAAGAGAAATCCTCCGCCCACGCCGCATGCATGGAGCAATGATGTGGCGATTACTATGCCAACAAAGAACATGATAGGAAGTGCTCCCGATGGCATCTCCGACCCATGGGCATAACCATGACAGATTCCTGCTGCACCGACGCAGAGCGAGGAAATCAGCAGGGAGGGCCTCCACGCCATGCCGAGGGCTGCACCGAGCATGACAATAGAAGCGAGGATGCCATGCTCGACAAAAGTTTGATGGACTCCGCAGAGGCCCAGGCCCATGGCGCCTCCAATCATCATGGAGCCGACAAAGGAGGAGGGCAGAAGCCAAAGGGCGCGACCGCCGATCTGAACGGCCCAGAGGCCCACGACCACCATGACAAGAAGATGATCAAGCCCGGTCAGAGGATGAAGGAAACCGGCCCAGGACGCTCCCGCCATATCCTGAGAATGGAACTGTGAGGTGTGGGCTGTCGCGGTAACTGCGGATCCGAAGAGACCCACGAGCAGCAGGAGAGGAAGATGGCGTTTCATGCGACTGTACCTGCTGAGGAGAGGAGGTAATTTCAAGCCGGAACCGGGGCCGCCAAGCCACCCGTCGGATAGTCAGGCTCGATCGGTTTGGTTACCTCAGCGGAGGGGGTATTCGAAGGTGGAGGAGGGAGCGGAGGCGGTTTCTGGGCGATCACGGGCGGATTGCGCATGTAGCCGAGATCGATCAAATCCTGAACCTGTGATCCCTCGAGGGTTTCGAATTCCAACAGGGCATGAGCGATCAGCTTAACCTTCTCTTTCTGGGCCTCAAGTACCTCGGTGGCTTGACGGTAGGCGTCGTCGATGAGGCGCTTGACCTCGCTGTCGATCTGCTGGGCTGTGGATTCGCTGTATTCGCGCGAGCGTCCTGCGTCACGCCCCATGAAGACAAGTTCATTTTCATCACTGAAGCGGATCATGCCAAGGTTGCTCATGCCCCACTCGCAGACCATGCGACGTGCGAGTTTCGTTGCCTGGGCGATGTCGCCGGCAGCACCGTTGGAAACATCCCCGGTGAACATCTCTTCCGCGATGCGTCCACCCATGGTCATGATCAACATGGCGAGGGCCTCCTTACGTTGCGTCGAGTACTTGTCACCCTCGGGAAGATACATGGTGGCTCCAAGGTACTGTCCACGCGGGATGATGGTGACCTTGTGAAGCGGGTGGGTATGGTCGATCACCACATTGAGCAGGGCATGGCCTGCCTCATGCCAGGCGGTAGAGGTTTTTTCCTGCTCACTCATTGCCATGCTGCGACGCTCCTTGCCCCAGCGAACCTTGTCACGTGCCTCTTCGAGATCGGGCTGTTCGATCGATGCCTGCCCCTTACGGGCAGCCATGAGGGCTGCTTCATTGAGGACATTCGCGAGTTCCGCGCCGGAGTAACCGGGGGTGCCTCTAGCAATCAGGCTGAGGTCCACAGATTCGGAGAGTTTCACCTTCTTTGCATGGACGCGAAGGATCTCCTCACGGCCCTTCACGTCGGGGAGGCTTACGGTGACCTGACGATCGAAGCGGCCCGGACGCAGCAAGGCTGGATCAAGGACATCGGGGCGGTTGGTGGCGGCGATGATGATGACGCCATCCTGCGCGTCGAATCCGTCCATCTCGACCAGGAGCTGGTTGAGGGTTTGCTCGCGCTCATCATGTCCGCCGCCGACTCCATGGCCGCGGTGACGGCCGACGGCGTCGATCTCATCGATGAAGATGAGGCAGGGGGCATTCTTACGCCCCTGCTCGAACATGTCACGGACGCGCGAGGCTCCGACACCGACAAACATTTCGACAAAGTCCGAACCGCTGATGTTGAAGAAGGGGACATCGGCTTCGCCGGCAATGGCTCGGGCTAGCAGAGTTTTGCCAGTGCCGGGTGCACCGATCATGAGGACACCCTTAGGGATGCGACCGCCCAGTTTTTGGAATTTCTTGGGATCTTTGAGGAATTCCACAAGCTCCTGAACCTCGTCCTTTGCCTCTTCAACACCGGCGACGTCCTTAAAGGTGATCTTATTCTTCTCCTTGGCGAGCATCTTGGCCTTGCTCTTGCCGAAGTTCATGGCGCCGCGACCTGCCATCTTGATCTGAGACCTGAAAAAGAAGTAGAGGACGACGAGGAAGAGGGCAATAGGCAGGATATTCAGGATGGTCGAGGCCAGCATGTTCGATTCTGGACGGACGTCCGGAGTGATGCCAGCTGCTGCGAGTTCCTTCTCCAGGGTCGTGCCGTTGAAGGGCATGTAGACTGAGGTCTTGAAAGGGGTCGGGATTTCCTCGGTGGCTGGAGGAACTGCTTTTTTCCGATAATAGCCGGAGAGGTACTGGGTATTGCGCCCCTCCTCGATGACCAGCTCCATCGGCTTATCTTGGGTGGAGATGATCTTACCCTCCTTGAGTAGGCTTTCGAATTTCGGCAGGGTGATCTCATCCGTCGCGACCATGCTGGTGCCCCGGAACAGGAAGGCACCGCCGATGAGGGCGAAAGCAATCGCGAATAGGAGCAGACCGCGCCAGTTGAATTGAGGCTCTGGAGCGCCGGGGGGGCGCTTTGGCTTGGAGGAATTGCTGTTTGGGGAATCGGGTGTCTCGTCTGGCATTGCGTGAAGCTATTGACTACATCAGATAACACACCCTGCGGCCAATGCAAACTGAACACCTCACACCGGCTGATTGGCTTGCTTTAACCATGAAGGAAAAATTGGATCCATCATTGGTGGTTTCAATTCACGATGTCTCTACCGTGACCTGGGAACGGGTTGTCGGGATGCTTAAGGATCTTAAGGCTGTGGGAGTGTCTGTGACTTCCCTGCTTGTGATCCCGGACCATCATCACAAGGGAAGGATTGATTCCGATCCGGAGTTCTCAGAGTGGCTACGGGATGTCACAGGGCAAGGACAGGAGTGCAAACACGAGGCAGTACTGCATGGATTTTATCATCTGAGGCCGACAAAACAGGGAGAGGGCCTGGTAACGAAGATAATCACCCGATCCTATACCGCAGGGGAGGGGGAGTTCCATGATCTGACGCGGGAAGAGGCCACTGCGTTGCTAATCCAGGGCAAAGAGGCGCTTGCGGCATGTGGCATCACTCCCACGGGATTCATTGCGCCGGCCTGGCTACTTGGGAACGAGGCCGAGGTGACGGTCAGGGAGATGGGGTTCGACTACACCACCCGGATCGGTGAGGTGATTGACTGCAAAGAAAGACGATCATTCCACGCCCGAAGCATGGTCTACAGCGTGAGGGCTCCGTGGCGCCGAGGAGTCAGTCTTCTCTGGAATGAGTTCCTCGCTAAGCGTCTAAAGTCTGCACCCTTGCTTCGGATCGGACTTCATCCTCCCGACTGGGACCATCAGTCGATCCGCGACCATGCGCTTGCCTGTATCTGTAGGGCTGTCGAGAAACGCCGGGTCACTACTTACGCAAGATGGCTCGACCAATGGCGCAGTAGCGGACATTAAAGGAAGCGCTGTATAAATCCCATGGCCCTCGTCGACCTCCATCTTCATACCCGTCACAGCCTCCGCTCTCCGGAATGGCTTTTCCGTCGGTTGAACGTGCCTGCCAGTGTTTCCGATCCGAAGCTACTGCTTGAGAAGCTACGACTCGCCGGAATGGATTTCTTTACTTTTACCGATGATGACTCGATCGACGGTTGTTTGGAAGTCGGGCACCTGCCAAGGGTCTTTATTAGCGAATCGGTAACGGCCGTGTTTCCGGAAGATGGAATCCGTGTGTCGATCTTGGTCTGGGGTATCACGGAGAGCCAGCACAAGGAGATCCAGGGTCTCAAGGCAAACATCTATGAACTTCAGCAGTATCTGGCTGCTCAAGGCATCGCCCACGGCGTCGCCGGATGCCTGCATGGACTAGAGGGCAAACTGCGCCCCATTCACCTGATGCGCCTGGCGCTGCTTTTCCGTAATTTCGAGGGGATCAATGGCGGGGAAATAGGTCTGCTCTCGACGATGACTCGGTATCTGTTCTCGCTTGAAGTTTCAGATATCGAGCGCTTCAGCGCCATGACGGGTCTTCAGCCGACCCATGAGGAGTCCTGGAAGAAGGGCTGGTTCGGTGGATCCGATGACCATGGAGCAACGATCCCCGCCTCGGCTCACACGGAGACTCCACCGGTTCGTGACATCGCACAACTCCTTGCTCATCTCCGCGAGGGCCGCAGTGAGCCGCGAGGGATCACAGGAACACCGCTACGAGCCGCACTCGATACCTACCAGGTCGCTTTTTCCTACGCCAAGGAGCGTCTCGCCGGCCATGCGGCTTCGCCGACGATTCGTCTGCTTGAGAAGGCTTTCGCACGGTTCATGGAGGGACGTGATCCGACAACCTTCACTGCTGGGGAGAAATTCGCCTTCCTGGCCCAAGGGATTGCCAGCGGCAAGATCTTCGAGCTTGCGAATCCGGGGCCGCGCTCTCTCTGGAAAGAGCTTTCCAGTGCCCTTCATGAACCCGCCATGCGTGCCGAACTCGGCAAGGAACTTGAAGGGGTAAAAGATCCCAGCCGGAGGGCCTTCCTCATGGCGAACATGATGGCAAGCCGGCTTGCTTACAGGCTGACGCTTCAGTTCCTGCAACAGCTCCTGGAGGGTCGCTTTCTCGAAAGTATTCAGATGGTCGGCCCGGTGGTCCCGCTGGTCGCCCTGCTGAGTCCGTATCTCTACGCCTTCCGGACACCTGCCAGAGCCCGTCTCCGTGATGCCTCCCTCGTGATGCGCGGCAGTATCCCGCCCGAACTTCGCAATGCCCGCCGCGCCTGGTTCACAGACACACTGGATGACGTGAACGGCGTTTCCACGACGATCCAGCGGATGAGCAGCGCCCTGATTGCCAATAACAAGGAAATCGAGGTGATGGTTTCCCGTAACGAGGTTTCCGTCCCGGGAATTCCGCTCAAGAACTTCCCACCCATTGGGGAATTCGAGTTGCCTGAGTATGAACTTCAGAAGCTGAGCTTCCCGCCTTTGCTTCAGATCATCGATCATCTGCAAACGCAGAACTTCACCGAGGTGATCATTAGCACTCCGGGTCCCGTGGGACTTGCCGCGCTAGCTGCCGCTCGCGTATTAGGGTTACCAACGGCGGGTATCTACCACACGGATTTCCCCGAGTATGTCCGCATCTTGACTGAGGATGGCCTGATGGAATCACTGACCTGGAACTATATGCACTGGTTCTATGCCCAGCTCGACATTATCTATGTGAATTCCGACCATTACCGTCAGTGCTGGATCGACAGGGGGATTTCTCCTGAGAAAATCAAGATTCTGCCGCGCGGTCTGGATACGGGGCTCTTTCATCCCGAGAAAAGAAAATCTGATTTCTGGAAAAAACGTGGCCTCGGTGACGGTGAGGTGGGAGCCCTCTATGTCGGCAGGGTATCGCGTGAGAAAAATCTCGATCTCTATGCCGCGTCGTTCCGACGTCTACTGGCTGCTGGGGTAAAGGTCCGTCCGCTGATCGTCGGCGACGGCCCCTATGCGGCAATGATGAAGGAACTGTTGCCGGAGGGAATCTACACCGGAAGCCTTCACAAGGAGGAGCTTGCAAGCGCCTATGCCTCGGCCGATTTCTTTGTTTTCCCCAGTACGACCGACACCTTCGGGAATGTGGTTATCGAGGCTCAGGCCAGTGGATTGCCCGTGATCGTCTCCGATGTCGGCGGACCGAAGGATCTTGTCGAGGATGGAGTGGATGGAAGAATCACCAAGGGGCTCGATCTCGATGCCCTGACAAACGCAGTACGCCAACTGGCTGAAAATGAAGAGCTTCGCAAGAGGATGGGCAAAGCCTCGAGGGCAAGGGTTGCAGAGAGGGACTGGTCGGGGGCGGCTCGCCTCTTTTGGGAGGGCAGCGAGGAGTAGAAAAAAAGGCTAAAGGCTAAATGCGGAGGACTGAAGGCGGAGGAGAAGTTTTTCCACAAGTTCGCAGTTTTTTACAGTGGCCCCTTGGTGAGGGGCAAGGATGGTGCTCGAGGCGGCGATCATGGTCGTCCTTTTTTCTGCGTTGCCCAGCAGCGATCGGACCGAGTCGATTATGTCCTGTTGGTCGTTCACGCGGATTGCGGCGCCCGCTTCGCAGAGTTGTGTGGCGAGCGGTTCGAAGTTGCCGGTATGTGCGCCGATCAGCACGGGAGCACCGGCCTGCAGAGGTTCGATCATGTTCTGACCCCCGCGATTAACCGAGCAGGTAAGGCTCTTGCCGACGAACACGATCGTGGATCTGGGATACCAGGAGCTCAGTTCTCCGGTGGTGTCGAGCAGCAGAGGATCCTCAGAAAGATCGCCGCCTTCAGAACGAAGGCGGCATGGAATTTCGAGTTTTTTTAACGTGCTGCGGATCTCTTCTCGGCGTTCGACATGGCGCGGAGTGATGACCAAACGTAGGTTTGGGAATTCTTTTTTTATGGTCAGCCAAGCTGTGGCAATTTCCTGCTCCTCTCCCTGATGGGTACTGGCGGCTAGAAAGATCGAATCAAGAATGAAATCCCCACCTCGCGAATCAGCGGGACAATCAGAGGAGTCATGTTTGATATTGCCCGTCAGGTGTAGCAGAGCAGGCTTTACCCCCAGCGAGATCCATCGCGCTTCATCCGCAGGATCAGTCAGCGTGATCAGGTCGAGTTGGTTGAAAAAAGGAGCCGTGAAGGACTGAGCCATTCGGAAGCGTTTTTCTGAGCGGGATGAGAGACGAGCATTAAGAAGGGCGACGGGTATGCCGAGGGATTTGCAGGCGGCGATACGGTTGGGCCAAAGATCGGCTTCCACCATGAGGAATGCCGAGGGACGTAGATGCCGGATCAAGCGGGAGGTGATAAAGGGGAAATCAATGGGATTGGCAACCGGCTCCAGCCAGTCGGAAGCGGATCGCTCAAGGATCGCGAGCCCTGTGGAGGTCGTGGTGCTAATGAGGAAGCGTGATTCCGGATTCCGGTGGTGAAACTTTGAGGCGAATTTCAGTGCGATGCCGACCTCTCCCACGCTCACGGCATGGATCCAGATTCTTTGCTGACCGATCCGCGCCGTAGTTATCCTATCAAAGATACCAAAGCGCTGGAGCGCCTTATTCCCATACCCACCCCGTTTCCGGATGCGCACGAGATAACAAGGCAGAAGAATCAGCAGGATCGGAATAAAAAGTAGATTGTAGAAGAAGATGGTAACCCTTCTCATGATGCTCGGCGAAGGATCAGGATGCGGGACTCGCCGTAATTCCGATCGGAAAGGATCTCCCACGGTATTGAAGAAGTGGAGGGGGTGAGTGAGGGAAGGGGCTGCCTGCGTTCGCATTCGAGGATGAGGAGTCCTTCGACACCAAGTGCCTTTGGCATATTCGGATGACTAAGCAGGTTATCGGCCAGATTGGTTACATCTCCGGCCGAAGGTCTTGTATCCTTAAGATAAGGAGGATCGGCAAAGATCAGGTCGAATCCTTCTTCCTCAACATAGAGATCCAGGAAACGAAAGGCATCCATCTGCTGAACGGTTGTAGGAAGTCGATCGAGTCGGGTTGATTGGAGATTCTTTCGGATCAGGCCTGCCGTCGGTCCTAGATGTTCCACAAAGGTTGCTGAGGCAGCTCCCCTGCTCAGCGCCTCGATACCTAGGGCACCGCTTCCGGCAAAGAGATCAAGAACACGAGCCTCGGGAACGCGTTCACCCAGTGAGGAGAAGATAGCTCCACGCACCCGATCCATTGTTGGTCTGGTATTTTTATCCGGTGGCTGAAGAGAGAGTCCTCCGGCCGAGCCTGCAATCACACGCATGCCTGATTCTTAGTGTGCCGGCTGAGGCATTGCCGGTGCCTGGGGAGCAGGTTTACCGAAAAGACCCTGAAGGAGGCCTCCTAGTCCGCCCAGATTCCCGCCGAGATGTATGCCGGTAAGACGCTCGATAAGATCCGTCCTTGGATTGGAAGCTGGACCTGACACATGGAAGGTTACTTGGGAATAACCCGGTTCAGGGGCCGGGCTCAGCTGTGATCCCAGCAGGCCATGCAGGCGTCCGGTGAGTTTTTCATTAAAGAGTAGTCGAGAGTCGAGATTGAGCTCCCCGGAGGGCTGGAGGGGGCCCTTGGCGGCAAGGATTAGGTTTGCCGAACGCAGGAAAAGTTCGTCGATCACGACATGTCCCTGATCGATACGAAAAAGACAACGGCCCTCGGCGAGCTTCAGTAGTTTCAGTTCATCCACATTGAGAAGTTGGCCGATCTGTTTCAGGAAGGCCACGGGCTCGATCACGGCTTCTTTACACCGGAGGGATCCCTTACCTGTCATGGTGGCTCCGATTCCAGCTGTGCCTGTACACATGAGATCCCCGTCGATTTGTCCTTCTGCATTGGGTGACCCGAGAGAGGCGTCCCCAAGTAATTTTCTCAGACCGGCTCCAGAGAGTTGGATGGAGCAGTTATAGTCGGGTGAACTTGGGGGTAGTTCGCATCGGAGAGCACCGGTGATGCGACCGTCTCCCATCATTGCAGAGATATTTTCCAGCATAAGAGTCGCTCCATTCGTTTTTGATGTGGCTTCTGCATTTGCTGCAAGATCGTGGACAATCAGTGAGTCGCTGATGACGGCCGATGTCGCCATGATTTTCATTTTCCCTTTTTTCTGATGTGCGTTCAGATCGTTGAGACGCAATACCGGATGAGAAGCCTCATCAAGGAGGGAAAATTCGCCGTGCTGGATCGAGAGGCGAGATAGCAACGAGGCAAGGTTGGGAGGGAGATCTGATTTGTTACTCTGAGGCTGCTGGGGTTGTTCGGCAGGAGAGGAAGATACGGTGATCCCCCTCGCGGAAGGAGTGGTAATTAGTGTCTGGCTGGTGAGAGCAGGAAGTTTCGGTGCGATTGGTGTGCTACCTGAGCCGAGTTTCAGGATGGCCACCGGATGTATCAGCGAGATGGCTTCCGGTGTGATCTTTCCCTTCAGCAGGTCTGCCCACGAGATATATATCGTAAGCGAATCGGCGGAGGCCGTGGCAAGCTGTTCAGTCGGGGTTACGGTGACCTTGCTGAGACGGATGCCGCCCGCTGGATTCAGGAAGAAGCTCTCGACGGAGATCGGAGTGCCAAGGAACGAGGTTAGGGTGGAGCGTATCCGATCCTTGATTCCTGGGAGCTGCAGGGTCAGGTTCGCCGCAAGAAGCAGAAGCAAAAAAATCCCTAAAAGAATTGTTCCCAAGAAAAGAAAGGGCTTGGCAATCGAACGCACACGACCAACTTAGGTGTCCTGTAGCAATTGTGAAGCGTGAAGAATCTCCTCATCATCCTTAATCCAGCAGCCCACAGCGACAAGGCAGGGCGTCTCCCCGAACGAATCCGTGAAATTTCCGGGGATGTGGAAATGCGTCTGAGCACCATGCCGGGAGATGCGGAACAGATTGCAAGGAATGCCGTGGCAGAGGGTTTCTCAACGATTGTCGCCGCTGGAGGAGATGGCACCATCAACGAAGTAATGAACGGCATTATGAGCGCGGGCGGTAAGGACGTCACGCTGGGCATTCTCCCCGTCGGCACCATGAATGTTTTTGCTGTCGAACTTGGCATTCCGATGAATGCACTGGAGAAGGCTTGGGAGATCATCATGAATGGTGAGGTTCGCTATCTCGATCTTCCAATCTGCTTCTCGGAGGGAGTTGAGCGCTGTTTTGTCCAATTGGCCGGAGTGGGACTCGACGCGGAGGTGGTGAGGCGAACGACGAGAGAATCAAAGAAGGCCCTCGGCCCCCTTAGTTATCTTCTCTCGCTTGCGCAGGTGGCAGGGCAAAAGCCACCTCCCATAACGCTCAAAAGCCATGACGGGGCATTAAGGACGGGATCCTTTGTCTTGCTGGGGAATGGGCGCTTCTACGGCGGTCCTTTTACAATGTTCCGACAGGGATCGCCGATGGATGGCCTGCTGGATGTTCTCGTTTTCCAAAGCCAGAGTCCCTGGGATCTCCTCCGCTACATGCATGCCATTCTGGTGGGGCAGCATACGGAACTGAAGGACGTGGAGTATTTCCAGACTTCCTCTCTCGAGCTCTCTTCCGAAGAGCCTGTCCCGTATGAACTCGATGGCGAAATGGTCGGGTATCTCCCGTTGAAATTTTCCCTTCGACCGGCGGCGCTTCCTGTTCTTGCGCCAGCAGCAAAGTCGCGCTGATTGCTCTTCCTGGATCGATGGAACGCCTGCGTCGCTCTCCTGTCACCGCGATCCTCTTCGGGATCAACCTCACGCTGTTTTTCTCGGAAGAGCTCTTTAGATTCTTTTTTGATTGTTCGCTCTTTCCTTATTTGGCGCTGAGTAGAGATGGATTGGCGGGTGGGGGATGGTGGCAGTTGGTTACGCACGCGTTTCTTCATGGCAACCTGTTGCATCTTGCGGTGAACATGGTGGCACTATGGTTCACGGGTCCACTCCTAGAAGAGTTGCTCGGACCTCTCCGTTACTTCTTTCTTTATCTAGCGGGGGCTGTGTTCGGAGGGGTACTGCAGACCCTTGTGACGCCAGGCAGTGTTGATCTGGTAGGGGCATCCGGTTCGGTCTGTGCCCTCTTGGTAGGCTTCGGAACTCTCTTTCCAAACTTGCAGATCACCGCACTTATTTTCTTCATCCTTCCCGTGAAAATGAAAGCCTCTACACTCGGATGGCTTGTCATCGTGGCATCCCTGCTTTTCTGGCTCTTGGGAATCGAGCGCCAGATCGGGCATCTCGCCCATCTTGGGGGAGGTATCGCAGGATTTCTGATCTGCTGTTTCTACAAAAAGCTGGGACTGGTGAAGCGGATTTCCGAGCTCCCCCCGCCGCTGCCTGATTAATCAGAGAGGCAACTCCACGGTCATCGTGGAGGTCTTTTTTGGACTGTCTCCTCGATCATTCCTTCAATCTTTAAGGATTGCTGGACTGGCTGGACAGGTGGACGATCCCAGAAGTAGCGACGTAGCAGTACTTTCAGCGTGGCGGTGAGGGGGACGGCAAGTAAGGCACCAAGCAGACCTCCCAAGACGATCGTCCAGGCAAAGACCGAGATGATTACGGTCATAGGATGCAGGCCGACAGATTGGCCGATGATTTTTGGAGAGATAAAGATCCCGTCCAGGTTGTGAGCCACTAGGAAGACAATCAGCACGAGTGTCGGATGCCACAAGTCCCCGTACTGAGCCAAAGCAATCAGCAGTGCCGGGAGCAGACAGAGGACCATGCCGAGGTAGGGAATCAGGCAGAGGATCCCGACCATAAGTCCTATCAGGAAAGAGAAATCGAGATGGACGATCAGGAACAAGGCCATACCGACGACAGCTCCATCGATAAGACTGACCAGAAGTTGACCGCGGAAGAAGTGGATCAGATAGTCATTGATCTCATTGAAGAGCGAGACGATCTCCTCCTTGAGTGGAGAAGCCCGAAGAGGAAGATAGCGGCTCCAATTGGCCCCGATCTCCGGTGACTCCAGAAGGAAAAAGAAGAGGAAAACTGGCACCAGAATCAGACTCAGTAGGAACCCGAGGATACCGAAAACACCTCCGATGCTTTTTTGGAGAAATGTTCCGGTGGCAGAGGCAATTGTTGGTAGTTTCTCCTGCACCCAGGCAAGGCCATTGCTGGCAAGCTCGATCCCGTAGAGTTTGATCCGATCGGGCGTCAGATCTTCGAGCGGAAAGATAGGTGTATGTGTGGCGATCCCGGGATGATTGCTTGTTATTGCACTATCTTTCAGGGCTGCCAGTTTCTGGAGTTCGGCAGCTGATTGTTTGGCCAGAGAGCTGATGCTCTGACTGTAAGAGGGGATGCGACTGGCAAAAATACTCCCTTGATGCTCGAGGGCAGGGGCGACTGTGATGCCGATGAGTGCGAGGCCCGCGCTGAAAAGGACAAAGACGATGACCACGGACCAGGTGCGTGGAATTCTCCATTTGCAGAGCAAACCCACGACGGGAGTTAACAGATAAGCGAGCACGGCCGCGATCGCGATTGGGGTCAAGACCGGCTTCAAATAGCCGCATGCGGAAACGATGCTCCAGCCTGCGAGTAGAATGACCGAGGTGAATGCCAAGGCCGCCACGGCCGTCAAGGCTGCCCAGCAGACTTTCTTCTGAAAAGATGTGGGAAGTTCGGGGTAGGCCATAAGGTAATAGCTACTAGGAATTATCCTCTTTCTTCCAGTTTGTCCAACGTGCTCCCAGCCTGATGGATCTTTCCCGGAGTGACAACGAAGTCCATGGGAATGTCATCACGATCGCATGGTACCTCAGCCACGATCTGCCAATCCCAGGCAAGCCCTACCTTGATACCTCGGAACTCTGGGTGACCGAGCAGACGGTCGTAAAATCCTTTCCCCCGCCCAAGTCGTCCGCCCTTCGAATCGAATGCCAGGCCCGGTATTAAAGCCAGATCAACCTCGGAGAGCGCGGCTTGATCCCAGCTTACGGGGTCCGGTTCTCTGATGCCATAAGACCCGGTGATCCAGAGGCTTCTTGGGCTCATCCTGTGGATTTCCAGATGATCCCCCGCGATTCTCGGGAAGAGAAAGGAATATTCCGGTGCGGCGCTGATGAGCTCCATGGGATCGGGCTCCCACTCGATAGGAGCGAAGAGAAGTACGGAAGAGGAAGTTTTCCACCCATCCAGCTCGAGAATATTTTTTATAAAAGAAGCATCGGCTTCGAACGGTAAAAGCAAAGACCTCTCATCAGAGATTATTTTCATCCGCTCACGCAGCATTTGC
Organism: Chthoniobacterales bacterium; assembly: GCA_026461395.1. Lineage (GTDB taxonomy): Bacteria > Verrucomicrobiota > Verrucomicrobiia > Chthoniobacterales > UBA6821 > UBA6821. The sequence goes on along the minus strand of JAPJNA010000061.1, from coordinate 50,051 downwards.
TTTTCGGCAGTTCTCATCCACTCTTTCTATGACATAATCGAGGCGAGCATGGTCAAAAAACTTCTCAAGCAAGGAACCGAGAATATCAAGAAGAGGGTTGCTATGCGGACCAAGTCAAAGCCGCAGTCAAAGTCAAAACCTGAACATCATGTCTCGATGAAGCTCGGGGAGGGGTGGCATAAGCGCAACTTCCTCACCGAGGTCATCATCCCCTCTCTCTTTTCGGCTAGGGAGGTTGTTTCCTCCCCGACAAAATTGCCAGAGCTTTCCCAACTCTCCGAAGGAGAGCTGGCCATTACGTGGATCGGTCATGCCTCCTTCCTGATCCAGACTCCCGAACATTCCATCCTGATCGATCCCAACTGGGCCAAGTGGCTGAAGGTCATCAAGAGGCTTAAGGAGCCGGGGCTTGAGATCCACGAACTTCCTGCGATCGATCTGGTTCTTGTGAGTCACGCCCACTTCGACCATCTCGACAAGAAGTCACTCCGGGCCGTGGCTTCTGATCAACCCATCATTGTGCCGGAGCACGTGGGCGACCTCGTCCATGGACTTGGATTCAACCGCGTGCAGGAGTTGAAGCGCTGGGAGAGCATGGAACTCGGTTCCCTGAAGGTCACCCTGACACCTGCCCATCACTGGGGCGCTAGGATGTTGCATGACAAGCACCGTGGATTCGGCGGATTCCTGATCGAGTATGCCGGACGCACGATCTTTCACTGTGGTGACAGTGCCTGGTTTGAGGGATTCGCTGAGATTGGAGAGCGTTCCAAGATCGACATCGCATTGCTCCCGATTGGAGCTTACGACGCTCCGACAGGGCGTGATGTCCATATGAATCCCGAAGAGGCCCTACGTGCTTTCACCGCCCTCGATGCGGATATCATGATCCCGATGCACTATGGAACTTTTCGGCTAGGATTTGAACCGATGAAGGAGCCTCCTGATCGCCTGCTCGGGCATGCCCGCTCTCTCGGAATCGACGAAAAAATTCGGATTTTGAAGGAAGGCGAACCTGCCGTCTTTTAAAACTCACAGGGATAAAGGGGATGGGATCAGCTCTATGAGTTTTCTTTTCTCTTCGAACTAAAAAGGCGTTGGACTCATTCCTGAGCCAACGCCTTTCTTAAATTCCTAACAGTCTAAAAGGCTTCAGTCTTCAGCCTTAAAACCTCTTGTCGAATTACTTTCCAAGCACCTTATTCCAAGTAGCTATCTGCGTGGCCTAAGCGGCGAAGAGAGACTCGGGTGAATCGACGATCTCAATCGAGGTGATCTTATCTCCCTGTTTGATGGCATCAACGACTTCCTGATCCTTAGGGCCGTCGACGGCGCCAAAGATGGCATGCTTGCCATCAAGCCAAGGGGTCGGGACATGGGTGATGAAGAACTGACTACCGTTGGTGCCGGGTCCGGAATTGGCCATCGAGAAGAGACCGCCGCGGTCGTGCTTGAGACCGGGAGCGAACTCATCGGCGAACTTGTAGCCGGGGCCACCCATACCGGTGCCGGTCGGATCGCCACCCTGGATCATGAAATCAGGAATGACGCGGTGGAAGGTAATGTTGTCATAGAATCCGCGGCGGGCGAGATTGAGGTAGTTAGCAACGGTGATCGGAGCCTTGCTCGCGTACATGGTGGCATGGATATCGCCCTTGGAGGTGTGGAGGACAATGCGGATGTCCTTGACTGGTCCGGCGGGGTTTGCGGCTCCGGCAACACCGGGGGCCATGAAGAGGGTGGAGGAGAGAGTTGTGGAAAGGGCGAAAAGTGTCTTTTTCATTGGAGTTCTATTGGTTAGCAGAGAGGGGTGCCAAAGAAAGCCAAAACACCCAAATCTTCAAAAGCTTCTAAAGTTTCGCGCAAAGCCACGCGATCTAACTCGGTTCCCAAGGATACGATCGCCGTGGGCTTGGTTCAGATGCGCTGCGTCAGCTCACCCTCGGAGAATCTCAAGACTGCCATCGGTCTGATTAGGGAAGCTGCCAAGAAAGGAGCGAAGGTGGTCTGCCTGCCAGAGCTTTTCCTGAGTGAGTACTTCTGCCAGAGCGAGGATCACGACTATTTCAAGCTGGCCGAAGTGATCCCTGGACCGACCACGGAAACGCTAGGTAAAGTAGCCAAGGAGCTGGGAGTAGTGATCATTGCCTCTCTCTTCGAGCGTCGGGCGCCAGGTCTCTATCATAACACGACGGCCGTCATCGAGGCCGACGGCAAGTATCTTGGCAAGTACCGGAAGATGCATATTCCCGACGACCCACTTTTCTATGAGAAGTTCTACTTCACTCCGGGCGATCTCGGTTTTCGCAACTGGAAGACCAGTGCGGGTGATCTTGGTGTTCTCATCTGCTGGGATCAGTGGTATCCCGAAGCGGCGCGCCTTACGGCACTGCAGGGTTCCGAGGTGATTTTTTATCCCACCGCGATCGGCTGGCATCCCTCGGAGAAGGAGCAGTATGGAGAGAGTCAGAAAGCAGCCTGGCAACTAGCCCAGCGTGCCCATGCATTAGCCAACGGCTGCTATGTCTGCGGAGTCAATCGTATTGGTCATGAAGCCCCTGCAGGAGGGAAGGGACTTGAGTTCTGGGGAGGGACCTTTGTCGCCGCGCCCAACGGCCAGATCATCGCCGAGGCTCCGGCTGATAAGGAGATGGTCCTTGTTGTTAATCTCGACCGCCAATTCATGGATACTCAACGGACGCACTGGCCTTTTTTGCGAGATCGTCGGATCGATGCCTATGCGGGGATCGAAAAACGCTTTATCGATTAATTCGATTGAAGAAAGCGATTTCCAATACCGATCCCCTGCCTGATCAGGTGAGGGATTATCGCTTGCTGATGGAACGGTGGCTTAAGCTCGTGAACCGGATTCCCCGACTCGATCTTTCGGTGTATGGAGAGGCAGAGGGCTATCCCCTGATAGTTGTCCGTTCGGAACGTCACGGCCCGAAGCTGCCCTCTGTCTATCTGTCTGCCGGTATTCATGGGGATGAACCAGCCGCAGTAGAGGGATTGATCCGCTGGGCAGAGACCTCTCTTGGAAAACTTGCATCCTGGAACTGGATGATCTTTCCATGTCTCAACCCATGGGGACTGGAGCGGAATATACGCTTTGATGCCGAGAACCGCGATCTCAACCGGCTCTATGATTCAAAGAGAGTTCCTCAGATTGTGGCCCAGGTTTCCTTAATGAAGGGGAGCCGCTTTGATCTCGCTATTACACTGCATGAGGACTACGACGCACGAGGGTTTTATCTTTACGAGGTGGCTGCTAAGCGTCCCCATTGGGGCGAATTGCTATGCGCTGAACTCATCTCCGTGTTGGCAGCGGATCCTCGCCGTAAGATCGACGGTCATTCGGTTCGTAACGGCCTGATCAGGCGCAAAATCAAGCCAGACATGATGAAGGGGTATCCCGAGGCTTTTCTCCTGCATTTTCAGCATGCGGCGAGGACCTTCACTCTGGAGACCCCCTCTGAGGAGTCCTTGGGCAGTCGCGTTCGCCTTCAGCAACGCTTTCTTGCCGAGACGGTCAAAAAATTGAAACTGGGGATGGTTTCCTGAAAAAAGACAGATAGGATATTTTTTGATGGAGCGCATGAATTTTACCCTACTTTGCCTTCTGATTGTGGTCTTCGCGGCGGTGACCTTGAGAGCCGACCTCATCACCCTCAAGGATGGAAGGGAAATCAAGGGTGAGATCTTAAGCGAGACGCCCGATTCTGTTCTAATCGAGTATTACGTCACCCCGACAATCAAGGATCAGAAGGTCTATTCCCGAGACGAGATTGCTCAAATAGCAGCCATTCCTGCTGACGAGAAGGCCTTCTTGGCGATCGGGAATCTGACAACACCTGACACGGTCCTAGACACAGCGTTCTATGACCAGCTCATCGATAAAAAGATTCCTGAATTCTTGGGAAACTACCGCTATTCCAAGCATATCGCGGAGCTCCGTGAGGATCTCCATACCCTTAAAGAGGAACGTTCCCGGGTGCGCTGCGGAGACCGCAGAATCAACGGAGTCTGGATCACCGCTGCCCAGATCGCAGCGGATCCTTATCAATCCGGGGCGAAGATCAAGTTCTCCGAGATGAAGGAATTGGCTACGACAAACGATTGTGTGTCTTCGCTCCAATCCTATGAACTGCTCGAGAAGGAATTTCCTGGGGCGGAGGTCATGCCAGATGCCATCGCGCTGGCCCAGACTCAGATCGATCAACTTCAGGATAAACTCGCTATTGCTAAGGCCAACTTCGAAATTATCGACAAACGTCGCCAAAAAACCATTGCTCTGGCCCCTGCGGACCAGGCTAGGGAGATCAAGAATGCTCTGCAGAACGAGAAGCTTGAGGCCGCCAATGCGTTGGCGACTGCAACCGCTGACGGGTCCAAGTTCTTCCCGATCTTCCAGAACAGCAAGGAGTCCATGGACGCCCTCCAGACACTGATCACTGACGAAAAAACTCGCCTCACAGTCCTCCAGAAGCTCCAGATGACGGAGGGGTTGGCTGCTGCAAGTCAATGTGCCAGACTTCTCTCCGAGGGAAAGCTCAAGGAGGCGCAGGACCTGTTGGCCCAATGCCAGACCCTGTGGCCCGCAAATATTGAGAACACCAGAATGAAGCTCCGGTTGGATGATCTTGTCAAATCCCAGGCCGCTGCGGCTGCAGCCGCGGCTCAAACAGCAGCCGTTCCAAAAAAACCGACTTCGTCACCGACACCTATCACACCCGTTAACCCATGACCGATACAGCCCGCTCCGCATCCCTTGATCGCAAGACTAGTGAGACCGAGATCACCCTTCGTATTTCACTCGATGGCGAAGGGAGATCCTCCATCCGAACCGGCATTCCTTTTTTCGACCACATGTTGACCCTGTTCTCCCGGCACGGCCTCGTCGATCTGGATGTCGAGGCGAAGGGGGACATTGAGGTCGACTATCACCACACCGTGGAGGATGTCGGACTTGCGCTCGGAGCTGCCTTTACGAAGGCCCTCGGTGACAAGTCGGGGATCCGACGTTATGGCAGTGCTTATGTTCCCATGGATGAAGCCTTGGCTCGCGTTGTGGTAGATTGCAGCGGACGTCCCTACCTTGCCTATGAGGTGCCCCGAGGTGTCGAGGCGATAGGACTTTTTCCCTTTCAGCTCGTCGAGGAGTTCCTGCGTGCATTCAGCGTACAGGCTGGTCTGACACTCCATGTTTCCATTTTGGCCGGACGTGATGCTCATCACATGGCGGAGGCGATCTTCAAGGCGCTGGGACGAGCCCTCGATGTCGCTGTCTCCCGTGATGACCGGGTCAAGGGAATCCCCAGCACCAAAGGCGTGCTGTGAGCAAGTCGCCGCTTCTCGGTCTAGTCGACTACGGCAGCGGCAATCTCCGAAGCGTCCAGCGCGCTATCGAGCATGCCGGCGGGGAATGCATCCATGTCCAGCGCGAGGCTGACACGACGGGCTGCGCCGCACTAGTTGTTCCTGGGGTCGGATCTTTCGGTGATTGTGCAGGCCAGCTTCGGGAGAGAGGTCTCTGGGAAGTAATCAAGTCTTGGATCGGTGCCGATAAGCCCTATCTTGGCATCTGCCTGGGCTACCAGCTTCTCTTCGACTCGAGCGAGGAATCGCCAGGTGTGGAGGGCCTCGGCGCTCTTCGTGGAAAGGTTGTGCATTTTCCCAAGTCCTCGGGACTCAAGATCCCGCATATGGGATGGAATCAACTGCACATCAACAAACCCTCTGATCGCCTGATGACGGGGCTGGGTGAGAATCCAGATTTCTACTTCGTTCATTCCTACTACCCGGTTCCCGAGGATGATGCGGTCATCACTTCAACCTGTACCTACGGTATGGAATTCGCTGCCAGTGTTACCAAGGGCAACCTGAGCGCGGTTCAGTTCCACCCCGAGAAGAGTCAGGAACTCGGCCTCAAAATGCTCAGAAACTTTATCTCTTCCCTCTAGATACCTCTTCACTTTTCCACCTTTTACCTTTCACTTTCCACTTCACAAAATGCTCCTCTATCCCGCCATTGATCTCATGGATGGTCAGGTTGTCCGTCTTGAACGCGGCCTTGCCGCAAAAAAAACTGTTTACAGTGATGATCCTGTCGCCATGGCATTGAAGTGGGAGGCTGCAGGGGCCGACTGGATTCACTTGGTGGATCTGGATGCCGCCTTTGAGGGAAAGAGCCGAAACCTGGACGTCATTCGTGCGATTGCCAAGGCTGTCTCTGTGCCTTGCGAACTCGGTGGAGGGATGCGTGATGCCGGATCAATCGAGGCGGGTCTGGAAACCGGCGTTCGTAGAGTCATCATCGGCACCAAGGCTGCCGAGCCCGGTTTTCTTGCCGAAGCTGCGGGTGCCTTCGGTCCCTCCCGCCTGGCGGTGGGTATCGATGCCAAGATGGGAAAGGTCGCCGTGAAGGGTTGGGTGGAGACGATGGAGATGACTGCCCTTGATCTTGCCCGTGAGGCCGTGAATACCGGGATCCGAACGATCATTTACACCGATATTGCCACAGACGGGATGCTTCAAGGGCCCAATCTTGCAGCCATGCGCGAGATGGCACTCACTGTTCCCTGCGACCTGATTGCTAGTGGTGGGGTGTCAGGCCCAGAAGATATTCGTCAGCTCTCCATGGTTCCCGGGATCCATGGGGCAATCATTGGGCGTGCGCTCTATGAAGGACGGATGCCGGAGGATCTCAGGACTATCCTGAAGTGATCGAGATGAAACTCTGGAAGCTGTACTGTATAGCTCAAAATAGCTATAGGATTGATCTGATGAGTGCTGCTTAAGCAGTCCTAATTGGAAAATTGGTTCTAGTCCTGCTTGAACTTGGAGTGTCCCTCTTTCTTGATTGGTCCGATGGCCGCTAGAAGAGATTTCGCCTGGTCGTAATTTTCAGCTTTCACGGCCTCCTCGATCTCATTGAAGGCAGAAGAGAGTTTTTCTATCTGAGACTTGTAGTCGGCTAAAAACTTTTCCCGATCCGATTGTGGAATTGAGGCTGTCTTGCGGGGACTTAATCCCTCGGATTCATAAGCAGCCTTCTTGAGAGTCTCGATCAGTAGGATGCTTTCCTGCTGTTTGGAGGAATCACCCACCTGCTGGGAGAGTTGTTTTATACTCCGAGCCATGATCTGCATCTGCCTCTCAAGTGGTGTGTCCTCGTCGGCACGGAGCTGGAAGACCAATAAAATCAAGGAGCAGGAAAGGAGGAGGTTGCGGATTTTCATAAGATGATGATGTGCTGGGGAAGATTGAAAGGATTCGGAAGAAATTAGACCGCCACGATATTCACCAGGCGTCCTGGGACGACGATCACTTTCTTCACTTCCTTGCCTTCCAGGATCTCTGCGAGCGCCAGATCTGCAAATGCAGCCTTTTCGACGCTCTCCTTATCGGCTCCCGTTGGAACTGTCAGATGGCCGCGAACCTTACCATTGATCTGGACCGCATAGGTGATCTCGTCAACGACGAGATACTCTTCATTCCATGGGGGCCATGCCGACTGGGAAGCGAGACCTCCGAATCCCGAAAACTTCGCCGAGAGGCGAGACCAGAGCTCCTCAACCAAGTGAGGGGCGAAGGGACTCAGCAATGGTAGGAAGAGACGAAGAGCTTCCAAGGGGCGGGGCTTCGCGTTCGTGAACTCGTTCGTGAAGATCATCATCTGCGAGATCGCCGTGTTGAAACTGAGCGACTCGATGTCCTGAGTGACCTTCTTGATCGTCGAATGCAGAACGCGGCGTTGGGTTGAGCTCAACTCCTGCTCCGCAAGATCCTCGGAGGGAACCCAATTTCCCTCTTGATCTTCCGTCATCGCCATGCGCCAGACGCGGGCAAGGAATCGGTAGACCCCCTCGACACCGGTCATGCTCCAGGGCTTCCCATGCTCCAAGGGGCCCATGAACATCTCGTAGAGTCGGAGCGAGTCGGCTCCATATTCGGTGACGACTGAGTCGGGATTGACGACATTACCACGGCTCTTCGACATCTTCTGGCCGTCATCTCCGAGGATCATCCCTTGGTTGACTAGGCGTTGGAACGGCTCCGGGGTGGTGAGTTGTCCGAGATCGAAGAGAACCTTGTGCCAGAAACGGGCATAGAGCAGGTGAAGCACCGCATGCTCGGTACCACCCACATAGAGATCGACTCCACCGGGAGCGGCAGTTCCACCCATCCAGTACTGCTCGGCTGCTTTGCCGATAAAGTGCTCCGAGTTCTTCGGATCGCAAAAACGCAGGTAGTACCAGCAGGAGCCGGCCCATTGGGGCATTGTGTTCAGTTCTCGGCTAGCGGTCTCGGAATATCGGACCCAATCCACGGCCTTTGAGAGTGGAGGCTCCGCGGTTCCAGTTGGTTTGAAATCCTCCATCGCAGGGGGTTCCAAGGGAAGTTCACTGGCGTCGAGTGGACGGTGGATGCCGTTCTCCCAGACAATCGGGAAGGGCTCGCCCCAGTAACGCTGACGGGAAAAGAGCCAATCTCGCAGTTTGTAGGTGATAGTGCCTTTTCCTGAGCCTTGCTCTTCAAGCCAGGTGATCATCTTTTGTTTGGCTTCCGGCGTGCGCAGTCCGTCGATCTGCCCTGAATTCACAACTGTACCGTGGCCACTAAAACAGATTTTTTTTTCAGCTAAGCCGCCATCGGCAGCATTATCTGGACGGACTACCTCCCTGATTGGAAGGTTGAAGGTGACTGCGAACTCATGGTCACGCTCGTCGTGAGCAGGGACTGCCATGATGGCACCCGTCCCGTATCCGGTAAGGACATAGTCGGCAATCCAGACTGGGATCCTCTCGTTGTTGACAGGATTGATGGCGGAGATGCCGATAGGTACGCCGGTCTTCTCCTTTGCCAGATCGGTGCGCTCCAGATCACTCTTGGAATTGCACACTTTCCGATAGGCTTCCACAGCCTCGAGTTGGGTGGCGGCGGTGATCTTCTCGACGAGCTCATGCTCCGGGGCCAGAACCAAGTAAGTGGCGCCGAAGAGCGTATCGGGGCGTGTTGTGAAGACAGTGACGCTCTCCTCGAACCCTTCAAGGGTAAATCGAACCTCGGCACCTTCACTGCGACCGATCCAGTTGCGCTGTAGCAGTTTGATCGACTCCGGCCAGTCAAGACCGTCAAGATCGGCGATCAGACGCTCCGTGTAAGCCGTGATCCGAAGCATCCACTGACGCATCGGACGACGCTCTACCGGGAACCCTCCGACCTCGCTTTTGCCATCCACGACCTCCTCGTTGGCTAGCACAGTTCCAAGCTCAGGGCACCAGTTCACCGGTTTATCAGAAACAAAGGCCAGTCGGACGCTATCAGGATCCTCATCAGTGTAGGTGGAGATCGGTTCCGCACGGTTCGTAATGGGGTTCACCCAGGCATTGTAGAGCTGGAGGAAGATCCACTGAGTCCATCGGAAGTACTCGGGATCCGTCGTGCTGATCTCGCGCGACCAGTCGTAGCTGAAGCCGAGCGACTGGAGTTGGCTGCGGAAGTTGTCGATATTCCGCTGGGTCGTTATCCGGGGATGTTGTCCCGTCTTGATTGCATATTGCTCAGCTGGCAGACCGAAAGCATCCCATCCCATCGGATGCAACACGTTATCACCTTTCAGTCGGTGATACCGGGCGAGAATATCGGTCGCTGTGTAACCCTCGACATGGCCGACATGGAGACCATCTCCACTGGGGTAGGGAAACATATCGAGCACGTAGTACTTCTTGGCATCAGCGCGGAAACTCGGATCTCCCGGATTTGCAGCACAGAAGGCTCCGGACTCCAGCCAATGCTTCTGCCAACGGGCTTCGAATTCGGGAAAAGGATAATTCTTGCGGGTAACGGACATCTGGGTCGAAGTAGGAAATATCCATGGAATCCGAAAACATCCCTTCCGCCAAGCCGAGTCGGCACGAAAAACCAGAGATTCTTCTGGCCACCCGAAACAAGCATAAGACCCAGGAAATCCAGACCATGCTCGGGGAGGGGGTCATCGTGACCGATGTGACCCTGCACGCACATCTGCCGGAGATCGAAGAAACGGGCATCACCTTTGAAGAAAACTCCAAGCTGAAAGCCGAGGGGATCTCCCGTCACGTGAGAGGGATTGTGCTGGCCGATGACTCGGGTCTGGAAGTTGATGCGCTAGGGAAGGAGCCCGGTATCTACTCTGCTCGCTATGCAGGGCCTGAATGTACCGACGAGGCAAATACTGCTCTGGTCTTGAAGAAGATGAAGGGCCTCCCCGATGAGGTCCGAACGGCCCGGTTTCGCTGCGTTCTGGCTGTCGCGGAAAATGGCATCACTCTGGCCGTTTTCGATGGCACCGTGGAGGGGGTTCTTGCCCACGAAGTGAGAGGAGAGGGGGGATTCGGCTACGATCCTATCTTTATGCCTCTTATTAATGGAGTGTGTACGCAGACATTTGGGGAACTCTCCTCCGAGATCAAACATAGCATGAGCCATCGCAGCAGAGCACTTGCACAGTTTAGGGTGTGGTGGGCTAATAGGTGAGAGAGAGGCATCTGATCTATGGAAACTCCTGACACCTATTCCAAAGTTCTGAGACTGATTGTGCATGTCGCCGATGGGATCGGCGTGGCCGTGCTTGTCGCCGGACTCTTGCTTGCGGCATTCCTTGCCCTCCGTACATGGTGCAGGACGGGCGATGGTGCCAAGGCTTACTCGGTGCTGCGGCGTACGCTTGGTGGCGGTATCCTGGCCGGCCTGGAGGTCTTGGTGGCCGGTGATCTCATCAGGACCGTGGCGGTCGATCCGACCATGAATAATGTGATCATTCTCGGGGTGATCGTCCTGATCCGGACATTTCTCTCCTTCTCGCTGGAGATCGAGATCGAGGGAATGCTCCCTTGGAAGCGCGCCCTCACTCAGTCGGGTGTCTCCGTGATCGCCGATGCCGTGAAGAAGTCGGGAGAGTAGGTGACAGAAGCCCTCTCATAGAGCCCCTCCAACAAACCCATGCGACGTCTGATCGACTTTTGGGCTCTTGTGTCGGTCCTAGTCGTCTTCGGTGGCGGTCTTATCGCCCTCCTGAGGAGACTGGATCGGGGGCGTCGTTCCCTTCTCAGAAAGAAGATAGCATTGCTAACAGAACTTCATGATCTTTTGGAAAAGAATCCCGCGATGGGACGTGCCGTGACTTTTCTTAAAGAATCCGATCTTGAGAAAAGGTTGGAGCACCTGCTTGCGCCCGGAGGCGTTTCACTCACGGAAGCCGAGGTTGTTATCAAAGAGGACCTCGATGCGCTCTTCCAGGTGCTGAACCGTATTGCCCATGCTGTCACGATCACCAAGATACTGACTCGGGAAGAGACGGAAATTTTCAGCGGTTACTTCCGTTTGCTGCAGCACCACCCGATCCTGAGCCAATACTTCTATAAATCTGGCTTTCTTGATCTCTGGGACTTCGCCCAGTCCTGGATGGAAAAGCTGAGTGGGGACGAGATTGAGATTTAAAAACTAAAGATCGTCGTCGGAGTCGCTGCTCGTCCCCTTCTTCACACCGCGCAGTTTCGCTTCAATGAAGGGGTCGATTGCTCCATCCATGACCTCCTGTACGTTGCCTGTTTGAACGCCGGTGCGGTGGTCCTTGACCATCTGATAAGGCTGAAAGACATAGGAGCGGATCTGACTGCCCCAGGCGATCTCACCCTTCTCGCTGTATTGGCGGTCGATTTCTGAGCGCTTCCTGTCGGCTTCAAGTTGGTAGATCTTAGCCTTGAGCAACTGGAGAGCCTGTTCATTGTTTTTTCCCTGACTCCGCTGTGCCTGACAGGCAACAACAATTCCCGTGGGGATGTGGCGAAGGCGGACGGCAGTTTCCACCTTATTGACGTTCTGTCCTCCTTTGCCACCTGAGCGGAAGGTGGAGCGTTCTATATCCGCGGGGTTGATCTCGATGGGGGCATCCTTGATCTCCGGCGTCACATCGATGCTGGCGAAGGATGTGTGACGGCGCTTTGCGGAGTCAAAAGGAGAAATGCGGACAAGACGGTGGACGCCGCGTTCGGCTTGGAGGTAGCCGTAGGCAAAATCTCCCGTCACTTCGAGGGTCACTGACTTGATGCCTGCTTCATCACCCTCCTGGATATCGACAACGCTGGCGGTGAAGTCACTGCGCTCGATCCAGCGCTTGTACATGCGCATGAGCATGTCAGCCCAGTCGCACGATTCGGTGCCACCCGCCCCCGAGTTGATGGTGAGGTAGGCATTGCTCTTGTCGAACTCTCCGGAGAGGAGTTGCTGAAGTTCGAATCTTTCGATCTCGCCGGTCAGTGCATGGAATTCCTTGAAGACTTCGTCCGCGGCCTGAGCCTTCGCGGCGGGGTCGGGATCCTCCATGGCCATTTCCTTGAGGATCTCAAGATCACCGACACGCAGCTCCAACTGTCCAAGAGGGCCGAGTTTCGCCTTGATGGACGAGACCTTTTCCATGTCCTTCTGGGCCGCCTCGCGGTTATCCCAGAATCCTGGTTCTGTCATGCGGCCTTCGATGGCCGCGAGTTCGGCGGCTAATGCGGGAGCGTCAAAGAAACCTCCTGAGCGAGCCGAGTCGGTCGGCAAGCCCGGAGGCATCCAAAAGGGAGAGGTCTATTTGTTGTTCTGAAGACATGAGAGTGAAGGGAAAAATGATAATATGGAACTCAGGAAATCAGGAACAGAATCTTGAAATGGGATACTGAAAATCCCGAGAGATAGGTTTTTTCCCGATGAGATGGACTATTCTTAGTGATCCGAAAAGCCCCACTATTTTTCCTGAGTTCCTGAGTTCCATATTAAAACTCCTGATGGAGGAGTCTTTATTGCCTGAAGTAATCAGGAGCGCGATTTGGCGCTGCTCAGGCGGAAGATCGTCTCTCCATCTTTCATGAGATCAAGTCGATCGCGCGCAATCATCTCGAGATACTCTTTGTCGGTCTGGAGCAAATGAACCTCCTTCTCGTGCTCAGCGGTTGATTTCTTTAGCTCTTCGAGGCGTGCAGTCTGGCTAGCGAGATCATGCTTCATTGAGGAGAGTCGGGTCCACTCCGGGTAGAAGGTGAATCCGGCGATCAGTAGGGCACAGGCAACGATCAAACAAAAAACGACGCGCATCGCTGTCGGAAGGAATTCCGACTGCGAGCGGCGACGCGAATTTGAATTCGTTTGGATGACGTGACTACCCTGCATCAACAATTTACTAGCACCTTAGCTTGCCGCCGTAAACAGCATCTTCACCGAGTTGCTCCTCGATGCGAAGAAGTTGGTTGTACTTGGCGACGCGGTCGGTGCGGCAGAGTGATCCTGTTTTGATCTGGCCGGCATTCGTGGCGACGGCGATGTCGGAAATCGTGGTGTCCTCGGTCTCGCCGGAGCGGTGACTGATGACGACCGTGTAGCGGTTCTCCTTGGCAAGCTCAATGGCGTCGAAGGTCTCGGTCAAGGAGCCGATCTGGTTCACCTTCACAAGAATGGAGTTGGCCACTCCTTTGTCGATTCCCTTGCGGAGAAACTCGACATTCGTCACGAAGAGATCGTCCCCGACGAGTTGGATCTTGTCACCGAGAGCCTCGGTAAGGAGCTTCCAGGTCGCCCAGTCGTTTTCAGCGCAGCCATCCTCGATCGAGATGATTGGGTACTTGCCACAGAGTTTCTTGTAGTAGGCAACGAGTTCGGCACCGGAGCGGCGGCTGCCGTCGGATTTCTTGAAAACATACTGCTTCTTGGTGGCGTCGTAGAATTCGCTGGAGGCGACATCGAGGCCGATCGCGATCTGCGTTCCGAGCTTGTATCCGGCCTTCTCAACCGCGAGGGAGATAGAGTCGAGGGCATCCTCAGCCCCCTTGAGCTTGGGGGCGAAGCCACCCTCATCCCCGATGGCGGTAGAGAGACCGCGGTCCTTCAGCACACCCTTGAGGGCGTGGAAGACTTCGGTTCCGGCACGAAGAGCCTCGGAGAAAGTGGGGAGCCCCTTGGGGATGATCATGAACTCCTGGAAGTCGATCGGCGCGTCCGAATGGGCGCCGCCGTTGAGGATGTTCATCATGGGGACAGGCAGCACCTTGGCGTTCGGTCCGCCGAGGTATTTATAGAGAGGGAGTCCGAATTGGGCGGCAGCAGCGCGAGCGACGGCCATAGAGACGCCGAGGATGGCGTTAGCCCCAAGCTTCTTCTTGGTCGGTGTGCCATCCAGCTCCCTCATCACGGTGTCGATGGTGATCTGGTCGAGAGCATTGTATCCTACAAGCTCTGGAGCGATGTGATTGATGACATTGCCGACAGCCTTGCTCACACCCTTGCCGAGGTAGCGACCCTTCACATTGTCACGGAGTTCCACGGCCTCATGCTCTCCGGTGGAGGCCCCGCTTGGTACGGCAGCGCGTCCTACGGCTCCGCCGGCTAGGTGGACATCGGCTTCGAGGGTGGGGTTGCCTCGAGAATCAAGGATCTCACGGGCGTGGATGGCTGTGATGGTCGTGTCGTTCATGAATTTGGAAGTTAGGAGTTGGCAGATGGAAGTTTAAAACGGTTCAAGCAAGTGTTGCGCCCGAAGTTCTACGAAGTGGTTCCCTCGGTGGATCCCAGGGCGGCCAGGTCTGTAAAGGGTTCGATCGAGACGATTTTCATGGAGCGAATTCCTTTGTCTGCTGGGAGATCGATGACCTCGCCGATCTTTTTACCGAGCAAGGCTTTGCCGATGACGGCCTGATAGGAGACCCAGCCCTTATCGGGAACCCCATCCCAGGCTCCCAGGATGCTGTAGGTTTCAGCGGAACCGCCTCCCGATGGCTCCACGGTCACCACGGAGCCAATGGAAACGGCTGAGATATCGACATTCTCGAAGTTCGTGCCGCGGGAGTTATTGAGCATGAGCTCAAGCTCTCCCTTCTGACGATTGAGAACTGCTTGCTGCTCCTTGGCCGACTTAAACTCGAAGTTCTCGCGCAAATCTCCGTAGGAACGGGCGGTGGCGATGTCGCGGATGTTCTGGGGAATAAGTACCTTCTCGATGTGCTCAAGCTCCTCCTTGCGACGCTGAAGGCTGGCCCAAGAGACGACGAGACTCTCGGCGCGCTCGGCGGGTGCCTCTTGATCCCCGGTGACCATAGATTCGAGTTCGGGATGGATTTTGAGGATGCGGGCTAGCAGGGAACGCCTATTCAGATCCGCAAAGACGGGGCTGAGCATGATCTTGCGGAATGCCTGACGAGCGGAGTCGCGTTCGGCCTTGCCAAGAAGGTCGGCCACGAGATCGCGATCTTCGAAGAGGAACTCCTCAAGACGTTTGCTCTTAATGTCGGCATGGAGATCAGCCTCCATGGCCGCGAGAATGGCGGCAAAGAGCTCCTCGTCGATGAGTTCGGGGAGGGTCTTGGAGCGATCCTTACAGAGCCAGAGAACATAGTCGGAGCTGGCGGAGCGCTCACGAATCAAGCGACGGGTATGTTCTGCAAAAGCCTCACGCTTCCCCTGGGCCACGAAGAGTTTGAAGATCTCGCCGCTCAGGCGGGGCTCGGAGGTGCGGGTGAGACGGAGCACCTTCTCCTCCCAATTCTCGGGGAAGGCGATTGGGAATGCCTCAAGGACTCGCCCATACTTGGCGGCGGGGATTTCTGTGAAAATTTCGGTCAGTTTGGCTGGGGAATCGGCCAGGAGTGACGCAATGCTGGCCGCCTCGGGCCCTGGCTTGAGGGATTCGTGCTTAGCGCAAATCTCGTCACGGATGATCAGAAGTTCGATCGCCTTGGCGGCGTGGATCCTGCCGCCTCGCTTGGCTGCCTCTTCGACCTCGGTGGCTAGGGAACGGAGTTCCTCCACTTCCTTGGCGAAGTCGTTGAGTGATTTGAGTGCCGTGTCGAGAGCTGCGACCTGCTCCTTCGGATGGCGTGCCGCACGGAACTCGCCGATCAGGCGTTCGTGGGGATTCTGGGAGGTCTCTTGGAGGACAATTGGCTCCCCTTTCTTTGTCGGAATTAGGAAGTGACCGTCGGTCTTAAGTTTCTTCTTGGCGGCATCAAACCACTTCTTGAAGCCAGTTTCATCGAAGACGGAGGGAACCATCGTTGCCGCGATCTCGTCGGCTGTGGCCTGGCCCCCGTGATCTGCAAGAATCGAACGGATGAGCCCGACCGGGTCGGAAGCAGCCTGATCCCGGACTGCTGCGGCATTGGTCGCCGCACGTGCGAGGATGTGTTCCGAAGGGATGTGAGTGAGGGTTTCCGCAGCATACTGGAGCTGCATCGGGTGCCCCTTCTTGGTGCCGAAATCGATCGTGATCTGGCCCGTGATCAACTCCCAACCGGCGATCTTGCCAAATCCCCAGCTGCGATGCGTGCAGAATGCCCCAGGAGAGAGATTGGAGAGGGCTTCGGCGGCGGCGGCGGTGATTTTACCGGCGTCGATGTAGGGATTTAGGTCTTCGATCATGAGTGCGCGGAGTCTAGAGAGACCCGTGCTTTTAAGAAAGGAGATTCAAGTGCAAAGACTTATTCTGGATCGTTCTGCAAACTCTCCACCAGATAAGCACAGAGCATTTCGCGGTTCGCTAGATGCGTGAGTTGCCCTAATTTTGAAAGCACGCCGAATCCTTCGCCGTAGGAGGGACCATTCACTACACACGAATCTGTCTCGCACTGCTGCATTTGGTTTAGCCCGGCAGCTAGAGCGGATTCCCTTTTACCTGCGGCTTCGAATTTCCACCCGGTGATCTTGGCCGAGGGGAACCAGCCTCGCATGAGGGGGAGGAGTTTAGGGGTCGGCTCCAAGGTGAGTGTAAGAGGGCCGTTGAAGGTTGGGATTTTTCCTGTTCCTGCAGAGGGTAGGAAAAAGTCACTCACGGCAGCCGCGTGGAAGACCCCGGTGATTGGGAGCTTTTCGGCCGAAAGATTCTCCAAAACGGCTTTCAGATCTGCAGTGCTGGCAAACGGAATGACCTGTTTGCAGTGATTTAGGAGTTCAGTGGATTCGGCCGTCGAACCGACTCCCCGCAAGGCGATCACTGAGTGACCGGATTCAATCAGTCGGAGTGCCAGCAGGGTGCCGAGATCTCCGGTCGAGCGATTGCTGATGAGGCGCATCGCGTCGAGTGGCTCCTGGGTCGGTCCAATGGTGACGAGGAGAGTGGGATTCTGTGTTTTCATTACTCCGATTCGGACATGATGGGATGGTTCATGAATTGCTCTGATTCTTGGAGTGCGCTCCTCATGGCATCATAGCCGAAGTGCCCCTGATCGACCTGCCAGTATCTGGCTCCTCCCCAGGAATCACAAAGGCTTCTGAGGGAGGATGGAGTAGAAAGTCGGTCATACGCCCCCCCAATAATTGAGATGCGATCTGGTGGGGTGAGGGGAGTAAGCTGTGCTGGTGAACTCAGATGAGCATGTCGCTCGAGGGCTTCCGGATGGATATAGTTGCGCTTCAGGCAACCGGCCATCATGCGGCTGGCTGGGCTCCCGAAGGTAGCGTAATTCACGTCAGCCACGGGCTGTATCAGAACACTGAAATCGGTTTTCTCAAGCGACAAGGCTAGCGAGGCAACCCAAGCTCCGTAACTGGTCGCTAGCAGGGCGATCCTCCGCGAACCCCGCTGACGTGCCCAGGCCATCAGCTGACGTAACTCAATGACCGATTGTCTCAGGGTCTCCGCGTTTCTGATAAGGTCGGCAGTGATCGTCAGGGCGCCATTGGCATATCCCCTTGGTCTCCTGCTGTAATGGTAGGGCAAATGAGGAAACAGGACATTCCAACCCTGTTTGTTGAAGCGGGATGCGATCCTCCGGTAGCCGTAATCATTGGCCGACATGAGAGCATGCATGAGGATGATCGTGGGTGCTCCATGCGGTGCCTTTGGGTTGGCCGTTTCAAAGAGATGGGCACAGGCAGTATTATTCTCAGGATGTTCTCCTAGTTTTGGCGTCTTCCATGAGAGGCGGTGGCCATCCCGCCTCCAGTTAGGTGGATTTAATGTCCGGTTTTCATCTGGCGTTGCATAATAGCTCCGGTGATCGTGCTCTTGGCATTCCAGCAGATATTCCTCCAACCGTTCACGAGTGACTGCATGGTGGCGGAGACGCCATTGTGCAGTGTTCATCATGGTGCACAAGATGGCATCCATACCCACATGCGCGGTGCGTTTGATCAGGGATCTCATGGATGGATTCCTTTTCTAGCCTGTGGGGTCTGAGGAAGATCCTCTTCTGAGAGGTTGAAACGGGCTATGGCCTCCTCCCTGAGTGAAATGAAAGCCTTCGAGAGATCGGCCGCAAAGCGCTCCCTGACTCCCGGTTGCCGGGCCTCCTCTTTTGGCGGTTCAATTACATCGCCAATGATCAGATAAATGGTTGTTCGACGCAGCCAGTTGTCCGGTTTATAGAGACGGTCACTCCCAATTAGGGCGCAGGGAACAATGGGTGATCCCGAGTGGATGCTGAGCATGGCGAGGCCCGGCTTCATGGCGGCCCCATTCAAGATTGACCACTCACCGGCCCGTATGCCCCCTTCTGGAAAGATCCCGATCACTCGCTCGTCAGCAAGTCGATGAAAGGCCTGCCTAAGCGCTGTGCGGTCGGCTCCGCTCCGGTCGACTGGAATACAATTTAACCAAGTGAAGAACCTCTCCGACCAACCGGCTCCGAAGAGCTCCCTCATAGCGAGCCAGTCGAGACGACGCGGAAAAAAACCACTCAGGATGGCGGGATCAAAGTGGCTGATGTGATTGCAGGCCATGATAAGAAAGCCTCGGCGGGGAACTGGAGCCAGTTCGACGACCTTTACCTTGCAAGTCAACGAGTAGAGGATCCTGCACCCAGTGATGACGATCCAATGAAAGGCTGTCCGAAGGATTCTCTCCGGCAAGGGGCCGCACGAGTGGAGATGTGCTGGAGATGCCTTCACCGGCGAAATGAGCCAAAATAAACTAGGCTTTTTCCAGAAAGTAGCCCTGTTGCTTCGTACTGACAGGGCGACCAAGCTTTTCAAGGACTAGCAACATGTCTTCCCAGACTTTCCTCTTCTCGGCAAGAGTCTGATTTCTCAAGAGATAGGCGGGGTGGTAGGTCGGCATGAGCGGCACTCCGTGATAGTCGAGCCATTTGCCGCGGACATCACGCATCGTGCAGGGCTCTCCGAGCAAGCCTTCGACGGCGGTGAGGCCTAGGGCGACAATGACCTTGGGTTTGATGAGTTCAATCTGTTGTGTCAACCAGGGGAGGCATGTGGCCATCTCTGCGGGTTTCGGTTTGCGATTGCCGGACTCTCCAGCCGGCATGTCGGGTCGGCATTTCAGAATATTGGCGATGAAGATGTCGTCGCGGGTATACTCCATGGCCCCAATGATCTTGGTAAGCAATTGACCGGCCTTGCCGATGAAGGGTTCGCCACGGAGATCCTCTTCTTCGCCCGGTGCCTCCCCCACGAAGAGAAGCTCCGCGAAGGGATTGCCGACACCGTAGACCACCTGGGTGCGGCTTGTTACGAGGTGGGGACAGCGCGTGCAGGTTAGGATGCTTTTCTTCAGAATTTCCAGCTTGGCAAGGCGACCATCGTCCTTAACTGAAGCGATCGTGGCGACGGGGGTGACGGGTTGTAATGGTTTGATCGTTGCCCCGGCGGTTTCCGAGGGTTTCTCAAAAGAGGGAGGGAGCGAGACTCTCAGATTTTCAAGGCTTGTCCTGGTGGCCTTGGGTTTGACGCGCAGATTCTTGGTCATGGAATGAAGAATGGGGAGGGTTGCGTCCAAGGCTTCCTGAAAACCGTCTGATGTCGCACTCATGCCCGGGATGATGTCTTTGAAGCCGGTAGGGGAACGAGATCAAAATCAGAGGGAAGTGGAGCTTCACAGCAGAGGGGTTCACCGGTGCGGGGATGCTGAAACTCTAGTTTCCATGCATGAAGGAGGTGACGTTCGAAGCGGTCTCGTTTTCCGTAGAGGGGATCTCCTGCGATCGGGTGTCCCAAGCTCTGAAGATGGACGCGGATTTGGTGGGTTCGTCCGGTGTGAGGCATGCAAGCAATGAGCGTCCAGCCGTCACGGGTGGAGAGGAGCTCGTAATCGGTCACAGCGTCCCGACCCGAGGGAGCTCGGCGGGGTGTCATCTTTTGCCGTTGAACCGGGTGACGTCCTATCGCCAGATCGATGGTTCCCTTCGCATGGCGCGGCCTTCCCCGGATGATGGCGAGATAGGTTTTCTTCACCTGACGCTCGGCGAACGCCTGAGAGAGCGCCGCATGGATTTGATCATTCTTGGCTACGACAATGCAACCGCTGGTCTCTTTGTCCAGGCGATGGACAATACCTGGGCGATGCTCTTCGGAACCCGCTGAGAGGGAGGCTCCGTGATAGAGGAGGGCATTGACGAGAGTGCCATCCTCATGGCCGGCGCCTATATGCACGACCATGCCGGCAGGCTTATTGACCACCAAGAGATCCTCATCCTCATGCAGGATTTCCAGGGGGATATCCTCGGCTCTGGCTCCTGTTGGTGGCTTTGGCGCCTCCTCCTCGACTCGAAAGAGATCGCCCGACTTCACCTCTTCATTGTTTTTGACCAGTTCTCCACGCAGGGTAACTCTTCCCGATTTCACAAGGGACTGGATCTTGGAACGCGAAAAATGAGTTAGATGGCGGACCAGAACCATATCGACCCTTTGGTTGCTATCCTCGTCGGATGCAGTGATTTCGTGGACAATGGGTTCGGTCATGGGTGTTGCGGCTGGGTCACGGGTGAGTTTCCTGATCCGAGTCGCTTGAAGGATGAGGGTTTCCGCCATTAGGGTCAATGGATGTCGTCGGCCACCCCAGATCAATCCGAGGAACCGTGTCCCTCCTGCGGGGTGCTACTGGATACCGCAGGGGAACCCTGTTTCTCCATGGTCCGCTGTCCCCGATGCCGCTCTGAAGTCAGGGTCAGGAGAAGGATCGGCCCGTATGAGCTCCTTGAAATCGCGGGTCGGGGTGGAAGTGGACGGGTTTTCCGGGCACGTCGCGTAACGGAGAATGGAGAGGTTGGTGTCGTGGCACTCAAGGTTCTGGAAAGATCGGCTCCCGATTACGAGGAACATCTGGTGATGCTTCGTAATGAGGCGGTTTGCGCCCGATTGCTGGATCATCCCGGGGTTGTGAAAGTTCTCAACTTTGAGGAAGACGATGATGGGGCGCGTCTTGTGATGGAGTTCATGGGTGGAGGCTCACTCCATGAACGAATCGGTCCCTCGGACTCAGGGTTAGGTCGGCTCGACGAGGGAAGTGTCCTGAGGGTCGGAATAGAGATTCTCGAAGCTCTTGCGGCAGCTGAAGCCCAGGGCATCGTGCATCGTGATCTCAAACCCGCCAACATCCTTTTTACCGATGACGGAAGCGCCAACTTAGGGGATTTCGGTCTTGCCCGTAGCATTGCTGCAAAGCCCGTTGCTCAGTCCCATCTTCTCGCGACCCCTGATTATGTGGCTCCCGAGATACTGGAGGGTCTTCCCGGTGATTTTCGCTCCGATCTCTATGGGCTTGGATGCTGTCTCTACCATGCGCTGACTTCTGTTCCCCCTTATCAAACGGAAGGGCTCTCAATACCGGAGTTGCTGGATCGCAAGTCAAAACCTATTTCCCTTTCGGGGATGGACGCCTCCCCGGCTACAAGAAAGCTCCTGGCCAGAATGACCGATCCCAATCCCGAAAAACGCTTCGCCTCTCATGCCCATGCACGGAAGGAAATGCTCGCCGCGTTCGGTTCGCGAGAACGAAAAGTAGGAGGTCTCGGGGAGTTGATGAGAAATCTTCTCACGGGTAGGATCCGTCAACGCTGATGCGTTTCCCTTGATTCCCCCTGTTCTTAATGAAAATGTACCTACCCGTGCGCAATCATCCGTCTCCATCATCACAACAAGGCTGACACGATTGATATGAGACTGCTGAAGTCATTTCTGATTCTTCTGTTGATCACGGCAACGGTTTTTGTCCTGCTTCATCTTGTTGGCTCATTTGTGGGTACCGGGATCGTGTGGCAAAACCTGATTCATGCCGCCGCTCTGCAACCTTGTGCGTCAATGCTTCCGCTGACATTGGCTTTATTCCTTATTCTGGCTTCTCTCTGGATTGGCCTCGGATCCAGCCTGCGAGAAATGCTCTTGCTGGCGCTTGCCTCCTTTCTGCTCCTACTTGGAGGTTCGTTGGTAGCCTCCCTTTACAACTCGTATCTAAATCCTGTGCCTGGTATCGCGGCCATCCTTCTTTCAGTAATTGCGATTACTATTTTCCGGAGAACCGAGGCGGGATCTAGGGAGCCCGTACTGCGGCGTCTTTTTGGTCAGCGACTAAGGCCCAAGATCTTCCGGCAACTTGTCGAAGGGGAATTGTCCGTCGATTTCCCCGGTGAGATGCATGAAGCATCGGTGCTTGTCTGCTCTGTCCATAACCATGTCGAACTCATGGAGGTGCTGAAGCCGGAGGATTATGTCGCCTTGATGAATCTCTACTTACGGACAGCCTCCGACTTTCTGGTCGATATCGGCGCTTACCTTGACGAATGCTCAGGTGAGAGTATCCGGGTCGTCTTCGGAGTCCCTCTCCCGTCCTCGGGAGTTCTCAACCATGCGGCAAAAGCTGCCCGTGCGGCAATCGATCTGGTGTCGCGCCTCGAGGAACTCAATCGTGAATGCGACAACCGCTGGCAGCAGCGCTTGGATTTTCGCATAGGGGTGAACTCTGGTCCCATGATCGCGGCCGCCTACGGTGGCGCCAGGTTGGGGCGGTACAGTGTTTCGGGTCCCGTGGTGGATTTTACACGTCATCTCTCCGCGGCCTGTGCTCAGTATGGATGCCGGATCCTGAGCGGCCCGTTATCCTATGAGATGGCTTCTGAAACCGTGGAGGGTCGCCCCATTGATCTCCTCCAGCGTGCCGGCAGTCGTCGCCGCGTCGAGCTCTATGAGTTCCTTGCCCCAAAGAACTCTCTCTCGCCGGAGAGGGAGCGTAGTCGCGACCAGTTCTGGAAGGGGGTTATTCTTTTCCGTGAGCGCAAGTGGGAAGAGGCAATCAATGCCTTCGCGTCGGCACGGATTCCAGGCATTCCAGACAGGGTGCTGGATTATTATCTGGAGCGCGTCGAGAGGGCTCGCCGCGGCGGAGATGAACTGACTCCCGAGCAGGCGTTGCTGGCTGAAGCGGTCTGATTTTCGCTTACTCGTCGTCGGGATCGACGGTGCCGATGGCCCTCATTCCTTTTTTGGAAACTTCAAAGAGCTCCTTGGAGACGGGTTGAGGCGAGATCAGGTAGTCGTCGCGAATCACCTGGCTCATCTCTGGAAGCCGGTTTGCCAGCTTGGGAAAAACGTAGATTTTAGTACGAGATGGAATAGCCACGATTAGCTCCGGTCCGAAGATTGCGCTAAATCGGCGGAGAAAACCGGGATTCAGGATGCAGGATGCAAGCCGTGGGTCGTCCGAACTCATCACCGCTGCCTGGATTACCTCATGGGCATCGCGCACCATTAACGGGTTCAGAGTAGCCATCAGAAGGGAAGTGTCCTCCCGGGATTCCTTCAGGAAGCGATCCCAAGCTTCCGGGGACATCCCGGCATCCGAACCCAAGGGGGTCACCTCGCTATGTCTGCTGACGTGGGCGGGAAAGAGCAGGGTTTTTTTCGACCGGGGAAGAAAACAATGAATAGGCGGACGCTCAAAGTAACCTCCCAAGAGCAGGGCTGGAGTCTCCTTTTTGTCGCTTCCATGAAGCTGGTGAGATGCTCCCAAGAACAAAAGTCCACACAGCATCAAGACTGGAATCCCCCGTGGGAACGACAAGCTCTGGTCTTTAACCGCTAAGATGAGTAGAAAAATAGGTATTATGATCACTTTTGTCGAAGGGATACTGGAAGATGTGCTTCCGAACCAAATCGTCGTCAATGCTGGCGGAATCGGCTACCAGATTCTCATCCCCTTATCGAGTTACAGCAAACTCTCCTCCACGGGAGCCAGAGTTCGGGTGCTGACCCATCACCATGTGCGTGAGGATGCACAGATCCTCTACGGCTTTTCCTCTGCCGAAGAGCGCGACCTCTTCCGTCTTCTCATGGCTCATGTCTCAGGCATCGGCCCGAAGCTAGCCCTCGCCATCTTGAGTGGAATGGAAGTCGGGCATTTCAAGTCAGCCGTAGTCACTTCCGATATTGCTGCGATTTCTAAGATCTCCGGAGTTGGAAAGAAAACCGCCGAGCGCGTCGTGCTGGAACTCAAGGACAAGCTCGGCGTAGCTGCAGAATGGGAGGCGGCAAGCCTTGGAAATGCACCATCGGGTATTGAGCGTCATCTCCACGATGCCGTGCTGGCCCTGATATCGCTTGGGTACAAACAGGTGGATGCGCACAAGGCTGTGAAAGCCGTGATGCCGAAACTCTCGCCCGATTCCCCCGCGGAGGATGTGGTGCGCGAAGCACTCAGGAATCTGCTCTCGTGATCGCAAGCGACTCCGTCATACCGGCTCCCGTGCCGCTCGAAGAATTGCGTCGACGAATCCCTGAGGGGGAACTCTTCGCCGGCAAGGAATGGCTCTGGGCTCCTTCCCCCTATAGTCTGGATTCGAAACTCGCCCGAGAGCTTGAATCCATGGGCCACCGGTTGCTTCAGTTCGCCGACGCCTGTGATCTGCTCTACAGGCAGAGCGTTGACGGGCGTCAGCCCTCTTGGATCGCTGAGCTTCTCGATCGGGGCAAGCCGCCGGAGGTTGTCGCGCTTGGTAGGGATCCTGCCTTCCGTGGACAGATTGCCCGGGTGATCCGCCCTGATCTCATCCTCACGGAGGAGGGTTTCTCGATCTGCGAACTCGACCAGATTCCTGGAGGGATCGGCCTAACCGCCTGGTTGAACGAGACCTACGCCTCCTTCGGCTTCGACGTACTCGGGGGCCCTGAAGGGATGCTCGAAGGATTTTCCTCGTTGTTACCTGGCGGAGAGATCGTTGTTTCCGAGGAGGCTGACACTTACCGACCCGAGATGGAATGGCTGGCTGGGCGTCTCACCCAATGGAGCTTGGAACGGGGAGGGAATCTCCCTTGGAAAGTTGCTGAAACCTCTTCACGCGATGAATGGAGTGGGAATATTTACCGCTTCTTCGAGATGTTCGACCTTCCCAATGTGCCTTGCGCTGAGAGGCTGTTCCACGATGCTTGTGAGGGACGTGTCTCTGTTACCCCTCCGCCCAAGGCGCAGCTTGAGGAGAAACTCTGGATGGCCCTCTTCTGGATGGCTCCGCTCCGTGAGTTCTGGATGCGTCAGCTTGGTGAGCGCGGGATGCACTCCTTGCAAAAGTGGATCCCCTACACCTGGGTGCTGGATCCATGCACTCTTCCCCCGAACGCTGTTTATCCACGGCTTGAGATCCAGAATTGGAAGGAATTGGGAGCCTTCAGTCAGAAATCCCGTGATCTCATCATCAAGATCAGCGGATTCGACGGCCGTGCGTGGGGTGCGAGGGGCGTCTCGCTGGGATCCGATCTGCCGCGTGTCGAGTGGGAGGCGGTGATCAAGCGCGCGTTACAGGAGTTCCCGGAGCATCCCTACATCCTTCAGGAATTCCGTCATTCTATCCTTACGGATCAAGCTCTCTATGATGCCGAAGGGAACGTCACCACGATGAAGGGGCGCGCACGCCTGAGTCCCTATTTCTTTGTGAACGAAGGAAAGGCTACGCTCGGGGGTATGCTGGCCACGGTCTGTCCAGCGGATAAAAAAATCCTACACGGCATGAGCGATGCCGTCATGGTTCCTGTCGTCGCGGGATAAGTGAGGGAAAGTCGCCCGGCTAGATCTTAGATCTCAGGGCATAATCTAAGCGTTCTGATTATGGACGCTATCAGTAAGAAGGTGGCATCGTTTCTGCATGCACACGCTCGCAAAAAGGAAGGGGCGGTTAACGCAGATGCCTATTGGAAACAGAAATTCCCCGCATCAGAAAGGGAATGAAATTCGAGGCAAGGGGCTACTTGATCCTGTTCTCCGGGGATTGATACGGCACGGTTCTCTGCGACTCATTGACTGGAGAGGATCTTCTGACACCTATGGGGATGGTCAGGAAGAGGAGATTGTCATCCGGATTCATGATCAGAAAACCGGATGGAGGCTACTTCTTGATCCGCAACTTGAGGCCGGCGAGGCCTACATGGAGGGGCGACTGACAATAGAGCAGGGGACGCTCCATGACTTCCTTGATCTGCTCTTCCGTTCGATCGGGCTGAAAGCATTGCAATACCCGATGAGTGGGATCACGGAAAGACTGCGCGATCTGATGCGTGGTTTTCAGCAGTTCAATCCGGTCGCACGCTCGCTAAGGAATGTGGCTCACCACTACGATCTCTCGGACAATCTCTACGCTCTCTTCTTGGATGCCGACAGGCAGTATTCCTGCGGCTATTTCGCGACCGGTGAGGAGACATTAGAGGAGTGCCAGGAGCTCAAGAAGCTTCATATCGCCGCGAAGCTGGTGCTTCGCCCCGGTGACAGGGTGCTTGATATCGGATCGGGATGGGGAGGACTGGGACTCACGCTTGCCGGAAAGTTCGGTGCCGATGTGACGGGATTGACGCTTTCGACTGAGCAGCATGCTCATGCCAATCTCCGCGCTTTCCACGCAGGGTTGGCAGATCGTTTGCGATTCGAGATGCGGGACTACCGTCATGAGGCGCGGAGCTATGACAGGATCGTCTCTGTCGGAATGTTCGAGCACGTGGGGGTGAACCATTACGGGGAGTTTTTTCGCAAGATCTCGGAGTTGCTGAGAGAGGATGGTGTCGCACTGATTCACTCCATCGGCAGGCCGGAGGGACCAGGACATACGAATCCCTGGATCGCTAAACACATTTTTCCCGGAGGTTATTCCCCGGCACTTTCCGAAGTCCTTCCTGCGATCGAGAAAGCGGGGTTGTTTGTAACAGACATCGAGATCCTGAGGATGCACTACGCCGACACCCTGCGACTCTGGCGCGAACGCTTCGAGGCGCGAAGGGAAGAGATCCGAGGCCTTTATGACGAACGGTTCTGCAGGATGTGGGAATTCTACCTGGTTACCAGCGAGCTCAGTTTCCGGCATCAGGGACAAATGGTCTTCCAGATCCAGTTGGCCAAGCGTCCGGATGTTGTCCCCATCACGCGAGACTACATTCACAGCTTTGAGGCCGAAAATAGCGTTCAGGAAGCCGCGCTCACCAGGCCTTCGGCCGCCTGACGGAGTTCCTCTCCGTTTGTTTCGGAATCCTCGATGATCGGATGAGGCGGGTGGAGGAGTTGGTTGAGCATCCGATCCCAATGCTCCTGGCCCTTGATGATTTCAATCTCGATTCTCAGGTAATGGATCGGAATTTCCTGATTTAGCAGGTGGGGCATCCGCACAGCATCCTTCTCCGTGGTGATGATGCATGAGATACCGCGTCGCGTGCAGCGTTTGATGAAGCGGTCGAGTTCTCGTTTCGAATAGCGATGATGGTCAGCAAAGCTCTGGGTCAGTTCCAGTGAGACGCCGAGCCGGCGAAGTCCCTGCTCGAAGCTTTCCGGTGATGCAATGGCGGAGAGAGCGGCGGCCTTGAGACCCTGGAGAGAGGAGACGGGGATTTTCTTGCCGGTCGAGAAATCCTGAAGTTCTACCGGACGATGCCGACATTCGATGATGGCGGCCGTTCTGTTATGGAGCCTGATGCGGCGGTAGATTTCCGAGAGATCACTACCATCGCATTTGGTGATCAGGATATGGGTGGCCCGTCTCAGGTGAGAGGGTGGTTCGCGCAATGTGCCTCGGGGAAGAAGATACTCATTGCCGAAGGGGGCCTCCCGGTCGATCAGGACAAGATCGAAGCGGCGTTGCAGGCGAAGGTACTGGAGTCCGTCATCGAGGATCAGTAGGTCGCTTCCTAATTGAGAGATGGCATGGCGTCCGCATTCGACACGGTCTTTATCAACCACCACCGCGACCCCTCGAAGGTTCTTTGCCAACATGAAGGGCTCGTCACCTGCATTCTTGGAATCCAGTAGAAGAGCCCCACCTTCGGAGACGACACGCACGGGAGAGGGGTCGTTCCCAGGAATCCGTCGGCGCGTGCTTTTGTATCCTCTGCTGAGAATGGCAACCTTCCTTCCGCGCATAGAGAGCTCTTGGGCGAGTTTTTCAACAACCGGGGTCTTTCCAGTACCGCCAACCGTAAGATTACCAATGCTTACCACGGGGCATCCGACCTGGTGCGGTCTCAGTATGTTGGAGGTGTAGAGTCGGATTCTGACGGAGACAATGGCGAGATAGAGGAAGGAAAGCCCTCGAAGCACGATTCGGAGTAGGCCTGCTCTTTTACCGGCCCTCCTCTCCAAGATGACATCGACAGCAAACTGCTCGAGTCTGTCGAGTAGCTGCCTCATCAGGATTTGACGATCCTGGCCCCTTTGTTGTCGGCGGCGACTATGGCTATCTTAGCACCCTTCGGGGCAGCAGTGCGCATCGACGCAGCGATTTTTTTGGCAGAAACGGAATCAGGGGCAAGGCAGCAGATGGTCGAACCTGATCCGCTAAGCCATCCTCCAATGGCCCCTGCCAACTCACCCGCTGTAACGACCTCTCCGAGGAAGGGTACGAGCTTGGCGCGATAGGGTTGGTGAAGACGGTCGCCGAAGGCTCCCCGTAGCAGTTCGTATTTTCCGGTAGCGAAGGCCGTCGCGATTACGGCTGCATCCGCCGCATTGGCTGCCGCATCGCCGATGCTAATCGACTTGGGCATGACCTTGCGCGCGTCGGGAGTGGCTACCTCAAAGTCCGGGATGAGAAGAACAAAGCGGAGTTTTGCCGAGACTTGCAGACGGATGGGATCGAGATGAGAGCGGGCTATCGTGAACCCTCCAAACATAGCAGGAGCCGCATTGTCAGGGTGTCCCTCCAGTTCCGCACAGAGGCGATAGATGCCGAGGCGTGAGAGAGGATTGCCGCAAAGGGCATTGAGTCCCATGAGGGTGCCGAGACGGACAGTGACGCTACTTCCCAGACCTCGCGCCTGGGGGACGCTCCCCTTGATTTTCCAGGAAAATGGAAAGGGTGTGAGTCCGCTCCCCAAGAAAAAGCTTTTTCCCGTGGTCTCCACCATCGCGGGTGAAGCAGGCATTTTTTGCTCAGCAGTGATCGTGACGAGATTTGCCACATCCAGAGCCAATCCAAACGAATCGAATCCCGGTCCCAGATTCGCCGTAGTGCCCGGGATGGAGACCGTGACGGAAGTTGTGAGTTTCATCCTTTCGGTAATGGCGGTGAGGGAGGGATTCGAACCCTCGGTACCCTTTTGGAGTACGGCGCTTTAGCAAAGCGCTGCTTTCGACCACTCAGCCACCTCACCTTGGTCGCTCTGTAGATTGATGAAGCACCCCGTAATGGTCAATCGGAAAGCTCCCTCCCTGAGAGAAGATAAGAGGCGGTTAAATATGATTCCTAAAGACAAGCACGGCGACGGCCACGGAAATCAGGGCGGTGATCAGCACGCCGCCAGCAGCGACATCCTTGGCCTTACCGATCCGCTCCCTCTTCTCGAGTGAAATCTCATCGGCCAGAAACTCCAATGCCGTATTGAGAGCTTCCGCCATCCAGACCATGCCGATGCAGAGTAGGATGGCCACCCATTCCCATCGACGAAGGTGGAGAATCTTACCCGCAATCAGCACGGCCACGGTAGCCAGAGCGTGAAGCTGGGCGTGGGGCTGGGTTAGCAAGAGAACCCTAAGACCTTTGAATGCATAGCCGAAGCTCCGGATACGTGCTTGGAGGTATCGGTTAATCATGACTTAGAGATTGGAGATTGAAGATGAGATTAAGGATTCGGCCGACTCCTCTTTTTCCTCTTCTGCAGCAGGAAGTGAAGCTGAGAGTGTCTCCCACTCCTCCATCACCGAGCTGAGGCGTTCCTGAAGCCCGGCCAGTTCGCGGTTGAGTTCGAAGGCTTTACCTCCAGAGTTTTCTAGTTCCAAGACCAGTTCACGCTGCCGGGCTTCCAATTTGGTGATATTCTCTTCGGCGGCTTTGAGGAGTGCCTGCTTCTCGCGGATGATTTTATTGGCCGCTTTTCTAGCCTCGGCTTCGGCACGACGCTGTTCCTTGATCTCCTTGAGTCCCATCTTCACGCGTGGTGCAGCATCCTGAGTTCCGGAAGTCTCCGGACGGTAATCCCCTGGGGCGACAAGTGCCGCTCGCTCGGAGAGAGCTCCTGATTTTTCGAGGTAGTACTGATAATCACCCGAATAGGAGGTGAGCTTGCCCGCGCTGATATGCAGGACCGTGGTAGCCAGGGCCCTGATGAAGTGCACGTCGTGGCTGACAAAGAGGAGTGTTCCCTCGTACTGGCTCAGGGCACCGATCAGGGCATCGATGCTAGGCATGTCGAGGTGGGTCGTCGGTTCGTCCAGGAGTAGAAGGTTGGGCGGGTTAAGCAGCAGCTTCACCAACGCCAGACGGCTCTTTTCTCCGCCGCTGAGCACTCCTACCGGCTTGAAGACATCATCCCCACGGAACAGGAAGGATCCCAGAATGGTACGAACTGTCTGTTCCGGAACCGGAGTCTGGGTCTCCATGGCCTCGGCAAGGACGGTTCTCTTCACATCCAGCATCTCAGTGCGGTGCTGGGCGAAGTAGCCGATCGAGAGATTATGGCCGGGAGTCACTGTTCCGGCTTCCAGGTCGAGCATTCCCGCCAGGATCTTGAGCATGGTGGATTTACCGGCACCGTTTGGTCCCACAAGGACGCTCCGCTGACCCTTCTCCACTTCCAGGTCGAGGTGGGAGTAGACAACATGAGAACCGTAGGCCTGTTTGACACCTTCCAGAGTGATCACTCGCTGGCCGCTTCGCTTTGGCTGGGGGAAAGAGAAGGAGACCGTCGCATCGTCGCGCTCTGGAGCCTCGATTTTTTCCATACGCGCTAGCTGCTTGATTCGGTCTTGAGCCTGGGAGGCCTTGCTTGCCTTCGCCCGGAAGCGGTCGATGAAGCGCTGGAGTTCCGCGATCTCACGCTGCTGGTTCTTATAGGCGGCCAAGTGCTGCTCCTCACGAGCGGCCTTCTGGGCCAGATAGTCGTCGTAGTTCCCCCGGTAGCGGTTCAGCTTGCGATTGCGGATTTCGAGGATACCTACGCAGATCTCATTCAGAAACTCTCGGTCGTGTGAGATGGCCAGAATCGCGCCGGAATATTTCGAGAGATAGCTCTGGAACCAGCCGAGCGACTCAAGATCGAGGTGGTTTGTCGGCTCATCAAGCATCAGGATATCAGGCTCCATCACCAGAAGGCGGGCCAGATGGGCGCGCATGATCCAGCCGCCACTGAGTGTGCGTGCCGGCTTGTTGACATCCCCTTCGCGGAAGGCGAGACCGCTCAGGATCCGCTTTGCCTTGACCTGCAGTGAGTGGCCGTCGAGTTCAACGAAACGTCCTGCTCCCTCATGGTGAAGGGGATCCTCCTCGCTATGTTCCCTCATCTGTCGCTGGGCCTCTTCCATGTCGGTGGAAATATTGGTGGCAAGTTCCAGGACGGTCTCATCACCCGATGGGGCGCTCTCCTGGGGAAGGAAGCCAACCGTCACGCTTCTCTCCAAGGCTACGGTTCCGGAGTCCGGGGCGGCCTCTTTGAGAATCAGCGAGAAAAGCGTCGATTTGCCCGCTCCATTGGCACCGATGAGTCCCACTCGGTCTCCACGGTTAATCTGCAATGAGGCCTCCTCGAAGAGGGCTCGTCCGCCATAGGATTTAGAAAGACCGGAAGCTGTCAGCATGATGGAATGATAGAGAGAGCGAAAACGATGACCTTAGAGGTTATCCTCTTCGATGAGTTC
The DNA here is from genome assembly GCA_026461395.1 of Chthoniobacterales bacterium. Lineage (GTDB taxonomy): Bacteria > Verrucomicrobiota > Verrucomicrobiia > Chthoniobacterales > UBA6821 > UBA6821. The sequence goes on along the minus strand of JAPJNA010000061.1, from coordinate 18,217 downwards.
GAGTAAAAGAAGATTTCTCAACTCATTGACGGCTCGGATATCGGATCGCCATCTCTGTGGGTTTTCTGCCATTCTCGGCTGATGCCTTGGATCGAAATGATTTCCCTACTGGCTGCTGCCTGCGTTGCGGGAGTGATCAACGCTGTTGCCGGAGGAGGCACCCTCATAACTTTCCCCGTTCTGATCCTCTTTGGCATGAATCCCGTGGAGGCAAACGCCACGAGCGCCCTCTCGCTCGTGATCGGCACATCAGGCAGCATCTACGGTTTCAGGAAGCACATTTCTGAGATCAGACCATGGCTTGCCTCCTTTATCCCGGTGAGCCTTGCCGGCGGCTTCCTCGGCAGTTTCCTGCTGACTCATGGAAGCGAAAGCTCCTTTGCCCGGTTGGTTCCCTATCTGGTGCTCTTCGCGACTGTGCTCTTTATGATCCAAGGGGTGGTGAGACGCCGGGTCGCGCATCATGCCGTCCTGGGTACTCCCCTTCCTTCGGGAAGAAGACATCTGATTATTGCCATGACCTTCCAGCTTCTGGTCTCAGTCTATGGAGGATACTTCGGGGCGGGGATTGGGATTCTGATGTTGGCGACACTCGGCTTTCTCGGTTTTTCCCACATTCATCAGATGAATGCGCTGAAGAATGTCCTCGGTTCCCTCATCAATCTTGTCGCCGCAATTTGGTTTACGGTGAATGGGCTTATCGACTGGCCATGTATGGCCGTGATGACCGTGGGTGCTGTCGCCGGATACTACATTGGAGCCACCTATTCCCAGCGCCTTTCTCAAGAGAAAGTGCGTTACCTCATCACGGCGATCGGCCTGATCATCACGGTGGCGATGTTCTGGAAACTGCGTTAAGAAGCCAAAGGGGCTATATCTCGTGCGAGTAGTCTTGCGATGAGCACATTGACGGTCTTGATCAGGTAGTAGACGACGAAAACTGCCAGAAAAAACAACAGGGTCATCTCTTCCGGTTTCGGATTCGTGGCGTCACGGAGAGCCTGAACCATCAGATGTTCGGGATTGGTGACCACATCCCAGCTATTAAGTCTGTCGATGCGTCCCAAGTAGATTCCAAAGGCACTGAGCGATATCATCAGGATCTCAAGAGGTAAGGTAAGCCATCCCCAGTGACGCCGTCGAAGCGTCCTGCCCCAGAGCATCAGCGGGATCACAAAGCACTGCATCCCGATTAGAAAATAGAAAAAATATTCTACCAGAAGCAGACTCATTGCCCAGATCGGCAGCGGTGGAGTGACACGGACCTTGGCGACGAAGTGAATGACATCCGTGAGGACATAGGGGGCATTGGGCAGGAAGAGGACCATGATGACTAGTAGTGGCCACCAGAGAATCCCCGGGATAATGTTTTTTTTTCGAAAGATCAGGAGTGCGATCACCAATGGAATAGAAGCCAGGAAGAGATCGAGCCCCATGTGAAAGTTGGGTCGGATGATGGCGACGGCCTGCTCGAATGTCTGCTGTAGAAGGGCATGTACTTCGTGGAGTGGCATGGGGAGATTTACTGGTGGCATGGTTGAAAAATAACAGCGGTGTTGCTCAGAGATCCAGGAATTCAACAAAGGCCTTGGGCTTCTGTTCGTAGAAAGAAAGAGCGGCAGTCAGGGTGGCCCTTCTCAATTTGGGAAGCTCCTCGTCTAGCATCGCGATTAAATGATGAGCAGCCTTGTTTGCCGGGCCTTGCCGGAGGGTTATCGAGAGCAGTGTGAAATCCCTTTCCTTGCCGGCGAGTTCGCCGATGAGACCGAGTTCATGGGTAAGATCGGCACCTTGTGCGGGCCAGAACTCGGAGGTGATACGGATTGAGTACCAGAGCTGTTTCACTGTTTTGCGAAGGGAATGGAAAGTTTCCGGATCGTTATGGACCTGACAGAGGTCAAGCAGGGATCGTCCCCTTCGGTAGCTGCGGCGGATACGGCGACTCACGTCTTTTCCCTGCAACGGGTCGAGAAGCCATTTGTTCACGGATCGGAGGGCCTCCTCCAGGGATTCGCGCACCCTCGGGATCTGACGGATATCGTTTGCGCGTCGCTGCTTGGCAATATCGGCAAGCCCCGCTCTGACTGAGGAGAAATCTTCCGGCATCAAACCTACTGTTTCCACTAGGAGATCCAGAGTTTGGACCTGTACCTCTGCATCCCTGAGTGGCCCGAGCCTCATCATGGCATCATGAAGCTGTTCAGAGACCAGTTTTCGGTGGGCGCTCCCCAGTGCAGGGGAAGCGAGTTGGATGACGGCCCTGACCTTTTTGATTGCTTTTCGAGCCTCATGCACCGGCTCGGGGGAGACATTGTTACCGGTGAGTTGGGCGAGTGCCGCTTCGAGGTGAAGACGAGCGAGCATCTGGAGTTCCTCTCCGATCGGTTTATTGCGCCTGAGATGAAGGCGTGGTTTTTTCTCTGCTATCGATGCTTTGCGGCCCAGTCCAGAAAGTGGTTTTTTCCGCGTGCTCATCGTTTATAAGACACCACGAGATAAGGTTTTTTCTTCCTGCCATACCCCGAGAGGATGAACGGCCAGACATGAGTTATAATAGCGGCGATCACCGGTCACTTCCTTGCCCACCCATTCGGGTATCGGAACATCCTGAGTCTCTTTAGTAAGTTCAATTTCCGCAATGATCAGTCCCTCGTTCTTGCCATGGAAGCCATCGACCTCCCAGACATGACCCTCGTGCGGAATCAGATGACGTGTTTTCTCGATCAGCGGGCCATCGCATAGAAGTAACATTGCGTGTGCATCCTCGAGCGGAATCGCATATTCGAATTCCGAACGGGAAATCCCCTTAACCTCCCCCTTGATGGTTATGTAGGCTTTCGGACCTGCAATCCGGACACGCACGGTGCGTCCCCTTTCCCTGCAGAGGTATCCCTGCACGTAGGGTATGCCGTTTACATCGCCCTTCCACTGACTCTCAAAACCCTCACGAATAAGGAACTTGCGCTCGATTTCAACACCCATGGTGTTAGCGTTGTCCTGTTCGTCTTCAAAAGGCAAGTGGTAGAGCTAACTTGCTGAGTTCCCGATTGAGAAAACGAATAATCGGTGCCATCGTTTTCATTCTTTCTTTCTCACCTTTTCTCACAATGTGGATCGTCTATGCTATTGCCGCCTCTGTCTGCTGGGGCATGAGTTATGCCGCCAGTTCAGAAATCCTGAAAAAAGGCTTTAGTCCACTGCTCTTTTTTTTCGGTTACTCGCTCTTCTGTACGCTTGGGGCCTCGGTCTCTCTGCTTATCTCCGGCGCTCTTCCCAATATTTGGAAGCGTGTAGACCTTGGGCGCGCTGACATGGGATGGTTTATCTTCTCTATCGCCATCGGGGCGCTCGGTGCGTATCTCACCTACGCCGCGATGTCGGCAAAGAATCCAACACTGGCTTCACTGATCGAGATCTCATACCCGTTCTTCGTGGTGCTCTTCACCTGGGTTTTCTTCCGGCTGTGCCAGTTAAACCTCTCCACGATGATCGGCGGACTACTTATCTTGGCCGGTGTTTTTGTCATCATTCTTGGGGAACACTGACGCTTCAGTGACAAAACCGTAACCCGCTTTCTCCTAGCTTGTTCTGGATTTCGGTGTCGGTTTGACCGCATTATCACTTTTCATGTCTGAAGAATCGATTGTCCATGTCAGTGATCTCCGCAAGAGTTTCGGCGATGTCCAGATCTTGAAGGGGGTCGGCTTCGACATGGAAGAGGGGGATCTCGTATCCATCATTGGTCCCAGCGGATGTGGTAAATCGACGCTGCTCCGCTGTCTCAATGCCCTTGAGACAATGGACTCCGGAACGATTTCCATGGCAGGGGTGACCTTGCGCCGTTCCGAGGGGGAGAAACGGGTCGATCCGAGATTTCACGATCTGGCCCATGAGCTCCGGCAACGCGTCGGTATGGTCTTCCAGCAGTTCAATCTTTTTCCCAACAAGACCATTCTGGAAAACGTGATGCTGGCCCCTTTGGTGGTTAAGGAGGAGCCTCGTGAAGTAGCCGAGGAGAATGCCCTCCGCCAGCTTGATAAGGTTGGGCTAGCCGGCTTTGCGAAGCGCTTTCCTGCTCAGCTTTCCGGCGGCCAGCAGCAGCGTGCTGCCATCGCGCGTGCCCTGGCGATGAATCCCAAGGTGATGCTCTATGATGAGCCGACATCAGCACTTGATCCGATGCTTGTCGACGAGGTGCTCGCCGTCATGAAGACTCTCGATGCCGAGGGGATGACACAGATCGTGGTGACCCACGAGATCCGCTATGCGCGGGATGCCTCCGACTACATCATCTTCATGGAAGCCGGTGAGATCGTGGAGATCTCCGATGAGGACGAGATCTTCACCAACCCCAAGGACGAGCGTACACGCCGGTTTCTCCACCGATTTTTATGATGAAGGGACTGCGCTTTCTAGCACTTTTGATTCTGGCCGTTGGCCGGCTCCATGCGAAGGATCCAGCTCCTAAAGCCGCCAAGGGGGACCATGAGGAACTGCGTTGGGCAGCCGCCGTCGACAGCAATGCTCCGTTTGCCTTTTACGATAAGAACAACCGCCTGACCGGTTTCGAGTACGAGATCATCGAGGGAATCGCCCGTCACATGGCGCGCGAACCGAAATTCATCCAGAACAGTTGGGACGGCCTGATTCCAGGTCTCGGACGCGGACTTTATGACTGCGTCATCTGCGGCATCGAGATCACTGCAGAGAAGGGGCAGGAGGTCCTCTTCAGCCATCCCTACTACATCACCTTTGAGCAGCTGGTGGTTGCGAAAGGGACACCCGCCGTCACCTCGCTGACAGAGCTCTCCGGACGCAAGGTCGGCACCCTGGAGCAGACCGCTGCTCTCCGCATGCTCCAAGAGACCCCTAATGTGGTGGTGAAGAGCTATGCTGAGGAGGTCAACGCCTACCACGATGTCGCCAACGGGCGACTCTACGCAGTGCTTCTCGACTTTCCGATCGCCAAATATTACGCCGCTCCGGATCCCGCGCTCGAATTCACGGGCTCTCCGATCGGTAAGATCACTTATGGGATCGCTGTCTCGCGTAGCCGTCCCGAATTGGTTCAACAGATCAATACGGCACTCGGGGAGATGGTGTCCAGTGGTGAACTCCGCGATATTCTTTCCCGCTGGGGACTCTGGACCCCAACCATGGCAACAGCCCTGAATCAGTCCGCAGAGCCCTCCCTTCCTGACACGGAGTTCAAGGCCTTTGCCTCTCAGTTTGATCAGGAGGGTGGCATTATTGCCCGTCTCAAGCGCTACTTCGTCTACTGGCCGGTCATCCTTCAGGGGTGCATTCTGACGCTTGAGATTTCCTTGCTGAGTATGGTGATCGCTATCGCTATCGGATTTCTGCTCGCACTGATCCGCGTGTATGGCCCTTTCCCGATGCGGCAACTATCCATTTTATATATCGAGATTGTCCGGGGGACCCCCTTGCTCGTCCAGCTCCTGATCCTTTTTTACGGACTTCCCTATATCGGGATAAAGCTGGAGCCCTTCATTGCTGGCATGTTGGGACTTGGATTGAACTATGCAGCGTACGAGGCGGAGAATTACCGCGCCGGACTTCTGGCTATACCCCAAGGGCAGATGGAGGCCGCCCGTGCACTAGGAATGACCCATCAGCAGGGGCTTCGTCATGTGGTCATCCCGCAGGCATTCCGGCTTGTGCTGCCGCCGGTCACCAACGACTTCATCTCTCTGCTCAAGGATTCCTCACTGGTGTCCGCAGTGACCCTGATTGATCTCACCGGGGCTTACACCAGGATTGCCACCCAGACCTTCGACTACTTCGGGACTGGTCTGCTGATCGCAGCAATTTATCTCTTGATCGGCCTCCCGTTTGTGCGATTGGCAGGTTGGCTTGAAAAACGACTTTCCACCGAACGCCGTACCCCGCAGCAGAAACCTTCTTTCTGGCTTGGACTCGGTGCCTGATATGTCCCACGAGAGCCAACTCCCGTCCTGGAGTCGCCGTGACTTTGTCACCGGACTTGGAGCCTTTTTTGCCTCCCAGCTTTTGCTCCCGAGCGTTCTGGGTGGAGTCGAGCTTCCCTCGGACTTAAAGCCGATCCGCCTCGGATTTCTGACCGACTGTCATGCCATGAAGGAGCATGACGCTCCGGCATGGCTTGACCATACGGCTGAACTGATGAACTCCCTCAAGCCCGACCTCATCATAGGGGGAGGGGATTTTGTCCATGGAGGATTCCACTCGTCAGGCAAGGTCATGGAACGTCGCTGGGGGTTAGCTGACACCTTCCTTAAGAAACTTAAGACAAGGCTGGAGCCGATCATCGGCAACCATGACTTCTACGAACCGCTCCAGGCCGATGGCACGCCTTCACATGGAGATCCGCGCTGGCGCTGGCGCAAATATTTCGGATTGGAGCATACTTACCGCTCGTTTCGCTGGCACGGATACCGATTCCTCATGCTCGACTCCGTCAAGGTGGTAGGTGGTCAGGATCCCTACCGGGGATGGATCGATGCGGCGCAGTTAGCCTGGCTGGATCGTGAACTCACTATTATCCCCTCTAATGAACCGATCATTCTCTGCACGCATATCCCTTTTCGTACAATGGTTTCAAGTATTGCAGGATCCTTCGGACCGCTGATCGGTCCCACAACGGGACGAGTCCGTGTTCTCAATGCGAACCTGGTGATGGAAAAACTCCGGAACCGCCCCGTTGTGGCAATTCTCCAGGGTCATGTTCACCTCAACGAGCTTCTTGAGTTGAATGGTATCCCATGCATCACCGGAGGAGCTGTCTGCGGAAAGTGGTGGCAGGGTCCGAATATGGGGACCTATCCCGGCGTCGGCATGATTGAGATCCTCCCGAAGGGACCTCAAAAGGTGGATATCAGGCGACAAGTCGCGTGGAACTACACCAACACGACGGATCCAATGAATGGCAACACCAAGGTTGCTGATGATTCGAAGATCAGTTCGTACATCTAGAACTTTCTATCCACTCAGACGGTGTGGTGCAGGAGAGCGATCGCGATCTCGATCACGATCAGTACAACAATGGCCACCTCAAGAAGTTCCCCCCGTGAACCGGATGCCTCAGCATAGAGGGCAGCATAGGTTTCCCTAACGATGGAGAGTTTCCGGTCGACCGCAGCGCTTACCGTCGGCACGCGGAAGATCTCCAGCGATGCCAAGTAGATGCGGGCCAGATAGACGTCCTCGGTCACCTGGAGCACATTGTCGGCCTTTTCAGTGAGTTCCGTCACCTCGGCGACCAGCGTGTAGAGCTTACGGGCCAGGTCCGCGAAGCGCCTGGGTGCCAAAAGGTTTGTAGCCCGTCGTGCCTGCTTCACGAGATCGTACATGCGGGGCAATTCGTCATCGAGTAGCTCGTCGTAGTAGCGGAATTCAAGCAACTGTGCATTGGCCACCTCCAGGATATCAGAGACATCGGAATCGCTGCGGGGTTCGTAAATGAAGGCTCTGTCCCAGGTGATCACTACCAGATCATCCTCGTAATAGGAGAATCGCTGTTTCAGCAGATCCTTGCGGGTCTTTTCGGAGAGAGGGCGATTCTCGCCCGAGAGGATCGGCACGAGATCGATCATTTCCGTAAGATCGGCTCCGATAACAGGCTTGTCCCATTTCTGAACAATGGCCACGAGGTGATCCTCCTCCAGAGTCGAGTCATTAGGCCTTGTCATTGCAGGAGTAAGTGAGTCTCTGATCTGTTTCAGGAGATTCTGCCACGTACTTCCCGGGGCATTTGGCCCGATGCTCCGGTCCACCGCCTCGCAGAGGGCGGAGTAATCCTCCCAACTCAGATCCATCGCAGGTACGCGGACGGAGAGTGCCACCACTCCGAAGTCATAGAGGCGCGCCGAGATCGAAGCCTGATGACTGACTCCTGCGATCTCCAGTATTACGGGATTCATCGTCAGTAGGACAGGGGGCACGTCGAAGGTCAGGGCCTTCGGAGGTGTGGAAGTCAGGCGGCTTCGACTGGTGGATCGACCGCTTCCGCGCGACCAGAGATCCTCGACCCTCTTCAGATCGATGGAGTAGGCGATGTCAAAAAGCCGCAAGGCAATGATCGCGCCGGATTGAACCCTGAGTTCGCTCATGTCGTCAGAATACTTGAGCCAGATCCATCCCGCAACATCCCCAGGTTTCTTCCCGGAGAGAAAGCCATCTAGGCTCTCTCTTCCAGCGGAGTCACGGTCTTGCCAACGGCAGGCCCGACATAATCGCTCAGCGGCCTGTAGAGGCGGTTGTCGATGAGTTGCTCCAGGATGTGTGCCGTCCATCCCGAGGTGCGTGAGATTGCAAAGATCGGGGTGAACATGTCGGTGGGCAGACCGAGCGAGTAGTAAACAGTGGCCGAGTAGAAATCGACATTGGCATTGAGTCCCTTGCGCTCCTTCATGAGCTCGGCGATGCGCTCAGACATCCGAATCCACTTTCCTTCGCCGAGTTGCTCGCAGAGTTGGACCGCCATGGAGCGGAGGTGAGGGGCGCGTGGGTCGAGGGTCTTGTAGACGCGGTGACCGATTCCCATGACCTTCTTCTTGGTGGCGATGGCATTCTCGACCCAAGCGTCCACCTTGGTCTCATTGCCGATCTCCTGAAGCATATGAATGACTCCCTCGTTCGCTCCGCCGTGGAGAGGCCCCTTGAGGGTTCCGATAGCGGAGGTGACGGCGGAGTAGATGTCGCTTAGCGTGGCGATCGTGACACGGGCGGAGAAAGTCGAGGCATTCATGCCGTGATCGGCATGGAGGACATAGGCAACATCAAGGGTCTTGGCGGCTTCGGCGGTCGGTTCGATGCCATTCAGGAGGTACAGGAAGTGGGCGGCCTCGCCGAGATCCTTGCGGACAGGAGGGAGATCCTGATTGAGACGGGCGCGGTGATAATAGGCGGCAATCACCCCGACCTTGGCGGTGATAGAGACGGCACGGTGGCGATTGTTCGCCGGATCGATGTCGCCACTTGGGACCTTGTCGTAGAGACCCAACATGGAAACGCCCGTGCGGATGACATCCATGGGATTGGCATCCTTCGGGGCGGACTTGATGAAGTCGATGACGCCCTGGGGCAGTTCGCGCTGGGATCCGAGTTCCTGATGGAGGGACTCAAGCTGGGCTTGATTCGGAAGCTCGCCATGCCAGAGGAGATAGACCACTTCCTCGTAGCTGACCTTGCCGGCCAATTCATTGATGTTGTATCCGGCGTAGATGAGGATTCCTTCCTCACCCCGCACGTCACTGAGGGTAGTGGAGTTGGCAATGATACCTTCGAGACCTTTGGCAATGACTGTCATGAGAATGGGCGGTTGGGTGTTGGTAATGAAAACAGGTTTCCTATCGCTTCATCCTGCGGATGAGGGCATCGGCCATATCGGAAGGAGTCTCGGCAATCTCGATGCCAGCGGCCCGTAGCGCGGCGATCTTGCCGGCTGCTGTTCCCTGACCGCCGCTGACGATGGCTCCTGCATGGCCCATACGTCTTCCCTCGGGCGCAGTCGCACCCGCAATGAATCCGGCGATCGGCTTCTTGCAATGCTCGGCTGCCCAGGCTGCGGCTTCTTCTTCGGCGCTTCCCCCGATCTCGCCAATCATAATGATCGCCTCGGTCTCCGGGTCCTCGTTGAACATCTTCAGGATGTCGATGTGGGAGGTGCCGTTGATCGGATCGCCACCGATGCCGACACAGGTGCTCTGACCATAGCCGCGGGTCGTGAGCTGCCAGACGGCCTCATAGGTGAGGGTGCCGGAGCGGGAGACAACGCCGACACTTCCCTTCTTATGGATGTAACCTGGGGCAATGCCGATCCGGCAGCCTCCATGAGACTTGTCACCAGTGCCCGGTGTGACGAGACCTGGGCAGTTCGGGCCTATGAGACGGGTCTTGGAGCCCTTCATGGCCTCCTTAACCCTCATCATGTCGATGACGGGAATTCCCTCGGTGATGCAGACAACGAGTTCAAGGCCTGCGGCAACACCTTCGAGAATAGCGTCAGCCGCAAACGGAGGTGGAACGAAGATGGCGGAGACGGTTGCTCCTGACTCGCGGACGGCCTGCTCGACGGTATCAAAGATGGGCACCTGGTTCTCAAAAAGCTGGCCCCCCTTACCCGGAGTGACGCCGGCCACGACTTTCGTGCCATAGTCGAGGCTGAGCTTGGCATGGCGTGCGCCGAAGCTGCCGGTGATACCTTGGATGAGGACTTTGGTGTCGGGAGTGACGAGAATGGACATGGAGTGAAAAGTTAAGGTTTGAAGGTTACCCTGGGATCAGGCGGCTGATTTTACTGCGGCGACGATCCTGTTTGCGGCATCGAGGATGTTCTCGCCGCTCTCGAGTTTGAGACCGCTCTGGGCGAGGGTCTTCTTGCCGGCCTCGACGTTGTTGCCTTCCAGGCGGACAACAAGCGGGATGGAGAGGCCTGTCTCCTTCGCGGCCTCGACGATACCGTTAGCTATGACATCACAATCCATGATGCCTCCGAAGATATTGACCAGAATTCCCTTCACGCGGGAATCCGCTAGGATGATGCGGAAGGCCGAGGCGACCTGCTCACGTGTGGCGCCACCCCCGACATCGAGGAAGTTCGCTGGACTGCCGCCCGCATGCTGGATGATGTCCATGGTGGCCATGGCAAGACCCGCGCCATTTACTAGGCAGGCGATGTTTCCGTCGAGGCCGATGTAGTTGAGGCCGTGCTTGGATGCCTCCACTTCGCGCGGATCCTCCTCGGTGACATCGCGCATAGCGATGATCGAGGGCTGGCGGTAGAGGGCATTGTCGTCGAAATTGAACTTCGCATCGAGGGCCATCAGGCGGCCATCGGTGGTAACGACAAGGGGATTCACCTCGACCATCGAGCAGTCCCGCTCGATGAAGAGGCGGTAGAGATTAGTGAAGAGCTTGGAGGCCTGGTTCATGAGCGGGCCGGTAAGTCCCAGTGAGGAGGCGATCAGACGTGTCTGGTAAGGCATGATCCCTAGAAAGGGATTGATGGAAAGACGGAGGATCTTCTCAGGGGTCTTGTCGGCAACCGTCTCGATGTCCACACCTCCCTCAGTGCTGGCGATCAAAACAGGAACCGAGGTGGCGCGGTCAATGAGGATCGCGAAGTAGAGCTCACGGGCAATGTCGACGGCCTCACCGACAAAGATCTTTCCGACTTCCTTCCCCTCGGGGCCTGTCTGATGGGTGACAAGAACCTGGCCGAGCATTTTCGAGGCGAGATCCTTGGCTTCCGAAGGGGTGTCACAGAGATGAACGCCGCCTTTGAATCCGTTCTTGAAAGTTCCCTTGCCACGTCCCCCTGCATGGATCTGCGCCTTGATGACAAGCTTCCCTTGATTGAGTCCAGTGGCGACGGTTTCGGCCTCGTCGGGAGTGTGGGCAACACTGCCTGGTTGGGTGGCGACGCCAAATTCGGCGAAGAGTTCTCGGGCCTGGAATTCGTGGATATTCATTGGGAAAAAGTGATAAGCCAGACTAATACACAGCCCCCTTTAAAAGTGAAAGAACTCGTTGATACAAAGTCTCAAAAAAACCAAGAAAGGGGTTTTTTGAGGCTAGCGGGCCCCTCCCATCGCCCATTCCCCACAGTCTATTACCTATTCCCTTATCTACGGCAGCGGCCCTGCCGCGAAGTGATCGGCTGCAGGCGACTGCATCACATCCACCCAGATCGGGAGGGCCAGTTCTGCGCCATATCCTCCATGCATGATGGTCTTGGGATGGTCGAAGCCGACCCAGACGCCGCAGGTGAGTCCCTCAGTATATCCTAGAAACCAGGCATCCACGAAGTGGTCGGTCGTACCAGTCTTCCCGGCGGCCGGCTTGCGGAGTCCAAGTTCAGCTGACTTAGCCGCGGTGCCACGCGACATCACCTCGGTGAGGATTGCTGTGGTGGCTCTGGTCGCTGCGGGATCGAGCACAGCAATGCGGCCGTGGGTCGCGCGATAGAGTACGGTTCCATCGGAGTCGGTGACCTGTTCGATCAGGTGAGGCTGGAGTTTTTTCCCCCCGGTGGCCAGCGCCGTGTAGGCCGTGGTGAGATTCCTCAGCGTGGATTCGAAGCTGCCCAGGCAGATCGAGGGATAATGCGGCACATGCTCGGCTAGACCGAGTCGCTCCATGGTGGAGGCGATATCTCCCAGTCCTGTCTTCATCCCGACACGAACACTCATGGTATTTCGGGAATGCACTAGCCCCTCTTTGGCTGGCAGATCGGCGCCGAAGGTTCCGTCACTGTTTTGAGGATCATAGGACGCGGAGCGGGGTGGGAGATCCGCCGCGGTGAGTCGGGCGTCACTCACAGGTGTCTCCGGCGTGATGATGCCCCTGCGAAAGGCCTCCTCGTAGACAAAGGGCTTGGCCGAGGAACCGATTTGTCGCATGGCGACTAGGGCCCTGTTGTACTTGCTCTTGGTAAAATCCCTTCCTCCCACGATAGCCGTGATCCCGCCATTGGCATTATCGATGGCAAGAAGTGCCCCCTGGAGCGGTTCCGGTGGCCCCACTTCTTTGGCTCCCTTGGCAACATGCTGCTGCTGGCGGAAGTAGGTTCGCTGTTCGACCTCTGAGAGACGCCTGGAGACAGCAGTCTCGGCCGAATGCTGGAGTCCAGCATCGATCGTTGTATCGATGCGCAGGCCCCCGGAATCAATTCTGTCCAAGGGCACTATTTGCTCCAGTTCGTGGAGGATTGCGTCGACGGCCCAGCTGTTCATGGGGTTAATGAGCTTTTGGTGGCTGGGGTTTATCGGTTCAGCCTCCGCCTTCTCGAGTTGCGCATGGGTGATGAAGCCCAGCTCCTCCATCCGTCCTAGGACGACATTCCGCTGCCCGAGTGACGCATCGATATTGTTGAGCGGCGAGAACTTGTTCGGACTGCGGATCAGTCCTGCTAGCAATGCCCCCTCGGAGAGATCCATGTCGGCGGCCGGTTTTCCGAAGTAAGCTTGGCTCGCAGCCTCGACTCCGTAGAGACCCGAGCCGAAGTAGATGCGGTTCATGTAGAGCTCCAGGATCTTCTCCTTACTCATTTCCATCTCGATGCGGAAGGCCATGGCGGCTTCCAGGAACTTGCGATTGAAGGTCTTTCCTCCCAGGGGGAAGCTGTTGCGGGCGAGTTGCTGAGTGATCGTGCTGGCTCCCTGCTTCATTCCCCCGAAGAGCAGATTTCGGACGGCGGCACGTGCGATGCCTAGCGGGTCGATGCCGTGGTGCTCGTAGAAGCGCGAGTCCTCACGGCTGATAAGTGCATTGACGAAATTCGGGGAGACCTTTTCGTACGGAACCACGACCCGGTTCTCTCCGATTGTTCTGCTATAAAAGGTGCCATTGCGGTCATAGATCCCCGAACGCTGGGGCATCTGGCCGATCGTCGAGAGGTCAAAGTTCAGCGCCCAGAGATAGTAAACCAAGCCGACCAGCATCCAGAGCAAAAGAGCTGCAAGACCCAGCTTGATCAGCGTGATCAGGAACGAACGCTTCCTTTTGGGAGGCCTTTTTTTCCCTCGATTGGGAGGTGTCTTGGATCGTCTGTTCACTTTTCAGTTTAGGATTAGGAGAGACTATCCGGTGATGGAGCTTGATGACGAGCCGTCGTTCATCGGACGATCCCTTGGTAATAATCATCCCATGATTGAGATTCAGATACTGACCCCCATTCCCACCATCGCCGAGGGAGTTCTTCAAGAGAGCATCCTTGGTCGCGCCCAAGAAGCGGGTCTTGTCAAACTGGAGGCCGTGGATCTACGGCGCTGGACCCACGATCGTCACCGTACCGTCGATGATGCTCCTTACGGAGGAGGGCCGGGCATGGTCATGAAGATCGAACCGATCGCCGACGCCTTGGCTGAGCTTCGTCGGCCGGAGACTAAGGTGGTCTTCCTCACCCCTCAGGGAAGACCTCTGAGCCAACCGATCGTCCACGATTACGCCAAGGAGGAGCATCTGATTCTGCTTTGCGGACATTATGAAGGAGTTGATCAGCGCGTGGCCGATCACCTGGTCGATGATGAGATCTCGATAGGCGACTACATCCTGACCAATGGTGTGCTCGGGGCACTTGTCCTCACCGATGCGATCGTGCGCCTTATCCCCGGGGTCCTAGGTGATGAGCAATCGGCCGTCACGGAGTCCTTCGAGACTGGACTGCTCGATCATCCTCATTACACCCGGCCCGTTGAGTTTAACGGATGGGAAGTGCCCCCGATTCTGCTTTCCGGGAATCACGGGGCCATTACGACATGGCGTGCAGAACAGGCTCTAGAGTCTACGAAAAAGCGCAGACCAGATCTGCTCGATTAAAAGGTACAAGAGGGAAGGGGAAAAATTGACTCTGGAGCCATTAAAAATGGGCTTCACCAGAGTCTTGATAGAAGTGGGTTGACTGGGACTCGAACCCAGAACCAATACCTTAAAAGGGTACTGCTCTACCATTGAGCTATCAACCCGATTACCTCTGTTAGAGCAGTCCTTTCGGAGCGTCTTCCAGAGTCCGTTTTGTCCTTCCTTATAGTCTATCAATTGAGAGCGTGAACTATCAATTGATCCCACAGGATTGCTGCGAATAGTCGCCGCGTTTCTTGGGGAACTTTATCAGAACAAAAAAACGTTGATGTAGTATGCACGATTTCGAACCGAAGGAAAAAGAATTATGCATGGCTGCGCGGAATCAAAGAGCCCAACTCGTCCCGATGATGAGTAGCAGAGCGCCCGCAGATGGATTTTTATACCCCCGTCCTACTGGTCTTGCTGGGAGGTTTTTTCTATGTCGCCCTGAATTCCCATGGACCCGGGGGCAGGCTTTGGGTCTTGTACCCTAGCCAAGACTCAGCCAAAGTTGTTGAAGACGCTCGAATGGCGAAATTGGCAGACGCGCCAGACTTAGGATCTGGTTCCGAAAGGAGTGTGGGTTCAAGTCCCTCTTCGAGCACCATCTTTATTGAACTCTTCACGCAAGAATAAAATCTTGGAATGAATAAGCGACCATCATAGCAGTCATTCAGAATAACTAATCTCATGGGACATATGCATAACTCCATCATCGACACGATCGGCCATACTCCTCTCGTGCGCCTCAACCGCATCACCAAGGATCTCCCGGCCACGATCGCCGTGAAGTGCGAGTTCTTCAATCCTCTTGGTAGCGTCAAGGATCGTATCGGAGCGGCTATGATTGCCGATGCAGAGGCCAAGGGACTTCTCAAGGAGGGAACCACGATTGTCGAGCCGACCAGCGGCAACACCGGTATCGCTCTCGCCTTTGTGGCCGCATCCAAGGGCTACAAGCTCATCCTCACCATGCCAGAGACGATGAGTGTCGAACGTCGGACCCTGCTTGCAATGCTGGGAGCCCAGCTTGTTCTCACCCCGGGTTCGGAAGGGATGAAAGGCGCTATCGCCCGTGCGGAGCAGATCCTCTCGGAGACTCCGAACTCCTGGATGCCGCAGCAGTTCAACAACGCTGCTAATCCAGCCATTCACTCCAAGACAACCGCAGAGGAAATCTGGGAAGATACCGACGGCAAGGTGGATATTCTTGTCTCGGCCGTTGGCACCGGCGGCACCATCACCGGCGTCGCAGAGGCTCTGAAGGCCCGTAAGCCTAGCTTCCAAGCTATCGCCGTGGAGCCCAAGGACTCTCCCGTTATCACCCAGACCCGTGCGGGCGAACCCGTGAAGCCGGGGCCGCACAAGATCCAAGGGACCGGCGCCGGATTCGTACCGGGCAACCTCCATCTCGAGATCGTGGACGAGGTACTCACCGTCACTAATGACGAGGCCTTCGCCATGGCCCGCCGACTTGCCAAGGAAGAGGGAATCCTTGCCGGCATCAGCTCGGGGGCGAATGTCCATGCCGCAATCGAGCTCGCCAAGCGTCCCGAGAATGCTGGCAAGTTGATCGTCACTATCGGCTGCTCAACTGGAGAACGCTACCTCAGCACCGCACTCGCTGACGAAGCCCGCGCCCAGGTCGGAGGCTGAGGTTGGCCCTGGGCCAACCGAGGCTGTTAGGCTGAAGACTGTTAGACTGTTAGGTCATACAGACAGAATTACCTAATCAAACAGTCTTCGCCGGTTGGCAGCAACGGATCTGGCTACCCCATGAATCATGCGAGTGATTTTAAACATCCCGACCACTTGGCTTGATCCTTTCGGCATTCCCTGCTCCTCTTACCTAATACTCCAACAGCCTTCAGCCTAAATACCTATTTTCATGTCCTCCATCTTTACACCGCCCGAAGCCGATCAGGAAATCGCACCTCCTTCCGCAGTTGAAGTACTCTGGCTCAAGCACCGTGGGACTCTACTCGGCGGAATCGGCGCTCTTGTAGTGATCCTGGTGATCACACTAGGAGTGATCATCTCCAACAGGTCATCCGAAGAAGCCTCTGAGAACTTACTCTCTGGAGCCACCAACGACACGGCCCTTAATGAGGTGATTTCTAAATATCCCAAGACCCGCGCTTCGGCTGATGCGATGCTTCTACTTGCAGCCTCGCTTCGAGATGCCGGTAAGCTAGAGGAATCGGACGCCCTCTACTCCCGTTTTGCGGAGAGCTATCCCAAGAATCCACTAGCCGTTTCATCCCTGATCGGTCGCGCCTCCAATGCCCGCGTATCCGGTAAATTAGAAGTCGCCTTGAACTCCTATCAGCAGGCCTCTTCAGGATTCCCGCAGTCTTACGGAGCACCATTTGCCCTCTTTTCTCAGGCCCGTCTTCTGGCCCAGCAGGGTAAGATGGAGGAGGCCAAGCGCGCGATTCAGGCCCTTGGCAACCAGTACCCCTACTCTGCCTCAGCGCAAGCAGCAGGCGCCGGCCCTCGCCAACAACAGGCGAACTGATACACTACCGAATATCCCGGGGAGGTAACGGAGGCCGCTCTCCCTATGGGAAGGCGTCCTTTTCTTTTAGGAATCAATTATCAGCTACCCTATCGGCATTTGACGGCACCCGCTTCCCTGCGGGCAGTGCCGCCCTTACGGGTCCCGCTTAGCGGGCTCTACCGTACGGCTTCCCAGCCGCTTGGTTGATCGCACTTCTCTCCCGAGAAGCTGTGCTCCCGCTCCGCGGCTCTCTCTGAGAGTCTACCGCACGGCTTCCCAGCCGCTTGGTTCTACGAGATTGCCTCAGGCTTGCAGCCTATCGGCAATCTCTTCCGCCGGATAGGTCCAGATCTCGGAGAGGGTGGGGTGGTAGTGGGGAATTAGTGCTAACTGCGCAGCTGTGGCGTTGAAGGCCATGGCTACCACGATCTCGTGGATGAGCTCCGATCCCTCGGGGCCAACCACGGCCCCTCCGAGGATCCGACCATCGGCGGCATCGGCGATCAGTTTCACAAACCCATCGGTCTCGCCCTTGACGAGCGACTTACCGTGATCGGCAAAGGGGTAGCTGGCTGTGATCACCTGGACGCCCGAGCCGCGCGCCTCGACCTCGGTCATACCGCAGGATGCCATCTGAGGCTCGGTGAAGGCAGCAAAGAGCTTGAGCCTGTAGTCGAGGGTGATTGGCTTCCCTCCCTTGAGCAGTGCAGCAGCATTCTTAGCGGCGGTCTCCCCTTGAGTGATCGCAATATGAACCACCTCATAGGGCCCACAACAGTCTCCTGCCGCAAAAAGGTGTTTCGCCGTGGTCCGCTGTTCCAGATCAGCACAAATAGCAGGGCCCTCCAGCGCCACACCGGCTTTCTCCAAGTGGAGCCCCTTGACGGCCGGACGACGGCCAAGCGCATTAAGCACGATCCCTCCCTCGACACGGATCTCACCGTTTCCATGCTCAAAGCTCACCTGCACCCCAGACTCAGTCTTTGCGATATTAAGCAACCGTGTTCCACAGAGAACCTCCATGCCGCGCTTGCGAAAGGCCTCTGCTAGGGCATCGGCCACGTCGCTGTCACTCCCGGTCAGGAGTTGTGTATTGCGCTGCAGGATGGTCACCTTGGTGCCAAGCGACTCCAAGTAGTGGGCCATCTCAAGGGCCACGGGACCACCACCCAGAACGATCGCCGTGGCGGGAATCGTAGTCAGGTTCAGGAGGTCATCGCTGGAGAGGCAGTGTTCGATTCCCGGTATGGGGGGATGATTCAGCACGGAGCCCGTCGCAAGGCAACCACTCTTGAGGGAAACGATCTGTTCTCCTCCCCCATGCAGGACGACCCGCAGGCAGAAAGGATCCAGAAACTCGGCATGCCCCCGGAT
>JAPJNA010000060.1 GCA_026461395.1 Chthoniobacterales bacterium | reverse complement strand
GTTAGCAGGAAACTAGGGACAGGGACGAAGCTGGGAGAGTTCGGAGAATAAGGATGAAGGATGAATTATGAGGGATGAAAAAAGGGGGGAGGCGTGGGTGTGGGAACACCCCGGATAGACTACCGAAGGTAGCCCTGACAGGGGCGAGCTGAGCGGGAGCGAACGAGTCAATAGGTGGAAGTCGAGAGTCGAGTGGCCGAGAGTCGAGATGACGAAACAAGCTTCACGGATGGAGCGCGGATAGATCCCGCAGAGGCGGGACCCGAAGGGCGAGCTGAGCGGGAGCGAACGAGTCCAAGGCTGTTAGGCTGTTAGGTGTGGAACAAGCTCCCGGGAGATCGCGCAATGTGGTTGGGATCATACCGATATGATCGAGGCGGGTGAGGAGTATGAAAGATTAAGTAGTTTGATTAGGTGTCCGGAGTTGAAGTCCCGACAGCTGAGCGGAAGATGAATTTGTAACCTATGAGTATCAAGTCCCACAAAGCACGCTCTTGGAACTATGAAGACGAGTTGAGGGGACTTCAGGTTGAGTTGGCACACTTGCAAGCCTGGGTTGTAAAGAGTGGTGCGCGCATTGTTGTGGTGTTCGAAGGACGAGATGCTGCTGGCAAGGGCGGGATGATCAAGCGGATCACCGAGCGTCTCAGTCCTCGGGTATTCCGCATCGTGGCGCTGCCCACACCGACCGACCGCCAGAAGACGCAGCTCTACATGCAGCGTTACATGGAGCAGATGCCAGCGGCCGGCGAGGTCGTGATTTTCGATCGCAGTTGGTACAACCGCCCGGGCGTTGAAAGGGTGATGGGCTTTTGCAGCGAGCGCGATGCCAAGCGCTATCTGGAACTGACACCGCATTTTGAGGCTTACATGATCGATTCCGGAGTCATGCTCGTTAAGTACTTCCTGACCGTCAGTGAGGAGGAGCAGGAGAAGCGTTTCCGCCGCCGCATGCACGACCCCCTAAGGCAATGGAAGCTCAGCCCTATGGACATTGAGTCCTATCGTCGCTGGTGGGATTACTCAGTCGCCTATGACGAGATGCTCCGAATGACTGACACCCCGCAGTCGCCATGGTGGATAGTGCCATCAGACGACAAAAAGCACGCGCGCATCAACTGTATATCGCACTTACTGAGCCTCATTCCGTACGAGAAGATCCCGTTCAAAAAAACCGTGCTTGGGAAGCGCAATAAACGACCCAAGCGTTACGTTCCAGATAAGGCGGAGCGCAATGTGGTGCCGGCCATCTCGTGATTGATGTTCTGAACAACGAGTACTGATCCACGCAATTACTATTTAGCTTAAGGAGCAACTCTATGGAGACATCGTCAAGGACTCAACAGGTCAACGAGACCGTGGCATGGCATGCGTTGGCAACCGTCGATGTGGTCAAGCAACTGGCCACGCGAATCGACAAGGGACTTGATTCAGCGGAAGCCTCGATTCGGCTCCAGAAACACGGGCCGAATCTTTTGCCCCTGAGCAAAAAGCAGAGTTCGTTTATGCGTTTCTTGCTTCAATTCAATAATGTGCTTGTCTATGTGCTCATTGGCGCTGGACTGCTCAAGTTAGCACTTGGTCTCTGGCTTGATGCGTCGATTATTCTTGCTGTGGTGTTTCTCAATGCGCTCCTCGGCTTCATTCAGGAGGGCAAGGCAGCTGAGGCACTGGAGTCCATTGGAAAAATGCTTTCGGTTGATGCGCGCGCTGTGCGCGACGGCGAAACACGCATGATCGCGGCCGATACGCTTGTCCCGGGCGATGTCGTCCTGCTCGAGTCGGGTGATAAGGTGCCGGCTGACCTACGCCTGGTCGATGTCAAGAATCTGCGCACCGAAGAAGCCGCCCTGACAGGGGAATCAGTGCCCGCCGACAAGTCTACGCAAGCTGTGGAGTCCGATGCCACTGTCGGCGACCGCGAGAGCATGGTTTTCTCTGGGACCATGGTTGTTTCCGGTCGCGCCACGGGAGTGGTGGTAGCCACTGTCAGCCACACCGAACTCGGACGCATCAATGCGTTACTGGCCAATGTCAATACGCTTGAGACGCCTCTGCTGCGCCAGATCAAGAAGTTCGGTTACAAGATCACGGGCGCCATCGCTGTCGTGGGGGCACTGGTTTTCGTCTTTGCCCGCATGGCCCGGGGTATGGAGTTCGTCGATGTTTTCCAGGCCGTCATCGGTATCGCCGTTTCGATTATTCCAGAAGGACTTCCTGCCATCATTACCATCACGCTGGCCATTGGAGTGCAGCGCATGGCCCAGCGCAATGCGATCATTCGCCGTCTTCCTGCGGTGGAGACGCTTGGCTCGGTGTCACGCATCTGCTCGGACAAGACTGGCACCCTGACGCTGATGGAGATGATGGTGGTCTCAGCTGTCACGGCCGAGGCAAGTTACCAGATCAGTGGCGACGGTTATGCGCCTGAGGGCAACGTCACCCGGGACGGAGAACCCCTCCGTGAGGACTCGGTTCTGCAACTCGTTGGCCGCGTCTCGATGCTATGCAATGATGCCGAAATTCGAAAAGAAGAAGGCGTCTGGAAGGTTGAGGGTGACCCAACAGAAGGCGCTCTCTACCCCTTCGCAAATAAGCTTGGTATGGAGCGCAGCGTAGAGCAAGCCACCTACAAGCGCGTCGATTTGATCCCGTTCGAGTCCGAGCATCGTTTCATGGCTACCCTCAATGAGGGTGCCGATGGAGGGCAGATGTTGCTCGTCAAGGGGGCTCCTGAAGTAATTCTCGAGCACTGTAGCCACCAGCAGTTGCAGAACGGCGAGATCGCGCCAATCAATCGCGCTTATTTCGTACAGGCGTCGAACAAGTTAGCCGGACAGGGCGAACGGGTGCTGGGTATTGCCTGGCTTGCGAACCCCACAGGTCTCAACGTCGGCGCGCTTGCTCCAGCTGATTTGCCGCGCAATCTGGTGCTGCTCAGCCTGATCGGTCTACTTGATCCGCCACGCAAGGAGGCGATTGAGGCGGTTAAGGAATGTCACGCTGGCGGCATCCGAGTGACGATGATCACCGGTGACCACAAGATCACCGCAGCGGCCATTGCCAAGATGCTTGGTATCGGCGACGGCAAGACAGCGATGGAGGGTGTGGAGGTTGAGAAACTCGATCTGGCCGAACTGCGCGAGAGTGTCAAGAGGGTCGACGTATTCGCGCGATCCAGTCCCGAGCACAAGCTGCGGTTGGTGGAGGCGATTCAGGCAAACGGGCAGATCGTCGCCATGACCGGTGATGGCGTCAACGACGCCCCCGCGTTGAAGAAAGCAGACATTGGCGTAGCCATGGGCATCAAGGGCACTGAGGTCACCAAGGAGGCAGCTGAAATGGTGCTTGCCGACGATAACTTCGCGTCCATCAGTGCGGCAGTCAAAGAAGGGCGCACGGTATACAATAATATCGAAAAGGCGATCCTGTTCCTGCTTCCGACCAATGTAGCGCAGGGTCTGGTGATCATGGTCGCGATCATCATGAACTTCACGATGCCGATCACGACGCCTCAGATTCTGTGGGTCAATATGATCACCTCCGTGGCGCTTGGTCTGGTCTGCGCATTTGAACCGCACGAACTAAATGTGATGAAGCTCCCCCCACGCGCCGTGGACCGTCCTCTGCTAACCGGCTTTGGTCTCTGGCGCGTGCTCTTCGTCGGCTTGGCGCTGCTAACCTATACGCTGTGGGCGTTCTTCTGGATGAAGGGTCAGCATGTGTCCGACGCGATGGCACGCACGGTGGCCGTCAACGCGATCACCATCGGCCAGTGCTTCTATCTCCTCAATAGCCGATACCTGATCGACAGCTCAGTCTCCATACGGGCTCACCTTGAAAACAAGTACCTGCCGATTGGCATCGGTGCGGTCATTGTACTGCAACTGATGTTCACGTACCTGCCGCCGCTACAACGCATCTTCGAAACTGAGGCGGTGCCACTTTATGTGTGGCCCTGGCTGCTGGGCGGCGGCCTGCTGTTCTTCTTCTTTGTTGAGGCTGAAAAAATGACGATTCGATTTTATCGTAAGTCCTCATTGTCCGCCGCAGTTGTGGTCGGGTCCGGCGGACTTAGCGCAACGCCTGAGTGCAATGAGCGATATGGGAATCTTTAAGGTCCAAGTGACACGATAACCTTAATAGGATTCCTCGGTCAGTAATCCTTCAATATCAAGCTGGGAGCTTAACAGTTCTGCCTCTTCAACCCCCTTCCTTAATCTTCTCAGCGTCCTCTGCGCCACCGCGCGAGTAAAAGGCTTTGAAGTTTCCTAGACGGCAAAATCCCAAGCCTTATTCTGGGGCATGGAGATAGAGGCACCGATACCTTTCAAGAAGCGCACAAGTCTGCGACTTCCTCTTGTCTCGGCCTCGGTGGAGGCAGGGTTTCCTTCGCCGGCAGACGACCACATGGAGCGTGGGATCGATCTGAATGAGGAGCTGATCCGCAATCCTGCGGCAACCTTCCTGGTCCGGGTGAAGGGGGAGTCGATGCGCGATGCCGGGATCCATGCGGGTGATGTCCTGATCGTGGATAAGTCGCTCACTCCTACCGACCGTAAGATCGTTGTGGCGATGATCGACGGGAACTTCATGGTGAAGCGGTTCAGAAAAACCAATGGGCGGATCTTCTTAGAGGCGGCGAACTCTTCCTTCGAGCCTATCGAGGTGACGGAGGGGCAGGAGCTCACGATCTTCGGGGTGGTTTCTTACATCATTCACCAGGCTCGCTGAGCTGGCTTGCGGATTCCCGCATTCTAAGTTATTTATCTGGTATGGATTATTCCAAGATCATCACGATCGAGGCAGGAAAGCGCAGTGGCAAGCCGTGTATCCGTGGGATGCGGATCACTGTGTCGGATATTCTCTCTTACCTTGCCTCGGGGATGTCGGAAGAGGATATCCAAAGGGATTTTCCAGAGCTGAATCGCGATGATATCAAGGCTTGTTTGGCGTTTGCAGCCGAGCGTGAGGAGCACCTCATGACAGTCCATGCATGAAGCTCCTGCTGGATTAGAATCTGTCTAGGAGGATCCCTTTTCTCATCGCTGATATCTTCCCAGACTCCGACCATGTCGGGAATCTCGGATTGGATCTCGTGGCCGACCAAGAGGTCTGGAATTTTGCACGGGATCATGGATTTACAATCATTTCGAAGGATTCCGACTTCCATCAGATGAGTCTGCTAAGGGGCTTCCCTCCCAAGGTTATCTTTCTGAAAATAGGCAATTGTTCTACGGATTTGATTCTGTCGCTCATTAGGAAGCACGAACGTGATTTTCAAGAATTCCATGACGATGAAAATCTATCTCTTCTGATTGTCGGTCTGTAGTGGGCGATATTTTTTCAGGTTGGTTTCAAGATCCTGCTGGCGCTTATCCCAGAGGGGTGAGGTAGGCTTTTCAGCTCTTCCCTAGACATGAATCGGATAGCCCTCGTCGACTGCAATAACTTCTTCTGCTCGTGCGAGCGGGTCTTCAATCCCGCGCTCCAGGGTAAGCCGGTCGTGGTGCTCTCGAATAACGACGGCTGCATCATCTCTCGAAGTGAGGAAGCGAAGGCGATAGGCATTCCGATGGGTGCTCCTCTCCATGAGCAGCAGGAAGTGATCCGCAAGCACGGTGTCCATGTCTTCAGCTCCAACTACACGCTCTACGGCGATATGTCGGCGAGGGTGATGTCGATCCTGCGGGATGAAGTGCCGGCCATGGAGGTCTACTCGATCGATGAGGCATTCCTTCAACTGCCAAATAACTTTAGCGAAGAGCATGCCCGAGCCCTGAGAGCGAAGATCCTCCAGTGGACAGGGATCCCGGTCTGTATCGGGATCGGTTCGACCAAGCTCCTGGCCAAGCTCGCCAACCGCCATGCGAAGAAGAACAAGGCGCTGACGGGGGGAGTCTTCGACTTGACTCACTACTGGGATCCGGACGGGATCATGGCAGAAACTCCCACGGATGGTCTCTGGGGTGTCGGCAAGAACCTGGCGCTACGTCTCAAGGGGATGGGGATCAAGACGGCCCTGGATTTCCAGCATGCGGATCCTGCGGCTATCAGGAAGAGTATGGGGGTAGTCGGGGAGCGTCTCTTCCGTGAGCTCAATGGTATTCCCTGCCTTGCGCTGGAGGAGATGCCGCCCGATAGGAAGGGGGTGATGGCTAGTAGATCATTCGGAAGCCCTGTGGAGTCTCTGGAGGAGCTGGAAGAAGCCCTCGCCAATCATGTGGCCCGTGCGAGTGAGAAGGTGCGCCGCTTCGGTCTACTCGTAACGCGGATGGAGGTCTTCCTCCAGACCAACCGCTTCAAGAAAGACGAGCCCCAGTATTCCCCGGGCATTGGAATCACACTCGACCGCCCCACGCACTCGACATCGGAGCTGATGATTGCGGCGCGCACTCTGCTGAAAAGGATCTATAGGCCCGGCTACCTCTACAAGAAGACGGGGATCCAGCTGGTCAACCTGGTGGATGAGGATGCCTACCAGCCCGGTCTCTTCGATACGCCAAAGAGCCGGATCGACGTGGACAAGATCGTGGACGAACTCAACCGGCGACTGGGCGATCCCAAGAATCCTGTCATCACACGCGCCTCCCAAGGAACCGAGCGATCAGCCAGCGGAGGGAGTGAGAGGAAAGCCTGGAAGATGAAATCCGAGCGCCACTCACCCCACTACACGACCGACTGGAACGAGCTCCCCGAGGCTAAGGGGTAGGGGAGTTACCCTCCTTGCCGATGTCCCGCATCTGGGCTAGGATCTCATTATGCAGTTCCCGGAAATCGACAGAATCACGATCGAGGCCGGTAAGCGCACGGGTATGCCTCAATGGAGGAAGACTCAGGCCGCGTTGCCTCCAGGTTCAAAGCTGGAAAAAATCGCAAGGCTGATCCAAGAGACGCGGCAGTTGGAGACCATTAAGCGCCATGCAACGCGTCTGTGATGTTCTTGAGGAACTGACTCAAGAAGGAATTCTTGGCAATTATGCCATAGGGGGAGCCACGGCGGCGGGGTTCCACGGGGAGCCGCTTGCTACTAGGGATGTGGATGTCTTCGTTTTCCTCCCCGGGGGGAGTGATTCGGTGTTGGTCTCGCTGGAACCCCTTTTCAAAAATCTCAAGGGGAAGGGCTTTGATTCCTTCGAGGAGGAGGCGGTGATGATCCATGGCCTGCCGGTTCAGTTTCTCACCGCTTCGGGGGCTCTGGAGGATGAGGCGGTCAGGGATGCGATGATCGTGGAGTGGGAGGGGCATCGGATGCGGGTGATGCGGCCGGAGCATCTGGCGGCTATCGCATTAACGGTAGGACGACCGAAGGATCGCGCCCGGGTGGTTTATCTGACTTCCCTGGAAGGTTTCGATAAAGCTCGTTTCCGGGAAATCCTAGCCCTTCACGGGTTGACAGACCGGTGGCACTCGTGGGCTTCGGCTCTGGGCCTTTGAGGTCTTTGAGGTCTGATCACATCTCAACATCCCATCAAAGAGACCAGCCGGTTACCCTGCCGCCGTGCTCGGATTGAGTGGCGTCCAAGTGATCCTGATTGGGGTCTTTGTTGTGGTGGTATTGGAAGTGCTGACTGGGTCACCTACTCTTCGTAGTGAGCCGCCTCGCAGAGAAGGGAATCCCTCAGGACCCGTGCGATGCCGGAGTCGCTCGTGTGCAGGCTCCTGCGGACACGGCGCTTGGTGAAGTCGGGAAGGTGCTCGGTGTAGTGGCACCACCAGGTGCCGTTGTTATTCCACAAATGGTGGAACGGGTTGTCTGTGGTCCTGATGGAGAGGACTGGCTTGTCGGTAATGGTTGTTGCTGTGCTCATGGGTGTGATGTGTGGGTGACACACCAGGAAACCGGGCAACAAAAAAGCGCCTCCTTGATCGGATGATCAGGGAAGGCGCTTAAGAAGCCTGGAGAGATTTTTGTTCGGAGGATTTCTCCCTCCGCACATCGAATGACTTTCGTCATTCAGCCACCGTAGGATTTCTCCGTCCCCGGTTGGCAGCCTTTGGTGTTATCCAGAGGCGTTCCTGATGTTGATGGGACAATATCACTCCCCATGAAGTAATGCAAATCCCCCGTGTGTCATAAGGAGGCTAAGCGCTAGGCTTATTTACGAAATCTAGCTCATTTCACCATTTCCAGAGTAGTTTGCTATTGTGGCAGGCGCTCTCACAGCTTTCGGTTTCGGGTTTTTCTACTTCGTGGGGGCCATTCCCGCTGGGGTGGCCGCCCATGCACCGCTCTGGATCGCCGCTCTGGCGGCGTGGCTTGGCTACAGCGCCGGTGGCCTGGTGATTCTGGTCGCGGGAGCGCCGATCCGTGCCTGGATCACAAGAAAGCTCAAAATCAATCCGAAGCCAGATCCCTCGAAGTTCTTCTGGAGGATCTGGCAGCGCTTCGGTCTCTGGGGGCTGGCTTTGATCGCTCCCGTATCGGTTGGCCCTCAGGCTACGGCAATCCTTGCCCTGGCGATGGGGGAGCCTCCCCGAAGAATCCAGTTGGCTATCTCGCTGGGCATTATCCCCTGGGTCCTGTTGTCCGGGTGCTTGACCGCTCTCGGATTCAACATTTTTAAATAATAAGGGACGACACATGACCCACTCACCTCACTCACCCCACTCTGCCACCACAGCCAATAGCGAGCTTCCCGGTGGAAGCTCCGCCATCGGAAAGCCTCTGGGAAAGACTCTTGGCAAAAGGATTCTGATTGTTTCGGCCAGTGCTGGAACAGGACATCTCAGAGCGGCGGCGGCCTTGGAAAAGGCTTTCCGAGGGATGCCTGATGTCGAGGAGGTCCGCTCAATCGATGCGCTGAAATATACGAATCACCTCTTCCGTGATTTCTATTCCAAGCTCTACACGCAGCTTGTGGCGAAGGCCCCCACGTTTCTGGGATGGTGGTATAAGACAAGTGGCGAGCCCTGGAAGACGGATAAAATGCGCCTGATGCTTGACCGCCTGAACACGGCTCCCCTGATCAGGCAGATCACGGCGTTCAATCCTGACATCACTGTCTGCACGCACTTTCTTCCAGCCACGCTGATTTCCTATCTCATAGCCGAACAGAGACTCCAGGCTCGTCTCTCCATCGTGGTGACGGATCTTGATTTCCACGCGATGTGGCTCTCGCGGACATTTCATCGCTATTTTGTGGCGCTTGAGGAAACGAAGGTCCATCTGCAGAAACTAGGACTCCCGGGAGATCGGATCACGGTAAGCGGAATTCCCATCGACTCCTCGTTCCATGAGCACAGTCCAGAGGAACAACGAGCGGTCCGGATCGGACTCGGGCTCGATCCCTCACTGCCGGTTCTGCTCGTGTCGGCCGGTGCACTGGGTGTGAGCCCGGCCGAGATCATTCTCGAAGAACTTTTCGAGCTGAAGCGACCGGTCCAGATCGTTCTTCTTGCCGGACAAAACGAGGAATTAAAGAAGAGGCTGGAGGTCATGGCGGCCGCATCGCCCTCTCCGATGATCCGTGTGACGGTGATCGGCTACTCAACGGAGATGAGCAGTTGGATGGGAGCGGCAACGCTCTTGATTGGAAAGCCAGGGGGGCTGACGATTTCCGAGGCGATGGCCTCCGGGCTACCGATGGTGATCATCTCCCCGATACCCGGACAGGAGGAGCGCAACAGCGACCAACTTCTCGAAAAGGGGATAGCTATCAAGTGCAATGACTTCACCACGCTCTCCTACAAGATAGAAAAGCTCCTGGAGTCTCCCGAGCGTCTTGAGGAGATGAGAACCCACGCCCTGAGCTGGGCTCATCCCGACGCGGCCCTCACCATCGTCCGAACCTTACTGGACGAGACCAATCGCCCGCAGACGGCGGTCCAACTCGACACAACGAAGTTGGCGTGACCCTCCTCCACAAGTCAACGAATGTGATTCCATGATCTCTGCCTCTCACAACAAGTGGCCTGGACAAAAACCGAGGCCAGAAAACATACGCCTGACTGAGGGAGAGAAATTCCTCTGGGGTGTATCTACCTCGGCTTACCAGCACGAAGGGGGTGTCAATGGTGAGGGTGAGCCTCAGAACAATTGGGCCTGGGCGGAGAGGGAGGAGCGGGTTGATCCCGCAGGAAGCGCCGCTGATTTCTGGAGTAGGGCGGAGGAGGATTTCGAGCGTTGCCGTGAGCTTGGCATCAATGCGTTCCGATTAAGTCTTTCCTGGGAACGGATCCAGCCAACGAGGGAACTGACCGCCGACGAACTTCCCAGTCAGGGGCCGCCGCCACCATTCGACGAGGAGGCGCTCGCGCGCTATGCGGAGATCCTTGCCGCCTGCCGCAAGGAGGGACTCGAGCCGGTGGTGACACTCCACCACTTCACCCATCCCGCCTGGCTCGGGATCGATGCGTGGCTCGACCGCGGAACGATCGAAAAATATCTCCAATTCGTCGAGAAGACGGTCGGTTACCTGCTAGAGGTACTCCCTAAGAAGTATGGCGTCTTGCCGCCGCGGTGGTTCATCACGATCAATGAGCCGAACCTTCTTGCCGCGAGCAGCTACTTCAACGGTTCGTTCCCGACCGGTAAGGAGACAAAGAAGAATCCAGCACAATCGATCACTTGCGTCTCTCACCTGATGGAGGCGCATGTCCTGGCCTACAGACTAATTCACCGTCTCTACCGGGAGCATGGGAGGATCGGCGACCTGGCGCCCAAGGTTAGCTTCAACAACTATTGCAGTGACCTGTATTGGAACGATCAGGCATGGATGGACCTGCTCTTTGCGCGTTCTCGTGGCATTGCCAGGGAACATCTCATGTCCCATCTCTGGAAGCAGACCTGGATTCTTGACGCGGCATTTCTCAAGGCGCGCCTTCCCATCCGGCCGATAATCCGGTTTTGGTTGGGCGAGGTGTTGAAGAAACTGCATCACTTGGTTGCCTTTTCCTACACCTCCGAGCCTGCCTGGAAGCAACTTCTGGACGTCCTCTATGACCCTGCAGAGGCCGATCAGGCGCCGCTCGATTACATCGCCTTCGACTACTATGATCCGTTCATCGCCCACGCGCTCCGCTGGCCCCGGTGGAACGATCTGTTTCACAAGCACCGTCATCAGCATGTGCCGATCCCTCCTCCATTCCATGAGCGACTGCTCGAGAGCATCACCAATAAATGGTGGGACTGGCGACTGTTGCCCGAGGGGTTGACATTCTTCGTAACTATCCTGGAGCGCTTCAATCTGCCGATCATGATCGCGGAGAATGGTATCGCCTACCGCTCGGACTCTCGCCGTCACTACGGCAGGAGGGATAATCTTCTAAGAAGTGATTTTCTGCGTAGTCACATCGCGGTGGTGAAGGAATTGAAGTCCAAGGGCTGGCCTCTCATCGGCTACTTCTACTGGTCGCTCATGGACAACTACGAGTGGGGGTCTTACGCACCCAGATTCGGACTCTACTCCCGGACCCGCGAGGCCGTGGACTTCCTGGGTGACAATGCCTCGGAGACCTACGCGCAGGAGATTGCCTCGGCAAAGAAACTGCCCGGATTCGGCTGATCTCTTTCCAAACTTGCAGGGCCTTCTCAAGGCTTCGAGGAATTCATTTCGAGCCGATCCTCATCCTATTGAGTCGACTTGAGATATCCTTCATCAGGCGACTATCCGAGATCATCCAGTGGTGGAGCATGGTGGGGATGCGCACCTCCTCACCCATGGACCAGCGGCTACTCTCAGCTGGAATGACAATAAGGTCGAAGGGCGTCCAATAGCTGGTAATAGGCAACGACTCCAATCGATGGGAGGAAGTTTTCAGATCATTTAAAAAAGTGCTCCCTGGGCGCATTTGATTCACTCCCTCACTCGAGTGAAGGTAGGCGGCCCAGGTTCCCTCATGCGGTCCGCTGATCGAGAAAAATGCATCCGCCCTCTGATGTCCCCCGAGTTCCTGGAGATAATAGCGTGCGATCAAGGCGCCCATGCTGAATCCCACAAGTGCGAAGCGTTCTCCGCTGGCCAACTGCTCCTCCAGCAGGGCATGCAACTGCAAGGCCATCATGGGGAGACCTTCCCTCGCATCATGGGGATCCAGCGTGGGAACGAGACACTCGTATCCCTGCTTGGTAAGATGACTTGCCAGTTTCCCCATCACGGTCCCGTTATCCTGAAACCCATGAACAAGAACAACTTTCATGGCATCAGATGAGACACTTGCTAAGGATATAACTTCGCAGTCGGTTCATGTGGATTCCTATCAGTTCGTAAAAGTTTCCAGGCCGAAGCCTGACTCCAGTAGGAGTACCCTAGCATCAAAACAGCTTCATTGCATAACCGAGCTTCGGTGAGGATGCCTACTCGTGCCGCTGCAAGCTCGGCGAGGGGGGGCGCACAGCAAGAATCTTTTAAAAACCTTTTCTCAGGCAGGAGGAGAGTTGTTGTTACTGGCGTTCTGCTGCTTTAGAATCCATCACTCGCATGGGTTGATCACCTGATGCGTAATCTCCAACCCCATCTTCTTCGTCACTCTCTCCGTTCCGCTTCTTTTTCTCATGACTCATTACCAGGCTCTCAATGTCTCGCTCGATTCCTCTGCCGATGAGATCAAGTCTGCGTTCCGCAAGCTGGCCATGCAGCATCACCCCGACAAGGGTGGGGATCCGCACCTTTTCGACGCCATCCAGAAAGCCTACTCGGCACTTTCGGATCCCTCCAAGCGCATGGAGTACGACGCATCGCTGAAGCGTCGCCCGGTTCAGGACCTAAAAAAACTCTCTTCCCAGCTAGCACACCAATTCTGCAACGCATGAACGCCAAGACCATTCGAGAATACAAGGAGATCATCTCCGGACACTTCACCCGTGCCACGACCGACAAGGAGGCTCTGGCGAAACTCGCGGAGTTTTCCTCCCAGTTGAGGGTCTCCATCCAGGACATCGTCCGCCAGATTGTGGTGAACCCGGAGGATCCCCTCTTGCACGCTTATCTGGGAGCCGCGTTCTATGCGGCGATCAAGACGACCGACCTGAGATTTATCAAGCGTCTCGCTGTGCCCTCCACCTCCGCCGATAACGCGATCGAAAGAATCCGTGCCGCCGGCATCCTGCAAATCTCTGCCGAGGCCCAGAAAGAAGCCCTCTGGCTCAAGGACTCCTACCCCGAGCTGCTCTGGATCACGATTCAACTCACCCTTCTCCATAGTCCCGAGCAATCCTGGGCCTCAACCGTGGTATCCAAAGACGAAATAGAAGAACAAGACCGTAAAGACGACAAAGAAGACAAAGAAGATATAGACGATGACAACGCAGAATAACCCTCACACCCTTGCCGTCCGCGAAGCCCTCCAGCAGGGAGCAGGCGCCGCCGAGAAACAACTCACCACGATCGGCAACGACTACGGTGACGACCAACTCGCCCTCATCGTGGGGGATCTCACGATCCCTGAGATCATTGTCATGTCCGATGAATACGACATGACCAAACCCTCTCTCATCAGTGCCTTTATCACGGCGGAGCAATTCTCCAGCGCTCTGGACCGCAAGGCGGAGGAATGGGGCGGGCTCTACGGCTCTCTCTCCCAAGAGGATCTCGAAGCCACTCTCTACGAGCTCCAGGAGAATGTGGAGTGCTTCCTCTGTCCGATCGTCTATTCCGGCGATGACTCCAATCGTGAGGACGAAATGCTCAGCACTCTCTTTGATCACCCCCACGGAATCAGACTCGTGCTTGTCTCCTGCGTTGGGCGCAAAGATTTCCACGAAATGATCGAGTCCCCGACTGATCGCCAACCGGGTCATGGCACCTGGCAAGGCCTTCTCACAAGCCTGCGTCAGCTGCGCCCGAAGGAATTCGGCGAGTTTGTGGACTACTACCGCGCGGAGGCCCCCGAGGGAGAGAAGTTCATCCGTGTGACTCAATCCATTCTCCAGGATATCTCGGCAGAGACGCGCCCACCGGAAGAGAAAAAGGAAGCTGAGTTTTTGACCTTCTAGGGTTCCATGTCGGAAGGTTCTCAATCGCTTCAGGTCGCCGACACGCGCTCACCTTTCGCGAAGGCTCTCCATATCCTCCGCGATGGAGGGGCCTGCCCCGAAGAGATTGTCGGGGACCTTTCCGCGCTGGTGGTCGAACTGTCCCGGAAGCACTTCGGCATCACCTCGGAAGTCATGGTCGAGGGTGCTCTCGATGGGGCAGTCTCGCTCGTGAGCGCAGGCCTGCTGCTCGCGGTCGGGCGGAGTCACTCGGATGCGAGGGTCGCGGAAATACTCAGGAACGAAGGCATTCGCGGTGCATGCTCAGTCTTCACCCAATACGTGAAAGAGATCACCGAGGGGCACCCCTACTACAAGACCCCACACGAGGTCCTTCGCTGCTTCTTCACCGCATCCTCATCCATGCAAGGCTGGACACCCGGATTCAAGGAGCTCCAACGCCTGCACACCGAGGCGAAACACGAAACAGACATGGGTCTCGTGAAGGAATGGCTGCTCAGAAATACCCTTCAGGGCCGTCGCCTGATCCAGAATCCTCATCCGGTCATCGATAGGGAAATGACCCACGAGGTGATCCGTCTGGTGATCCTTCAATTTTGCGGCATCCGGGAAAATATCGAGACCGATTTCGATATCGAGGAACGCGACATCAACGATTCCAGCATCGACGATCTCATGGGAGAGTCCCAGGACGTCTACATCACTCTTGCCCCTGCGCCCTATAAGTTTGCCGGGCTTCGCTACAAGGAGCTGCTTTCCAAGATGCCTCTGAAGCTAAGGCTCACCCTCGACCCCCTGAAAGGCCAATCCTGGTTCGATGAGAATGTCTTCCCGCAGAAGAAGGAGCCAGTGAAAGCCCCCAAGAAGGTGCAAGCCGAGGTGAAGGCGAAGGCCAAGGTTAAAGCAAAAGCCAAGGGAAAGATTAAGTAGAAGGTGTAGCTCCCTTCCTTGGCAGCTCTTCCTAGGGTAGGACGCTCTACGACCTAGTTGTGGTGATAGGGTTGGCTGGTCTAATCTCAATCACTCCACCATGGCCAACCCCAAGATCCTCTTCCTAGAACGGCCGCAGTCGCTCGCGGACCAGGTGGCGGAGGCATTGCTGGAAGGCATTCCTTCGGGACCTTTCGATCTTTCCCAAACCGAGGTATGGATTCCAACCTCGGGAGCCGCGCGCAGGATCAGGCACTCGCTTGCAAAGATTTCCGAGACGCGTGGAAGCGGTGTGCTCTCGCCGAGGTTCTCTTCTCCGATGAAGGCTCTGCTGCCATCGGCTGTTGCTCTTGCGAGTCGCACGGACCGCGAGGCTGCGTGGGGTCTTGTTCTTCAAAAAGCCCCACGCGACTCCATCGAGCATCTCTTTCCCAGGAATGAGGTTCTCGAGGGTGAGCAGGCGCTTCTGGGTACTGCTGGCATGCTCTGCGATCTCTGCGACATGCTGGCTGAGGGAGGGATCACGCCTCTGCACCCCCGTATCCAGGAAGTCTGCGATGAGGATGCCGAGCGCTGGGCTGAGCTGGCCCCGCTCACTAAGGGCTACATGGCAGAACTCCAACGCCACGGGCTGAGCGATCCAAACGTCGCACGACTTGATTGGATCAAGGGCCCGGCGAACGAATTGAAAAGGCTCTTCATCGCCTGTATCCCGGATCTCCCTAAGATCGCCGAAAAGCGCGCCGAGTCACTCATGGAGCAGGGGATCCCTGTGACAGTTCTGGTCTGGAAGCCGGGAACCATGGGTGGCGGTTTCGAGAGCTGGGGAAGACCGATCACAAGTGAGTGGCGCGAGTCGGAAATCTCCCTACTCCAAGACCAGATCATAATGGCCAAGGATCCGGCTGAAGAGGCATCAAGGGCTGTGGATTTCTTGTCGGGAACCGAGCCCCAGGGAAGCTACTCGCTGGTGCTGGGAGATCCGGAGCTGGGTCCTGCCTTCAAGGCGGAACTGCTCCAACGCGGAGGCCGCCCGTTCCTTCCGGAGGGTGAACCTCTCTCGCTCACAGAACCGGCAATCGTGGCTTCCGAATGGATCTCTCTCAGACGGGACCGCAATCTCAGAATCCTGAGAAGGCTACTGGAGGCGCCCCGATTCGCGGCATGGATCGGGGCTCAGTGCGGTCTCTCCCAGAAGGAGCTGCTGGAGGCCTGCGGCGAGATGATGGTGGAGCTCCTTGCGGAAACTCTAACCCAGGCGGCTGGCTGCCTGGAGTCGTCAAAATCCCGGCTCCAGATCGCGCGCCTGTTGAAGGCACTTGATGCGTCCTTTGCTAAGGATTCTGCGTGTGTGCTTACGGAGGCCTGGTCCAATGACCCCGCGGGTGCGGAGGCTGTGCTGGAAGCCTGCGAGGAAAGCTCCCCGGTTTTTAGTTCTTGGCCCGAACCACAGAAGGCTCGTGATGTGGCGCTGGTGCGTTCGCTTGCCCGCAGTAAAAAATTCGGAGCCTCCCAAGAGGGTGATACAGACCTCTCGGGCTGGCTCGAGGCCCCCTGGGCTGAGGGTAAGCGATTGGCGCTCTGCGGTTGTGTGGAGGGACGACTTCCGGCCTCGACAGATGGGCATCCTTTCCTCCCCGATCAGAAGCGCCGTGAGTTTGGGATCGCCGACAATGCCTCCCGCCGAGCGAGGGACGCCTATTTCCTCACGTGCCTGAGCAATGCGCGGCCTGCAGAAGACTTCCGCGCCAGTTTTTCCAAGTTCGGTCCCGACGGAAGTCCCTGCGTTCCCTCGGGACTCCTCATGCGTTGCGCGCCGGAGGAGCTGGCGGCTCGTGTTCTTGTGCTCTTTGACAAGGCCGAGGGCTCCGGCACCCCGCTGCGTCGTGAGCACTCCTGGCCCTGGCACCTTCCCAAGCCTGATGACGAACTGATCACGAGGATTAGTCCCACGGACTTCAGCTCTTACCTGGCCTGCCCCTTCCGTTTCTACTTGGAGCGAAGATTACGTGCGGCCTCCTATGATCCGGAGGCCCGTGAGATGGACGCGATGCAGTTCGGCGACCTGATCCACAAGGTACTGGAGCGGTTCGGGAAAGAATCCCGAGGTGAGGGGGATCGCAAGGTGATCGAGGCGCTGATCCTCTCGCACCTGGAGACCGAGTCGAGGGAGCGCTTCGGTCAGGATCCCTCGCCGGCGGTGAGAGTGCAGCTTGAGGCGGCCCGTGTGAGGCTGATTTCCTTCGCGAGGGTTCAGGCCGAGGAATATGCCAAGGGATGGCGCATTCTGGAGAGCGAATATAAGATCGGAGCCGACCACCCGCAGGTGCTTTCCCTTGCCGGGCTCAAGCTTACGGCCAAGATCGACCGGATCGAGGAAAACGGGGATCTCATCCGCATCATCGACTACAAGTCCCAGGGCAGCCTCACCAAGCCGGAGAAGAAGCATTTCGGGTCGCCGGCAGCAGCGTTCTTCAAGGAGGGAGAGGTCACTGTCAAAGAAAAACCCAAGGCCTGGACGGATCTTCAGCTTCCGCTCTATCGCAGGATTGCAGAAACTCTCTACCCGGGACGTCCTGTTGAGACCGCCTACCTGGTGCTGGCGGCCGATCCTGAGCAGAGCGGCGTGAAGGCTCTTGAGCTGGATACTGAGCAGATGGAATCGGCCATGAAGTGCGCTGAAGCGGTGGCATCCCGGATGGTCGACGGAGTTTTCTGGCCCCCCCGGATGCTGCCTTCGAACTGGGAGGACAAATTCGAATCGCTCTTCCTTAATGGAAAGCCGGAGCACTGCATCGACGAGGAAACCATCCGGTATCTTGAAGGAAAGAAGGAGGCCGTCTCGTGAGCAGGCTTATTTCCAACATGATGCTCGTGGCCAATGCGGGCAGTGGGAAGACCTACCAGCTCACAAGCCGCATGGTGACGCTGATGGCGCTGGGGGTGGAGCCGCGCAAGATCGCTGCACTGACCTTCACCAAGAAGGCTGCCGGTGAGTTCCTCGATGCGGTTTTCCTGAGGCTCGCTCATGCGGTGCTTGATCCCGAGAAACTCAAGACACTCCGGAAGGACACCGACATCGAGAACCTGCGCAAGGGGACAGAAATCCCCGACCTCGATGATATGCGCTGTCGGGAGCTTCTCCGGGAATTTTCCCTGCAGGCTGGAGTCCTCACCATGGGGACGATCGACAGCCTCTTTGCCAGGATAGCGCGTGCCTTCCCGCTGGAGTCGGGACTGCCGGGGGAATTCTCCATGATCGGGGACTCGGAACTCGAGCAGGCACGCATGGATTCCCTGGCGTCTATCTTCAGAGCATCCGTGAAGTCGGCCGGAGGATCAGAGTTTCTCGATCTGGTCCGCAAGATCTCGCGGAGGCAGGGAGAGAGCGAGGTCTTCCGCACGCTGCTGCAGGCGGTGGAGGGGTACCACGCGAAGTTCCTCAGGAGGCCTGAACTGGTGTGGGGCGACTCGCCCTCGATCTGGAAGGGGGGAGCGAGCGCGATCCTCTCTGCCGCTGCCGTGAAGCCGGCCGCCGAGGCTCTCTGGGACGCCATCCTGCAGGAGCACCCGGATCTCACCGAGGGATCCAAGGGGCTCTGGAGAACCAATCTCGACCTTGCAATGGCTCATCGCCCCGGCGCGGCCTGGAGCGAGGATCTCAATAAATTCGTTTCGGAAAAGCTCTGCAAGCAGACACCCAACAAGGACTGCGATTACATCCCGACGGGAAATACGGCCGCTGCTCGCGTCTACCTGAGGGGGGCCGTTCCTGCGGCCCGTGTGGCCCTGCTGCATGCACTGCTGCGACCGATCTACGAGAGCCTCCTGGAGCGAAGTAAAGCGCTTCACCAATTCATGGAGAACTTCGAGACGACTTACCACGAGACGACACGCAGTCGCGGTAGGATGACTTTCTCGGACGTGACCGATCTCCTGGCCTCCCAGGTGAAGAGCGGGGAATGGATGGCCAGCGCCGGTTACCGCCTGAACGCGAAGCTCGATCACTGGCTGCTCGACGAGTTTCAAGACACGAGCCGGGTCCAGTGGAGCGTCCTGGAGCCTTTCATCGACGAGGTCATCCAGGACGACAGTGAGGGACGCTCGCTCTTCTATGTGGGGGACACCAAGCAGGCGATCTACTCATGGCGCGGGGGTGATCCGAAGCTCTTCTTTGAGA
This sequence comes from Chthoniobacterales bacterium, assembly GCA_026461395.1. Taxonomy (GTDB): domain Bacteria; phylum Verrucomicrobiota; class Verrucomicrobiia; order Chthoniobacterales; family UBA6821; genus UBA6821. Next base: position 2,123 of record JAPJNA010000060.1, on the reverse strand, counting down.
TCTTTGAGAAGTACAACCGTGGCTGTAGTACTCCGGGGGAGAAGAGGATCCAGGAGTCTGCACTCGATCATTCCTACCGCTCGGCCAAACCGATCGTGGATCTAGTGAACATGGTCTTCGGTTCACTGGCCGGAGTGGCTCCTAAGCTTGAGATTCCTGAGAAGACGCTCACCGCTTGGGAACAGGGTTGGAAAAAACATATCATGGCCGAAAAGAACGAAGACCTGCGCGGCTATGTTCGCTGGGAGTCGGTCGAATCGGAGGCCGGTAACGATGAGGAGGGATCACCCATGGTCCACCGCAAGATCGCTGATATCCTTGAGGATGTGCGCCCTTGGGAACGGGGCCTGAGTTGCGCTGTACTCCACACGAAGAACGAGCACGCGGCTCATGTGGCATCTCTGCTCCAGGCTCGGGGGATTCCGGTCTCTCTGGAGGGTAAGGCAAATCCCTGCACCGACAATCCTCTTGGCGCGGTGCTGCTGGCGTCGTTCCGGTTCACAGCATCACCAGACGACAGGCTCTCGCGTATGCTCCTGCTTTCTTCTCCACTGGCGGTACTACTGGGCAACGATGAGGAAATATTCCGTAGCAAGGCTCTGGAAAAGATCGCCGCAGAGGGATACGAAGCGACCGTACGGTCATGGGTGGAAGGCATCACGTTGGGTAGCTTCCTGGAATCGCGTTATGAGAGCTTTCTTTCGGCGGCTGCTGAGTACGACAAGGGCCGTCGCGGGGACATCGCCGAGTTTATTGCCTTCCTGGAGAGTCATGTAGTTCAGGAGCCTGAATCGACAGGAGTCGTCCGCGTGATGACGGTCCACCAGTCTAAGGGGCTGACCTTCGACATGACGATCGTCTCCGGTTTAGAGGGTAAGGGCGCCGGAAATACGGATTCCCTCCATCTTGAAGGAGAGCCCCCAAGCTGGGGCTGCCTGCTTCCTTCCAAGGATCATTCGGCGGCAGATCCCGTGATGAGAGGGGCAACCGAGTCGCTGAGAGCAGAGAGTGAATACGGCAAGCTCTGCACGGCCTATGTGGCAATGACGCGCTCCAAGTTCGCCCTCTACGTGCTGACCCCGAAGCTCGCAACACCCACGACGGCCAAGAGCTTTGCCAGATTACTCCGTCTGACCCTTTCCGATGATCAGGCTTTCGTGTCGGGTCACGCGGACTGGTACGACAGCCATCCTCTCCATACGGAAGCTGAGGTGAGCCTTTCCGGGGATACCACAACGGCGACTCTTCCTAAGTGCATCGCGGGAACGCCTCATCCGGTTTCGCCTTCTTCTCTAACTGGAAAGAAAGTTGCCAAGGTTGCCGAGCCAGAAGGGGATAGCACCAACTCTCTGGAGGCTGCCGATCTAGGAACCGAGATCCACGTGTTACTTTCTCGAATCGAGTGGGAGACTGCAAAAATCGATCTCACCAGCTGTTCCAAATCGGCACATGAACTTTTGGAAACTTTCCTCAAGTCAGCTGAGGCTGAGGAAGTTTTCTCAAAACCTGGTGAAGATTGGATTCTCTGGAACGAGAAGCCCTTCGACTTGATGGCTGGTGGAAAATGGATCAGCGGCATCTTCGACCGGGTCCATATTCGGCGGGAGGGAGGCAAGGCCGTGGAAGCCCGGATTTATGATTACAAGACCAACCGATCAACTCCTGAAGCAATCACCCAACAATACGAGGGGCAGATGGAGCAGTACCGACTGGCAGCCGTGAAATTGCTTGGGATCACTATCGATAAAGTGAGCGCCCAAACAGTTCCCATTCGGCACTCCTAGCAGCGGCGCTACATCAAAAAAGTGGAGGTTCGTACTGGAGTCGAACCAGTCTAACAGGTTTTGCAGACCCGTGCCTAACCGCTTGGCTAACGAACCATAAAGCAATCCTCCGCCGAGTTGATTGAGTTAATGAACTCCACCGAAGTCTTACTGGAAGAAACTTAATGGATTACCCGAGAGAATTCTACACCTAAATCACCAAACCGGGCGTCCAGTCACTTTTTGAGATTTCTTTGAGACCCCTTGACCTGACCCCAAAGTTGGGACACATCAAAACTGAAGTTCGGATGGTATTGGTTGGTTGATGTTGTGGATGGTTGTTGGGTGGATTGCAACCCT
>JAPJNA010000059.1 GCA_026461395.1 Chthoniobacterales bacterium | reverse complement strand
TGACGGCACTTGCCGCCCGGCAAGCCGTGCCGCCCTTACGGGGCTACTTACAGTAGTCTTCCGCGGCTCTTCCCAGAGCCTTGGTTCTCGACCCTCGACCCTCGCCCTTCGACTCAGGTTTCAGCTTCCCAAGCTCAGCCTCCCTTGACCCGCTGAATCAACAATTTCGGTTCTTCGCTATTTTCAGTGTGTTCTTCTGGGAGTCGGACAGGCCATCCTTTCAACCCAAGGCCCTGTTTCACCGTCCCGATGTCTGAGTAGCACTTCGGTTTTGCAGCCAGCCAACAGCTCGACAATTTCCAGCCAAGTCGCCCAATCCGTCTGTCTCCCCGGTGGTGAATCCCCATCTTCCTCTCTCTTTCATGATGCAACGGATGCGAACATCGAGTGCCGGGAGGCACGATGTAGCCTGCGCAGCAGTCCGAAGGACGAGGCCGTCAGGAGGCGGCGAGGCAATCAACGGCCAGGCAAGCAATTCATGAGTTCCAGATTTTCCCCTGCATCTCGGCCTTACGTCCTCACCCACTCCAAACAGCAAGGAACCCAGGTGCAGGAATCCAACCCCTAATGCAATTTTAATTATAAACACCTATCAGAAAGAATAAAACGCAATAACAATAAGATTATTATTGCAGATTCAATAAGAAGATACATAGTGGATTCAATAAGAAATGAAGACGCACACCAAATTGGCTAAAGCCTTAGATACCGCCCTCAAGGTAGCGCGGGAGCAGGTCGTGCGTGGCCGGGATCTGCCGACGGGGGTTCGGACTTTTCTGATCCAGCAGGGATGCCTGTTGGAGATCATGAAGGGATGGTACTTTCTGGTGCCTCCCCATGCGCCCCGTGGCGAGACGGCCCTGTGGCATGGGAATTTCTGGGCTTTCCTGAGTCTCTATCTCGAGGATCGGGTGGAGAATGATTATTGCCTAAGTCCGGAAATCTCCTTGGATCTCCAGAGCGGGGAGACGGCGACTCCGGTTCAGGCAGCGGCGATTCTGGCGCGTGGCGGGAACAATACGGTGTCGCTCCGGTTCGCGGAAACAAACATCTCCTGCTCCTTGCTGACCTACACTGGGAAGCTTCCGGCACAGCGCTCCATCTATCGGGGATTGAACCTAATGCCTGTCGGATATGCGTTGGCCAGAGTCTCCCCAACCTATTTCCGGTCCAACCGACCACAGGCCGAAGTCCTGTTGCGCACGACTTCGGCGGCAGAGCTCGCTTCCGGAATCATCGAGGCGGATAACGAGGTGGGATCCATGAGGATTCTGGGAGGACTGGAGACTCTCGGTTTCAAGGAAAAGGCAGACCAAGTCAGGGGACTCATTGCCCTTACGGGCTGGAAGAAGGCGACCAATCCTTTCCCAGATGGCCAGCCGATGCTTTCGAGCGAGCTGATTCCCAAGAGCCCCTATGCGGACCGGATCCGGCTTCTCTGGGAGCAGTTGCGTCCTATGGTCCTGGAGCACTTTCCTTCATCGGCTGGAAAGGGAGATGCTCAGACTTACCTAGATAAAGCGCATCATCTCTACCAATACGATGCTTATCACTCGCTCTCCATCGAAGGGTTTCAAGTCACTCCGAAACTCGTGGCACGGATTGCAGCGGGAAACGATGAGGATGATCCCTCACTGAAAGAAGAAAGCAACCGGCTCGCAGCCAAAGGGTACAGCATGGCCCATGAGGCCGTGCTTCAAAGCATCGGTAAAATCTTTCAAGGGGAAGTGCCGGGAAAGATCGTGGAGACGGATCTTCCGTATTGGTATTCAGCACTTCACAAGCCCTTTGTCCAGGTTGGCCGACTGACAGCGGCGGATGTGGCAGGATACCGGGAAAAGCCCGTCTATATCAGAGGCTCAAGCCATGTGCCTCCGGCGCCGGGGCGGGGGGTCATCGATGGCATGGAGGCCTTCTATGAGGCTTTATTATCAGAGCCGGATGCCTCGGTAAGAGCGATCCTTGGCCATTTCCTTTTCGTCTACATCCATCCCTTTTCCGATGGAAATGGACGTATCGGGAGATTCCTCATGAATGCCATGCTGGCTTCAGGCGGCTATCCATGGACGATCCTGCGCGTCACGCGCAGGCAAACCTACATGGACGCCTTGGAGGAAGCCTCCGTCCGACGAAGCATCATCCCCTTCACCAAGTTTGTGGCTGAGGAAATGGCTGTCGATTGGTCTCCGGAGTTGGCTGAAGCAGAGCGGTTGAAGAGATAGCGACTCCCCGCTGTTTCAATTGGTCACGCCGTCACGCTCGACCTTCGTCCTTAGACTCAGCCCCATACGCCTTAGGCGCATCAGGCTCTCTGGCTGATTCCAAACCCTCAGACGTGCTGAAGGGATGAATGCGCTCCCTCGAGATAACGATGAGCGAGCTTATCGGTCACCTCTTGACCCTCCACAGAACCATTCTCACACCAGACCCTTAGAATATCGGGACCATAATCCAAACCAGTGGGAAACAGCAGTGCACCATACTTGATTTCCAGTTTGGCAAAGACCAACGGATCCTTGAGCGGCTCCACCAATGGACCCTCCAATGATTCCAGATCCGGAAAGAGATCCAGATCAAACACACGCCCATCCTTGAACTTCAGGCGCACAACCTGTCCCCCCATCGAGCGGGCATCGACCAGTTGGGTTTCTTCCGATGTCAGTGTCTGTTGCATCTTTCGTCCTATTCCAAGGGTGCGATCTGGGGGATCGGCTTCATTTCTCTGGCGAGCTGCCAGCATACTGACAGCTCACCCAGGTGAAGCATAGCCCATTCAATCACAAGGGCAACCGCTCTAGGTGTAAGATCACCCCTCATGTAGGCCAGAGGACTGATCGAGAAAAGACCCTTCGACCCCTCGATTGACGGCACTTGCCGCCCGGCAAGCCGTGCCGCCCTTACGGGGCTACTTACAGTAGTCTTCCGCGGCTCTTCCCAGAGCCTTGGTTCTCACCTCTCGCGGGCTACTCCGGTTTACCCACTCCAAACAGTGAGGAGCCGTGATTTTCATCCCCAACTCACTCTTTTCACACCATCAACGACATCAAAATGGCTATCCTTGGATAAAATCCTGACATCGTACTGCCTGGCCTGCGCGGCAATCCAGATATCGTGCCATGGAATTGGAGTCCCGGCTGACTTCAACTCATTCCTCACCGCCGCATATTCGACCGCGGTTCTGGCATCCGAAATCAGGACATGAAGACATTTCTCCAGAAGCCTCAGCTCCTTCTCGTACTCCTGTCGGTGCCTTGATGCATGGATCCCAAAGCGGTATTCACCCAGAACAATCGGGGAAAGCAAAACCTGCGAGACCTTGCCTAGAATGGCACGAAGATCCTCATCTCCGTCGAGCAACGCCGAGAGAGCGTTCGTATCGAGGATTACTTCCACTGGTTGGAATCCACGCCGTCAAATTCCTCCCGGATCTTGGCCTCAATCACCTGCCGCTCTCCACCAAGATGACGCAGTACCCCAAAGTGCATCAGCCAAGGCTTGGATGCAGCAGCTTCCTGAGCCGCCAGCTTATCCTGAATGGCATCGATCATAAAGGCTTTCATCGTCTTCCCTGAGGATGCAACGCTTGATTTTACCTTCCGTAACAGATTATCCGGCAACTCCAGAGTGGTCTTCATTCCCCCATATTGCCATATTTATGGTTCCAGTCAATAAACGCCGCCACCAACACCATTACCAAACACTCGCGGCATGTGTTACCCATGTCTTGAACCAGGGTGTTACCTATGTCCTGACCCACGCCGGCTTGGTTTCCATATCCCAACTCCTATCTTCTAACTACTATTTCCTGCGCCACGGCGCATCAGCCCCCTCGGACAAGATCAGTTTGCCACCTCCACCCATGGCATCGGCGGGTGCCGAGAATGCATTGCAAGTCTGGAGTTGAATCACGGCTTTTGCGTAATCGGAAAAATCAATTCCGGCTACGAAGCACTGCGCGTAGTCCATGACCGACACCAACCCATCCGCCCGCCGATTGTGAGTCAGGGCCTGGAGGGACTGCAGATACTCCGTTCGGAAGACATTCGGGATAATGATCCGCTCCTGCCCCTTGGCATGCAGTTCGGCATTCATCATCACCCGGGCAATCCTCCCGTTGCCGTCGGCAAAGGGATGCACCTCAGAGACCAGAAACATCATGTAGATGGCACGGGCCATCGGATCCATCAGCGTAAGGAGCAACTCAAATCCCCCCAGGAGTGTTCCCTGAACGAGATCGGGCTCCACAAACCGGGACTCCCCGGCTCTGTTGACCTTGGATTTAAAGACCCCGGGATTCATGTCCCGACGCCCTGAGAGGATCACCGAATGGCGATAACGCAGGATATCGAGAAACTTCGATGCATCCTTTGCGACACGCCCCATCTCCGCAGAGTTAGAGACGATCTGGTAGGTGCCCAGAATGTCATGGGCATCATTCGGTCTCTCCTCGGGAATGATACCGTCATAGACGATCTCATAGGCCTCCCCGACTTCGAATTCGGTCCCCTCAATGAAATTCGAGAAATAGCTCTCGAAAAAGGGAAGATAGGAATTCCCCGTCCGTGCGCTCCGTGCCGTGAAATGATGGGATGCCAGATGTGCCCTCAGATGCTCGAAAAGTTCCAGACGATCGGGATCGTAGCCGAGCCCCTTGGATCGAGAAATCCCCACCCGGGAAGCAAGCGGTTCATCCACTGTCCCCATCATCCCTCCGATGATCGCGGAGAGCTTTTCCGCCTGATCTGTCATTCCGAGCGAGGGAGCGATCTCCCGCGCCTGGTCCCGGATACGATTCACGGCCGCCGCACCGCTATTGCGAAGCATCCTGTCGAGATACTCCTCCAGTTCCTCGCGGGTGAACGTGCTGCGGACATGACTCCTCTGGCGAGAGGGCCGGAGATTATCCATCAAGGCTCTCGCTTGTGATGACATCCACAGGCCCCCCAGAAAAGGAGTGTCTGATCCCTCGATGGGACCGTGACCACTCCTCGGACGGAATGCGATCCCCGGCAACTCCAGATCCGAGCACCTCTTCTGCGTGATCAAAAAAATCGAGCTATCCTCAGCGGGACGATTTTCAATAGCCGTGCGATCCGAGATCAACGCTTGAGGGAAAAGGGCTCCCGCGATGGCCCAGCAATTCGCCCGGATGATTTTTTCCGGGGCATCCGTGAGATTGCTCGTATAAATTCGGAAAGCCAATTTCCGGAGCTTTCCGGCCCGGACAGCCCGATGGATTGCCACACGATTCTGCTCGGTGGAGATCACAACCTCCCCCGAGAGAATAGGTAACGGATTCTTGGTTAAGGATGCCCGCATAGGGCTATTCTGTAACAGGATTGGTTTTAAGAAGCCAGAAAAGTAACGGAATCTGGTTTAACGGCTATTTTTTACTCAATGGCGTCCGCCCCCTGAGATTGCGGATTGCTGGTTGATGGTTGCCATCCCTCGACCCTCGACTCAGGTTTCAGCTTCCCAACTTAAACCTTCCCACTTTCCCACTTTTTACTGCCTCGCCCACCGCCTCGTGAAAGAAATCGATATCCCGCGAGTACCTTGACGAATTCTACGGCGCATTCAGCACCAATCCTCCGGCCACATGGCTCTGCTCGGAACGATTGGAGACTAGAACCTTCAGAACCTCTTTTTGAAAAGGCGTTAGCGGCATTCCTTTGGATGTTACAGACAGCGCTGCAACTCTGCTGCGGCGGCCCACGCCCTCTTGTCACCGTAGTCACGCAGGTGCTCTATCACCAACCTCACATCGTCAGTAAAACGAATCACCGCCTCTGGGTGACGGAACCAAAAACACTCGGAAAAACGGCGCACAAGATCCGCCGCGCGCTCTGCCACCTCGGGGGAAACCGGCACGCGCTCGGGAGCTTTTTCAACTTGGACAACACTTTCCATCACCTCAAATTTATGACATCGCCGGTCAATTGACAATATCAGCGACTGCTGATTGCTGACTACTGATCGGCAGGATCCCTCTTCAGCTTTGAACTCGCTCGGTCTTCCCCAGACCTCGACTCAGGTTTCACCTTCCCACCTTCCCACTTTTCGCTACCCCTCGACCCTCGACCCTCG
>JAPJNA010000058.1 GCA_026461395.1 Chthoniobacterales bacterium | reverse complement strand
GTGATGGCCTGAGCTGGATCAATGATTCCAAGGCTACGACCCTCGATGCCATGGAGCAGGCGATCCGATCTGTGACGGGACCCCTCATCCTGATCGCCGGTGGAAAGGATAAGGGCTTTGAATTCTTACCCATCGCCGACCTGGTCCGTGAGCGCGTGAGTCTAGCGATTCTCCTTGGTGAGATGCGCCATCGGATTGCAAGGGATTGGGCGCCACTTCATTGCCTCGAGGTAGAGAGTCTTCAGGAGGCGGTTTTGGCCGCCCGAAAAGAGGCCAAAACCGGGACGACAATACTTTTCTCACCCGGTACCTCCTCTTTCGATATGTTCCGCGATTATGTGGAGCGCGGGGAGACATTCAGAAGGCTTGTGAAGGAATCCATGGGCACAGGGATTTCCCTCGCTCAAGGAGCCACACACAACCCCTAGAATTAATAATCTTTTAGCTCTTCAACAAACACAATACCTAGTAAATCGAATAGGAAACTCCAACCCATGAAACCGATGAATCCGAAACGTACCCGTCGGCTCCGCGCTCGCGCTGCAACCATGCACGCTCCAGAAGAGGAGTTCGAGGACTATGGTCCCGAACCGAATATGAAGCTCTCACACGCCTTTGTGGCGGTTCTTCTTCTTCATGGGGTAGCTGTGGGCGGACTTTACGCCTTTAATACGATGAAGGCTGACAAGGCCTCTTCCGCCAAGACGGCTCGCTCCACTGAGTCTGTGTCATCTCAAAAGCAGTCATCAATCGACCAAGGTTCCGGTAATGCCAGTGGTTCTGGTTCTGGTTCAGGTTCAGGTTCAGGTTCAGGTTCAGGTCCAAGCGGAGAGCCTCCAGCATCTTCCAAGGCTCCCCTTATTGCCAAAGTGAGCGAGGCTCCCAAGGCAGTGAAGGCCGTCACGGAAAGCGCTGCCAGACAGACGAAGCCGACCTCGACTGCAAGCACGGCTGTAAACACGGCTCCGAGGGGATTCTTGGCTAGTGCCAAGAGTATGATTGGGAAAACCGTTGGCGCCTCGGGCATTGGTGCCGCTGCTGTAGCAACATCATCTGCCCAGGAACCCGCGACTGCAACTTCCCCTGCATCCCAAGCCTCTCAGCCATCCCGTGTGGCAGTGTCATCCGGAATTCCCGAAACAGCGAACACCTATATGGTTAAGGCGGGAGATACGCTCACGCGCATTGCCTCCTCACTAGGAGTAGCGATTCCCGAACTCGAAAAGGTGAACGGAATGACAGAAAAGTCCGTGCTTCAGGTTGGCCAGATCCTCAAGGTTCCTACCAAAGTGATGAGTCAGGCAGTTACTGATGTCTCGGCCCAAGCCGGTAAGGTTGTGGAAAGCGTGCAGCAGGCGCCTGCTGCAGTTGCTGGTGCAGTCACCTCAGCGACTACAGCCCTTACGGGAGTAGCTTCCGCAGCGGGTGCCGCTGCAGTAGCGGCACCTACTGAGGATCAGGGGCCGACCACCGAATATACCGTCGTCAAGGGAGACAGCCCTTACAAGATTGCCAAAAAATTCAAGATCACGCCCGATCAGCTCATGAAAGCGAATGGCATCACCGATCCGAAGAAGATCCAGATCGGTCAGATGCTGAAGATTCCCTCTTCCGCTACATTATCGAAGAAGGCGGCCCAGTAAGCGTCTCTAAAAGCATCTCGTAACCCTTCCAGAGCCCTTCAGAATCTAGGAGCCGTGCAGCGCAGCAGCATCTACCTCCTCCTGATCTCCGTGGTCGGGCTTCTTGCCCTTGGAGTGGTGATGCTTTTCAGCACGAGCGCTTATGCCCAGGAGAGTCACGGTGACATCTACTATTTTGTCAAAAAGGATATCTTCTGGCTGATCATCGGCATGGGGGTCTGTGTTGTGGGCGCGATGACCGATTATCATCTCTGGCAGCGCACTTGGAAAATCTGGTTCGGGGTCTCAGTCCTTCTGCTCGTTCTCTGTTTCGTTCCCCATGTGGGAATGAAGATCAACGGGTCGCATCGCTGGCTCAACCTGCGCATTCTTGTCTTTCAGCCCAGCGAGTTCGGGAAAATTGCGGCAGTTTTCTTTGTCGCCTGGTGGTTTTCCCGCGAACAGACGGATCCCCGGAAGATGCTGGATGGGTTTGTGATTCCGATCGGCGTCGTGGCTGTCATCATTGGCCTTATTGCCAAGGAGGTGGATCTCGGTACGGCTGCCCTCATTGGAGCGACGACACTAGCCATCTGTCTGGTGGGGGGTGCCAATTGGGTGGTCATCGCCGGACTTTGTGGAGTGGGGCTTACGGGGCTGCTTGGAATCGCTATGCTGATTCCGGAACGCGCCGCACGTATGATGACCTTCATGCATCCCGATGCCGACAAGTTGGGCAAAGGACTCCAGCAATGGCAGGCCTTGATCGCATTCGGCTCCGGTGGATTCGAGGGGCTTGGGCTCGGGGAGGGACGTCAGAAGATGCTCTACCTGCCATACGCCCACACCGACTTCATCTTCCCGATGATCGGGGAGGAGTTGGGACTTCGATTCACATGGCTCGTCCTCCTGGGATTTATTCTCATCATCCTCTGCGGTGGCCTCATAGCTGCCAATGCCAAGGATCGCTTTGGAAAACTTCTCGCCATGGGAATCCTCCTGTTGATCTCGATGCAGGCAGCGGTCAATATCGGAATGACGACCTCGATGCTTCCCAACAAAGGGATGCCTCTTCCCTTCATCAGCTACGGGGGAAGCAATATGGCCGTTTGTCTTTTTATGATTGGAATCCTTGTCAATATCCACCGCACCGGCACCCCGATCGCTACCGCCACGGAGAGGCAGGTCGTTCTCGCGGGACGATCCGTTCCCAGAATCTAGGAATCACGCATGGCGGTCCCCAAACAATTCGTCATCGCCTGCGGTGGTACCGGAGGACATCTCTTTCCCGGTCTTGCGGTCGCCGAGGTCCTGCATGACCGAGGCCACGAGGTCCTGCTGCTTGTCTCGGAGAAAGAGATCGATGCTGTGGCGCTGAGGGATCATGCCGAGTTCCGGTGTGAGAAGCTTCCCTCCATCGGAATGCCCGCGCTCCTCTCCCCAGCGTTTCTACGGTTTCTGAAGCGGGGTTGGGAGAGCTTCAGCACCTGCAGGCAGCTCTACTCACGCTATCAGCCCGCCGGCGTCCTTGGGATGGGGGGATTTACCTCAGCGGCTCCCCTGCTGGCAGCACGTCTCTCAGGCATTCCCTGCTACCTGCATGAATCCAATGCGATAGCGGGCCGGGCTAACCGTCTAGCCTCACGTTGGACCGATCGCGTTCTCCTGGGATTGAAGTTCTGCGAATCCTCCTTTCCGAAGAGCACCTGCATCGTGACAGGAACTCCGGTGCGCCGTAATCTCGGAACCCCGCTGCCCAAGGGGGAGGCTCGTGCCGCATTCGGCCTTGATCCGGAACTGCCAACCCTTCTGGTGATGGGTGGGAGCCAGGGTGCAGCCGGAATCAACCAGCTTCTCTTCCGATCGGCCGCTTATCTCAAGGATTTCCGCGATGAAGAGAACAGGCCCCTGCAAGTCATTCATCTCACCGGTGAGCGTGACGACAACCTTGCAGCCATCAATTACCAACGGGAGGGTATTGCCTCTCATGTCGCTTCCTTCCATCACAAGATGGAACAGGCTTATTCCGCTGCCGACCTTGTGGTGTCGCGTGCCGGAGCGGCAAGCCTCAGCGAGATTTCGCAGTTCTCGCTTCCGTCTCTCCTGATTCCCTTCCCCTTTGCATCGGATCTGCACCAGCATCGCAATGCCGAGGCCTTCCGGGATGCCGGTGCCGCGGAGCTCATCGAGGAAAAGACAGCTGACCCGGAATCCTTCGCTCTCTTGGTTCGGAATCTCCTTAACGACGGACGCCGACGCGAGCGCATGGCTGCTGCCGCCGGCTCCGTTCTACCACGCGGTGCGGCGGGACTGGTAGCTGATGTCATGGAGCAGGGGATCGCGACCCGGGAGGCTGGACGATGATTTCTGAGAGGAGGGGCAACGACGCCCGCCTTGGGGGTGCGGAACTGGCTTCATTCCTTCTCGGCTCCACATCACGTCGCATCTACCTCATCGGAGTAGCCGGTTCCGGGATGAGTGGCATTGCAGCTCTTCTTCTGGCGCTCGGTCATCGTGTCAGTGGTTCGGACAAGGTCGACACCCAGGAAGTCGAACGTCTGCGACGCAAAGGACTCGACTTTGAGTCTCCCAACAGCACCCGCCTGGTCGACGATGCGGAACTGGTGATTTTTTCTTCCGCGATCCATGCTGGCAATCCTGCCTTTGATGCGGCGCTGACTCTTAAAAAAACGATGGCACGCCGGGCCGAAGTCCTGGCCGCCGTAATGACCGGCAAGGAGGGAGTTGTGGTCTGCGGGATGCACGGAAAAACCACGACCTCCGCCATGGCCGCCCATGTCTTGCGCGCGGGCGGGCTCAAGCCCTCCCACTATGTCGGGGCCGAAATCCCCATTCTCGGAACGAATGCTCGTTGGGACTCCGAGGGAACGCACCTGGTGGCCGAGGGAGACGAAAGCGACGGTACGCTGGTTCATTACCACCCGCGTCACGCGCTGGTGCTCAACATCGAGCCCGAGCATCTCGATCACTACCAGGATCTCACCGCGATCGATGCGGTTTTTTCCAAGCTCCTCAGTCAGACTTCCGGAAAAGTCTACTACTGGGCCGATGACCCCGGAGCTACGCGCATCTGTTCCACGCACCCAGGGGCTGTTCCTGTGGGGACACGATCCCACTGCCATTATCAACTCGTGGAGGTGGAACAATCGGGACTCACGATCCGTTTTGCGGTTTTCCATGAAGGGAAACTTCTCGGTCGCGTCCATCTTGGGATTCCCGGTTTGCATAATGCCCAGAACGCCCTTCTGGTGATTGCGCTAGCTAACGACTTGGGAATTTCCTTCTCCGTCATCGCCTCCTCGTTGGAAGCCTTCCGAGGAGCGAAGCGCCGCTTTGAACTCAAGTATGAGGACGATGAGTTCCGAGTCTTCGACGATTACGGCCATCATCCCACCGAAATTGCGGCAACGCTTGCAACCGCAAAGGTCGCCCTCCGTGGCGCCGGGCAAGAAGGAAAAATTGGAAGAGAGGGCCGTCTCGTGGTTCTCTTCCAGCCTCACCGTTATTCCCGCACAGCTTCCTTCAAAGCCGAATTCGGAAGGTCTTTTGGAGATGCCGACCTTGTCTTTGTTACCCCTATTTATCCCGCCGGCGAAGCCCCCATCCCTGGAATCGATGAGGGGAGTGTGGTGGAGGCGGCCCGTGCCGAAGGCCATCAGGGAATCACGCGCGCCGCTTCTGTACTGGAGGCGGGATGTGCTGCAGCAGCCTCTCTCAGAGAAGGAGATATGGTCATCACCCTCGGCGCGGGAAACATCCATGAGGCAGGTGCACTGATCGCCAGGGAATTGGTTCTTCGGGAAAAGCTCCGCAAGGCCATGGGCCCGGGTGTCATCAAAATGTCCGAACCGCTCTCCCGTCACACATCGATGAGGGTCGGTGGGCCAGCGCGTTTTTGGGTGGAGCCCGAGAGTGAGGAGGGCTTTGCAGAACTTGTCCGCCTCTGCCACGACGAGGGGATACCCTTTATGGTCATGGGTCGCGGGTCCAATCTCATTGTCCGGGATGGCGGTTTTCCCGGAGTCGTGGCCCATTTGTCCAAAGGTTGTTTTGCCGAGGCCTCGGTGGATGGGAATGAGGTTATCGCCGGGGTCGGGATTCGTCTCAAGCAACTGGCCGCCGTCGCTCGCAATGCAGGACTTACGGGGTTTGAATGGATGGACGGCATTCCAGGAAACCTGGGTGGGGCGTTGCGCATGAATGCGGGCGCGATGGGTGTCCAGACATTCGACCAGGTCGTCAGGATCCGATTTGCCGATCGTGATGGAAACATCGTTTCCCGGACTCCGGAAGAGATCGAAGTTCGCTACCGAGATGTCCCGGTTCTACATGACCATTACGCGCTCTCGGCCACGCTCTCCGGGGAATTCGCCAACACCGGAAAGATCGACGACCTCCTCGGCGAATCGCTTCGCCATCGTAAGGAAACCCAGCCTGTGGCGGCCAGCGCGGGCTGCATCTTCAAGAATCCCGGTGGGATCTCCGCCGGTAAACTTATCGATGAACTGGGACTCAAGAACAGTGCTGTCGGTGGGGCCCGCGTCTCCGAAGTCCATGCGAACTTCATTGTCAATGACGGCGGCGCTACGGCGGGCGAGATCCTTTCCCTGATTAGGCGCATTCAAGATCGAGCTCTTCTGGAACGCGGGATCGGGCTGGAGACGGAGGTTTCTATCATCGGTGAAGAACCGAAAGACTACGAAATTACCCATGAGCACTGAACTCTCCTTCGACCCACGTAACCGTTTCCTTGTTGTTCTCAAAGGAGGCCCAGGTTCCGAGCGTGAGGTCTCCCTGCGCTCCGGTTCCTCCGTGGCCACAGCGCTCAGGAACGCAGGTGCCCACGTCGAGGAGATCGAGATTGCTGGCACCGAGGTTGTCATTCCCGAAGGGACCGAACTTGTCTTCAACCTGATCCATGGAACCTTCGGCGAGGATGGCGGACTTCAGGGTGTGCTCGACGAACGCTGTGTGCCTTACACGGGTGAGGGGGCCGAGCAGAGTCGTGTGGCTTTTGACAAGATCCTGACCAAGCAGGCTTTGGTCAAAGCTGGCGTGCCGACGCCTCGTTTCGAGATCCTGCATACTGGGGAGCATCCGACGCTGCAGCTACCCATCGTCATCAAAGCCCCACGCCAGGGATCGAGTGTCGGCGTTCATCTCATCCATGAGCCTAGTGGAATCGACCAGGCCCTTGCCGACTGCCTCCTTCACGGTGAGGAGATCCTTGTCGAGGAGCTGGTGACGGGGAGGGAACTGACCGTGGGTGTGATCGGCGATCAAGTGCTACCTGTGGTCGAGATCAAGCCGAATGAGGGATTTTACGACTACACCAATAAGTATACCAAGGGAGCCACGGAGTATCTGGTGCCGGCACCTCTCTCTCCCTCAGAGACGGAAGCCGTGCAAGGAGCGGCGCTCGCCGCAGTGCGCGCTCTCGGGCTGAGCGTCTACAGCCGGGTCGACGTTCTGCTCTCCCCCGCCGGCCCCACTATTTTGGAAATCAACACCATCCCCGGAATGACGGAAACCAGTCTGCTTCCCAAAGCAGCTGCCGCCATGGGGCTCGATTTTACAGATCTTTGCTGCAGAATAGCGGAGCGATCACTCACAGCCCGAACTGCCAGCGCATGAAAACTCGACGCAATACCGGAGCCAACAGACGTAAAGGAGTCGGCCCAGGGCGCCGTCAGCACCTCCTCGAGGTGAATGTGCGAACAGCCAGCATGAAGCGTCAGCATCGCGGCAAGGCGAGCGGCTTCCTCTGGAAGGCATTCTTCATCGTGATCGTGGTCGGCCTACTGGCGGCCGGCGCGCAGTTCGCCTGCGGGAAATTCTTTTTCAAGAACCCCGAATATAATCTTAAGCACCTCGTCACCCATCTCAACGGTGTTCTTACCCAGGAAGAATTGGTCAACCTGACTGGCTTCAACGAGGGGAAGAACATCTTTGGCCTCGACCTCGAACAGGCGAACCAGAAACTGGCCGCCCTCCCCGAGGTTCGCTCCGTGAGCATCGAACGGATGTTACCCGACACCATCGAAGTCGGGTTGGAGCCGCGGGCACCCGTTTTTCTGTTTGTTGCCCCGGGAGAGATCGAAGCGGCCGCCGGTGAATCGTTCATCCCCGGCAAGAGCTTCCTCTGCGATAAGGAGGGAGTAATGATGCGTCCAGCCAGACTCGATGACAAATTCCTGGGTCTTCCCGTGCTTCGCGGCGTTTCTCTGGGCAATGCTATCCCGGGCAAAAAACTGGAGAGTTCGTCTCTCGCCACGGCCCTCCTGTTGAGGCATACGCTTTCTGAACTTCCTGAAGAGACATTCCGGATCAGCTCGGTTGATGTTTCCAAGCCCTATGCCGCCGTCGTGACCGACGCCTCCGGTGCTAAATTCACATTTGGAACCCTTGGAGGTGCCGACATGCCGGCGCAGCTCGATCGTCTTCGCAAGCTACTCGACCATTGTCAGGAAACCGGCCGCAAGATTCAGACCGCCAACCTCATGGTCAGCCGCAATACTCCCGTCACTTTTGTGCTTACGCCAGAGCAAGGGTCTGACAAAATAGCACCCGTCGCCTCTTCCAAAAAAATCCTAAAGCACAACTAGCCCCCGGCAACCCACTTTTTCGCCATGGCCAACGAGCAAATCTTTGTAGGACTCGAAATCGGAACGACGAAGATCAGCGTCATCGTCGCCGAAGCGAGGGACGATGATCAGATTAGCATTCTCGGAGTAGGGGAGACCCCGTCCCGAGGCGTGCGCAAGGGGGAGATCGTCGATATGGAGACTGTTACCGAGTGCGTCCGCGAGGCGATCCTCGATGCCGAGGACAAGACGAATGTTGAAATCGGCAATGTCTGGGTCGCGATCACGGGATCGCATCTGGCAAGCTTCAATAACCGCGGCTCCCTGGCTCTTCGCGCCGAGAGGCAGATCGAACCCGAGGATCTGGAGGCCGTGGAGGTGAATGCGAAGGAGGTTGCCATTCCCACACCGAATACCTTTCTCCACACCATTCTTCAGGCCTATCACGTCGATGGGAATCAGAATGTCATCGATCCCCTCAAGTCGGAGGGAGCGCTGTTGGAGGCCGATTTTCACATTGTTCATGGGATCAAAACGCGTATCCACAACACGCTCCGCTGCATTGAGTCGCTGAAGATCGGCATCGAGGATGTCGTGCTCAGTTCGCTTGCCAGCGCACAGGTTGTTCTTTCCCAGGATCAGAAGAACTACGGGGCTCTTATGATCGATATCGGGGGCGGAACGACCGATTACCTGGTCTATATCGATGGAGCCATTCGCCATAGCGGCGTGCTGGCCCTGGGAGGTGACCACATCACCAATGACATTTCCGTGGGGCTGCGGCTGCCGATTGCCAGGGCTGAACTTCTCAAGATCGAGGAGGGTTCAGCATCCGACCCGGTGAGTTCAGAGGGAGGGTTTATCTCGCTGAAGAACGACCCTAGATTCCTTGGCTGTGATGTCGATCGCGTCTCCCTTGAAACGATCATTCACCTCCGAGTGAAGGAAATCTTCGAACTGATTCGTCGCGACATCGAGTCATCCGGTGAGGGGATGATGGATCTCATCCGGGGAGTCATGATCACCGGTGGCTGTTCCAAGCTGAAGGGAATCGCCCAGGTCGCCGAGGAGGTCTTTGACATTCCGGTGGAGCTCACACGCGCCCGTAATGTCAGCGGCGCCACTCAGATTTTCGAGGACCCTCAGTACTCCACCGCAATCGGACTGACCAAATACGCGAGGCTCGTGACCAAGAATATCGCACCCGAGAGCATGCTCGACCGGTTCACCCAGGGGCTTGGAAGTCTCTTCAAGAAACGTTCCCGATGAGCACCTCACCATCCCGTCGCATCCTGGTCGGTATAGGCAATGCTGGTGTCACCGTGCTCGACCTGCTTTCCGTCGAGTACCCGGGCATGACAGGACTTCTAGCCGTCAACAATGATCCCGATTCGCTGAATGCCTCCATTGTCCGTGACAAAATCGAGGTGCCCGAGGGAGATCCAGGGGAGGGTTTCCGCGTGATCGATGACGAGTTCGGGCGGACCGTTGAGGGGGCTTCGGCGGTCATTCTTTGTGGTGGTCTCGGTGGGGAGACGGGTTCCTTCCTTCTTCCGGCTCTGGCCATTCGTGCTAAGTCGGCTGGATTGACCACGATGGCCTGTGTCGGCATGCCCTTCTCCTTTGAGGGAAAGCACAAGAGGGATCTTGCCGAGCGGGCCTTGGAAAAACTGCAAGAGATCTGTGATGCCGTTGTCGTGATCGGGAATGATCAACTCTCCGGCGGATCTCCATCGATAGCCGCCGTGGGTGAGGCCTTCGTTCTTTCCGACCGGACTCTGCTAGCCGCCCTTCTGGCACTCACCGGGATGCTCTCGACTTCGGGACCCGTAAAGATCACCCGTACTGACATTCACCATGTGCTCGGGAAAACTGGGGCAATCACCCATTTCGGATTTGGGAAGGCTGAGGGATCCAACCGGCTTCACGAGGCTCTGGAGAGAGCCTTGAAGAGTCCCCTCCTGACTTTGCCCGGCAAGGGGTCGGCCCTCAAGGAGTCGTCGATGATTCTTCTGCTACTCCGGGGTGCCAAGGACATCTACTTTGCGGAGGTTCAGGCCGTTGTCGGTAAAATTGAACAAATTGCCGGTGATAACTGTCAGATAAAAGTGGGAGTCCATGCGGATGGGCCTCTCGGATCAGCCTTGGAGCTTTACCTCTTGGCCTCTTCCGGAGGGACTGTCAGGAAGCCTGCCAAACCAAGTGAAAGCAACGAAACCGGCGAACCGAATAGTGCGATTAGCCCTATCAGCCCTATCAGTCCAGTCAGCCAGATCGGGACAAAGTTGCCTCAACCGTCTCGTGGAGAGGAGATCTCCTCTGGACATAGTGAAGGGGAAAAAGGCGCTGACGAGCTCTTCCCAGTTCAGACAAAGCCTACCTCCAAGTCGGGAAAGAAGGCTGCCGCCACTTCCAAGCAGATGCAGGGAACGCTTGCCCTGGACACCTATCAGCGGGGCCGCTTTGACAAGAGCGAGCCAACCATCGTCGAGGGTGAAGATCTCGACATACCCACCTTTCTTCGCAAGGGAATCAAGCTCAACCCACCCACCAGAAAATAGCGAATAAGCTCTCCCCCTATGAAGCCGGATAAATTTACAGCCAAAATGCAGGAGGCCTTCAATGGTGCGATCGATATCGCCTCAGGTCTAGGCCAGCAGGAGATCGGGAACGAACATTTCCTGCTCTCGCTACTCGCTCAGAGCGAAGGTCTCACCCGTCCCGTTTTGGAGAAGATGGGCGTGGCCGTTCAGCCTTTCATTGCCAAGCTCGAGTCGGCCTCCGCAGCTTTGCCAAAAGTGCACGGAGGTGCTCAGCCTTTTGTCGGCAACGAACTCCGCAAGACCATCGACTCCGCCGAGGGGGAGATGGCGAAGCTCAAGGATGAGTTTCTTTCCGCAGAGCACTACCTTCTGGCCCTGAGTCAGGAGAAGAACGCCGTCGCCAAATTACTCCAAGAGATTGGCATCACTCATCAGGCTCTGATGAAGGCCTTGGTCGAGATCCGTGGCAGCCAGCGCGTCACCGACCAGAACCCCGAGGGAAAATACCAGACGCTGGAGAAATACGGTCGCGACATCACCGAGATGGCCCGCAAGGGGAAGATCGACCCTGTCATCGGACGCGACGAGGAGATCCGTCGCACCATGCAGGTCCTCTCCCGGCGTACCAAGAACAACCCCGTGCTTATCGGCGAACCAGGCGTTGGCAAGACGGCCATCGTTGAGGGACTGGCGCGCCGTATCGTCAGCGGGGATGTTCCCGATTCGCTCAAGAATAAGCGCCTGGTCGCCATGGATATCGGCGCGATGGTGGCTGGAGCCAAGTTCCGAGGCGAGTTCGAGGACCGTCTGAAGGCTTTCCTGAAGGAAGTCACAGCTTCGGAGGGGGAGATCATTCTCTTCATTGACGAACTACATACCATCGTCGGCGCTGGTGCCGCCGAAGGATCGATGGATGCCTCCAATCTGCTCAAGCCCCAGCTTGCCCGTGGAGAACTCCGCACGATCGGGGCCACGACGCTGGACGAGTACCGCAAGTACATCGAGAAGGATGCGGCCCTGGAGCGCCGCTTTCAGCCCGTGAAGGTCAACGAACCGAGTGTCGAGGATACGATTGCCATCCTGCGCGGCCTCAAGGAGCGCTACGAGGTCCACCATGGCGTCCGTATCCAGGATGCCGCTCTGGTTGCCGCCGCGGTCCTTTCCCACCGCTACATTTCTGACCGCTTCCTTCCCGACAAGGCTGTCGATCTGATCGACGAGGCCGCTTCCCGTCTCAAGATCGAGATCGAGTCGATGCCGACTG
Source organism: Chthoniobacterales bacterium (assembly GCA_026461395.1). Lineage (GTDB taxonomy): Bacteria > Verrucomicrobiota > Verrucomicrobiia > Chthoniobacterales > UBA6821 > UBA6821. The sequence continues at coordinate 13,387 of JAPJNA010000058.1, read as the reverse complement.
AGATCGACCAGATGGAGCGTCAGATCATGATGCTCGAGATGGAGCGTCAGGCCCTCCGTAAGGAGAAGGATGCCGCCAGCAAAGAGCGCCTGGAGAAGCTTGAGAAGGAACTCGCCGAGACGAAGGAAACCGGATCGGGACTGAAAGCCCGCTGGCAGAAGGAGAAGGAAGAGATCGGCAAGTCCCAGAAGATCAACGAGCAGATCGAAGCAATGAAGAACGATCTGGCGATCGCCCAACGTCAGGGTGATTTTGCCAAGGCCAGCGAGATCCAGTACGGGCGCATTCCGGAATTGCAAACCAAGCTTGAGGAGCACAATGCCAAGCTCGCTAAGAGCGGCCAATCCGCCCTGCTCCAGGAAGAAGTTACCGAAGAGGATATCGCCAAGGTGGTCTCCGTGTGGACCGGCATCCCCGTCTCCAACCTCCAGGAGGGAGAGAGGCAAAAGCTGGTCAAGATGGAGGAGCGCCTCATTGAGCGTGTGGTGGGGCAGTCTCAGGCTATCAAAGCCGTCTCCAATGCAGTCCGCCGTGCCCGTGCCGGCCTTCAGGAAGAGAACCGCCCCATCGGTTCCTTCATGTTCCTCGGCCCCACCGGTGTCGGTAAGACCGAGCTTTCCAAGGCCCTGGCCGAGTTCCTCTTTGACGACGAGAACGCCATCGTCCGGCTCGACATGTCCGAGTATATGGAGAAGCACACTGTGGCTCGTCTCATCGGAGCTCCTCCTGGGTACGTGGGTTACGAGGAGGGTGGCCAGCTCAGCGAGGCCGTTCGCCGGAAGCCCTACTCTGTGATCCTCTTCGACGAGGTCGAGAAGGCCCACAGCGATGTCTTCAATGTTCTCCTTCAGGTCCTCGATGACGGACGGATTACCGATGGTCAGGGCCGTACGGTTGATTTCAAGAACACCGTCATCATCATGACGAGTAATATCGGCAGCCAATACATCATGGAGGATCTGGCTGTCGAGGAACGGAATAAGCGCGTCATGGAGGCGCTTCGCGGTCACTTTCGCCCCGAGTTTCTGAACCGCGTTGATGAGATCGTCATCTTCGACCGACTCACCGACAAGGAGATCGGCAAGATTGTCGATATCCAGCTCGCCCGTCTCTCCACTCGCCTCGGCAAGCAAAAGCTCCATCTGGAACTCAGCGACAAGGCGCGCGCTTATCTGTCCAAGGAGGGCTACGATCCCGCTTACGGTGCCCGCCCCCTCAAGCGCGTCATCCAGCAGAAGATTCTCGATCCCCTCAGCATGGAGATTCTCGATGGCAAGATCCACGAGGGTCAGACCATCAAGGCGGATGTTGCTGGCGGGGAACTCGTCTTTAAGACGAAGTAGATCCTGATTTCATGTCTCTCCGTGAAGTTACGATCAAGGAGGGACTTCCGACTCTCGAGGAAGCCAAGCGTCGACTCCTACTGGAAGTAAGGCGTTGCCACGGAGACGGCGTCTCCGTTCTCAAGATCATCCACGGCTACGGTTCGGGAGGCCGTGGAGGGGTTCTGAGGACGGGCTTAAGAAAAGTCTTCGCTGAGTACCAGCGCGACGGTGACATCCTGGGATATGCATCAGGAGAAGAGTTCTCAATCTTCCATCCGGTGTCCCTTGAAATGATCACACTGGCCCCGGAACTCCGGACCGATCGGGATCTGGAGCGCTCCAATCCTGGCGTCAGCTTCCTATGGATTCAGTGAGGAATGATTGCCTGAACTCCCTGGGGCTTATTCCCGTCCATCTCTTGAAGGCAGTGGAAAAAGCCGCCGCCTCCGGATACCCGCATTCGCGACCAACCGAGGAAATATCAAGGTTGCTATCTCTGAGCAGTTTTTCGGCGCGCGCCCGTCTCATCTCCTGAAGGAGTTTTCCGGGTGATATGCCTCGGGAGGCCCGAATGGCCGTTTCAAAGGAACGTCGCGACATTCCTGCCATTCGGGCAAGTTCCCCGGCCGTGATGGCCGTGTCCGGATGACTTTTCAGCCATGCCAGCGCCCGCTCCACACCTGAATCGGAATGCAGACTGCTCTCCCGTTCGTGAAGCAGTGGATCAACGGTTGCCGGCCGGACATGTTTGCCCTCCAAGAGATCCACCATCACGGCTCCCGCCAGTCGACCGATCTCAGTGAGGGGGAGCTCGAAACTTGAAATCTCCACTCCGGCATGAAGCGATTCTGTCCGTACATTACCGACGCCGATCACGTTCAGGTCCTCTGGTACCCGCAACCCTTCCTGCTGTGCCGTAAGGATCGCCATGCGTGCCAGGTGGTCGGATGAGCAGAGAAGGCCGGCGGGACGCGCTAGTGACAGGATGAAGTTTTTCAGTGGAACCCCCGCAGTGGAGCTGCAGCGGATCACCTCGCGTCCTTGAGCAGCGCATGCCGCATTGAAGCATTCACCTAGACGCACTGAGCCAGGCGCCCCCGTCGGTCCCAGATAGCCGAGACTTTGGACGCCGCTTCGCATGAGAGTGCGGGCCGCTTCGTCTCCCATCATCACATTGTTGACACCGATCGAGGTGATCCCTGTTTCACTGCCTCTGGCGTCATCATCGATCCGGACCACCTTGACTCCCCGGGAGAGAAGGGATTCGAGCCAGACTTCGCTCATGAAATCCCCGATCGCTCCAGCCAACTCCCCGCGCTCAGCCACCTTGCGTAGAAGCCCCTCATATCCGCCGCTCAGCACCATGACTTCGAAGTCTCCGCGGCGGCCGAGTTCCTCACGGATCGCAGTGACTAGGGAAATCTCTCCTTCCGAGAGAAGTGGAAGCGCCACGGCGATCAATTTTTTCCCGGCAAGCACTCCGTTGTCCGCTCGAGGTGTTGAGTGCGGCTCTTTCTTGCGCATATTCAATACAAATAATTGCGCTTATACGCAAAGACAATCAATCTTACTGGTGCTAGTGTTGATTTATGAAAAAAGCACTCATCACGGGTATCACCGGTCAGGATGGTTCTTACCTAGCCGAGCTTCTTCTCTCCAAGGGGTATGAGGTGCACGGCATCATCCGCCGCGCCTCCACCTTCAATACCAGCCGGATCGACCACCTCTACAATGATCCCCATGTACTTGGGACGCGCCTTTTTCTCCACTACGGCGATCTGGCCGACTCGTCACAACTGACCAAGCTCCTCTATGCACTTCGCCCCGACGAGATCTACAACCTCGGCGCTCAGAGCCATGTCCGCGTTTCCTTCGATGTGCCGGAATATACCGGCGATGTCACGGGACTCAGCACCGTGCGCCTGCTCGAGGCGATCCGCGAGGCTGGATTGACCCAGGACGTGAGGTTTTACCAAGCCTCCTCCTCCGAGATGTTCGGAAAGGTGCACGAGGTTCCCCAGATCGAGACGACACCGTTCCACCCCCGTTCCCCCTACGGTTGCGCGAAGGTCTTTTCCTACTGGCTCACGGTGAATTATCGCGAGGCCTACAATCTGCACGCCTCCAACGGCATCCTCTTCAACCACGAGAGCCCACGACGCGGCGAGACCTTCGTTACCCGCAAGATCACCCGCGCCGCAACCCGCATCAAGATGGGCCTGCAGAACGAACTCTTCCTTGGCAATCTCGACGCGCAGCGCGACTGGGGATATGCCAAGGAATACGTCGAAGTGATGTGGCTCATGCTCCAGCAGGAGAAGGCGGACGACTATGTCTGCGCCACCAACGAGACTCACACGATCCGTGAATTCTGCGAGGAGTGCTTCGGTCTTCTCGATCTGGACTGGAAGCAGTATGTGAAGCACGATGCACGCTACGAGCGCCCGAGCGAGGTGGAGTTGCTTATCGGCGACCCTGCCAAGCTCAAGAAGCAGATCGGCTGGGAACCGAAGGTAAAGTTTAAGGAACTCGTCCGCATCATGACAGAGGCAGATCTCGAAGTGGCGCGCCGCGAGTTGGCCTACCAGAACACCGGAATCGGTAACGGCTTGGGCGTCACCCCTCCGTAAAATCAGGATGAATTCCTCCGCCAAGATCCACATCGCCGGACACGGCGGCATGGTTGGTTCGGCCATCGTCCGAGCCCTCCGTGCCAGCGGCCATGACAACCTGCTGTTGTGCACCCGCAAGGAACTGGATCTCTGCGACGCTGTGGCCGTCCGTGACTTCTACGCGAAGGAGAAACCTGAGGTCGTCATCGTAGCCGCGGCCCGCGTCGGCGGCATCCATGCGAACAACACCTATCCCGCTGAGTTCCTCCACGAGAACCTGGCGATCGCCCACAATACCATCCACGCTTCATGGCAGCAGGGTGTGAAGCGCCTCCTTTTCCTCGGAAGTTCCTGCATCTACCCACGCGAGGCACCACAACCGATGACTGAGGAATGCCTGCTGACTTCCCCGCTCGAGCCGACCAACGAGGCTTACGCGATCGCCAAGATCACCGGGTTGAAGCTCTGCCAATACTACCGCAAGCAGTACGGGGTACTCTTCCACTCGGCCATGCCGACCAATCTCTACGGACCTGGTGACAACTACCATCCGGAGAACTCGCATGTGCTCCCCGCCCTCATCCGACGTTTTCACGAGGCCGTGCAGAGCCAGGCTCAGACCGTGACACTCTGGGGTACCGGTATCGCCCGACGTGAGTTCCTTCATGCCGATGATTTGGCAATGGGGCTTCTGGCCGTCCTCGGGATGGAAAATCCGCCAGACTGGATCAATGTCGGCTACGGCAGCGATGTCACGATCCGTCAGGCTGCGGAGCTTATCGCCAAGGTTACGGGCTTTACGGGAGATCTTGCCTGGGATTCCAGCAAGCCAGACGGCACCCTTCGCAAGCTGATGGACAGCTCCAAGTTGCTCGCGACCGGATGGCGTCCTCAATACGATCTCGAGACGGGGCTAAGGCACGCCTACGCGGACTTTCTGGCGAACCAATCTTCTGGACATCTCCGGGAGCTCTAGTTCCTTTCTCCCGGCTTTCCTAGGGCGGCTTCCCTAGGACCCATAGCCGATGCCGGTGCCGATCTCCCAAACACTACCCCGCCCAGCGGAACTCGACCGTGGCGTCGACTTCCGCAGACAGGCTCTGCTTTACTGGGCAGGCCTTCGCGGCATTTTCGAGCAAAGCGCGCTGCGGGTGATCGGAGGGCAGGGGGATTGTCATCACGGACTTGAGGCCGACGATGCGGCGGGGCAGGTCGGAACTCATCTCCTTGCCAATAGTGACGATGGTTCCCGTGATATCGATTCCGTGCCTCTCTGCGGCGATCCCCATGACGGTCATCATGCAGTTGGCGACAGCCGTGGCGACTAGATCGGTGGGCGAGAAACTTTCACCTTTGCCGTGGTTGTCGAGCGGGGCATCGGTGATCAGCTTGACGCCAGAGGGGCCATGAGTGGAGGTACAGCGGAGACCGCCGTCATAAGTGGAAGTGATGGTTACCATTGATCCGAAAAAATAGCAGAATTCCTTGGGAAAAAAGAGGAATTGAGAGGAAAATTCCGCGACTTCCGGGTAACGTCGTCCCTGTCATGGAACTGCTTCTGCTCTCACTCATCGTTGTTTTGTTGATCGCGGTGCTGGTGATTCAGCTTAGAAAGCCTGGTGTTTCCACGACTTCTTCCCAAGGCGCAAGCCCTGACGAGATCGTCGCCAAGCTTGAGCAGGTGCGCTCCATGCACGATCAGCATGCGGCCGTCCTGAGCAAGGAACTCGACCTCACCCGTCAGGAAGCCGCCACCCACGCTCGCGATGGCCGTACGGAGACCGTGTCCATGCTCAACCAAGGCAACGCCTCACTCCTGAACGGACTGACACTCCTCGGACAGACCCAGAATGATCGCCTGCAGTCCTTCTCCGAGACCATCACGGCACTCACTAGTGCTAACGACACGAAGTTCGAGAGCATCCGCGCCACCATGGAGACTAAGCTCAAAGAGCTCCGTGATGACAACGCCCTCCGCCTCGAGGAGATGCGCCGCACCGTTGACGAGAAGCTCCAAGGGACCCTGGAGAAGCGCCTTGGGGAATCCTTCAAGCAGGTTTCCGATCGTCTTGAGCAGGTCCACCGCGGACTCGGCGAGATGCAGAACCTCGCCATTGGTGTCGGGGATCTCAAGAAAGTCCTCACCAACGTGAAGACACGCGGCGGTTGGGGCGAGGTTCAGCTCGGAGCGTTGCTCGAGCAGATGCTCACGCCGGCACAGTACGAGAAGAACGTGAAAACGAACCCCTCTTCCGGGGAGATCGTCGAGTACGCGATCAAGCTTCCGGGTAAGGGAGAGGATGACTCCGTCGTCTGGCTGCCCGTGGATGCCAAGTTCTTCATCGAGGACTTCAAGCGCCTTCACGAGGCCCAGGAGCGCGCCGATCTTGTTGCGATCGAGGAATCGACCAAGGCTCTGCGGGACGCTGTCCTCAAGTGCGCTAAGGACATCTCCTCGAAGTACCTCAATCCCCCCCACACCACCGACTTCGGCGTCATGTTCGTCCCGACCGAGGGACTCTTTGCTGAGATCATCCGCATTCCTGGAGTCATCGAGGATTTGCAGGGCAAGCACCGCGTTGTTCTCGCGGGACCCACGACCTTTGCCGCCCTCTTGAACAGCCTCCAGATGGGCTTCAAGACACTCACGATCCAGAAGCAGTCAAGCGAAGTCTGGAAGACCCTCAGCGACGTGAAGGCCGAATTCGCCAAGTTCGGCGACTCCTTGGACGCCGTGAAAAAGAAGCTTCTGGAAGCCACCAACAAGATCGAGACCGTCGGCACACGTTCTCGGGCTATTGAGCGCAGCCTTCGTAATGTGGAGAGTCTTCCGGGTCAGCCAACGGCTCCAGCCCTTGATATTGATGATCTGCTCAAGATCGAGGAATTCGATTCCGAAGCCCGGGAAGAGAGGGAGTAGTTTTCCTCGTTGGTGAATAAGCTGATGCCTTAGGGATTCCAGTTTTGGAGGTCGGATGTTTGAGCTGATGTTTTGGGCGTGAAGAGCTTTCCCTTCGGTTGCAAGTTGACCGCAGGCAACCGTTCCAGGGGGGCCGTGGCACAGGAAGGCGCCGCCGCTAAAACGGCATCCAGATACAAGGCTACAATCGTCCTTATTGTCGGCTCAGCCCATACAGGTCACGGCGATCTGGGAGTGAGTCTCGATGACCGCCTCCTGAGCCTTGGTGCCCGTACGCTTAGCGTCGATGTTGCCGCCCAGAAGGCTCCTTCCCGTCGGGATTGGGGGACCAATCACGCCAGTGCCGACTTCAGGATCTCCGACCCCATGGAACTCGCCTCTCTTCTCTCCGGGAGGTATCCTGGGATGTGATGGCTTTCGTGAAGCAATACCGACACCCTTCGCCCACGATTTTCCTCATCGGTCTCTTTGCGTTTCTCATGGTCTTCACGAGCGGCGCGTTTGCCGCCGCAGAGTTGACGGTGATCATCGACCCGGGTCACGGTGGAACGAATGTTACCGGAACGCATCTCCTGAAGTCGAACTCCTCGCCGAACAACGCCACCTCTCCGTCGGGTCTGAGGGAGAAGGATCTCACACTCGAGCTCTCCCGAGAGATCCAGAGGGTCTTTGAATCGGAACGCGCTTCCAATCACGCTCCGAAGATCCGTTGTATCCTTACCAAGACCAATGACTGGAATCCCGACTTCGCCGAACGGGCCAAGGTGGCAGCTGACTCACTGAATCCAGGGGCTCTCGTCAGCATTCACTTCAATACGTTCCGCCACGGGACAGCTCTCGGTACAGTAGCCATGATTCATAGCAGGTTTTTCAACCCCAACCACAAGGCCGACCTCCGTTTTGCAGACGGGCTTACAGCGGTTACCTCAGCGGCCGTGCGGAACTTTCTCCCGCGCTCATCCGCGATGGACTCCATCAATGACCACCACATCCATGACGGCACGGGCGCTTACCTCTTCTATCAGATGCAGAGATATCCCCAGCTCGACAAGGTTCCCAAATGTTTTCTGGAGATCGAGTTCATTGACCGGAAGGATGTGCAGGGCAAGCTGTTGGACCAACGCTTGGTAACCTTCCCTGTGATCGCCAAGGCGATCGCTGACTACATCTCATGCTATCTCCAGGAGAATCCTCACGGGAGCTCCGTTCTTAGCCAGCCGCAGGATGAATCGGCCGATGAGAAGTTCCTGGAGGAACACAAAAAAGCGGAGTCCCCTTTCGGGAACTCCGCCTTCATTGATTGGTTTCTTGGGGCCTTCCGGCGACCCAATTTGCCGGATTAGTAGCGGCGAGGACCGCGATCGCGGTCACCTCCGAAGGAACGGCCACCACCACCGCCACCCTGGGGACGATCCTCGCGGGGACGTGCCTCATTGACGGTCAGGTTGCGACCCTGGAAATCCTTGCCCTCGAGAGCATTGATGGCTGCATTGCCTTCCTCAGCGTTGCCCATGGTGACAAAGCCGAATCCGCGGGAACGGCCGGTCTCACGATCGGTAACAAGGGCGACGTCGGTCGGCTTGCCGTACTGTGTGAAGAGCTCGCGGAGATCTTGGTCGGTGGTGTCAAAGGTCAGATTGCCTACGTATAGTTTCATATGATGTGTTTTTTTGTTGGTGTTGAAATCTGCTAATCAGAGCTGTTCCCGAGAACCGGGTTTCAAATCACCATCGAAAAAATCAACGGGCAATCCACCATGCAACGAATCACTAAATATCGAACTCCTTCAATCTAAACGGCTTTCCATGTTTTGCAAGATAAAATAAAGAAGTGCGATTGATGGCTTAGAGAAAGTCCGAGGTGACTTTTTGATAATTTTATTAGTGTGCGGGCAGAAACGGAGTAGATTGAATACCTATTGAGTTACTCGCACCATTTCCTTTCCGCTCTTGCGGGCTCTCCTCTGAGCCTATTGAGCTTACTAAGCCCTCGAATAGGATCCTCACTTTCCTTCTGAATGGGCATCGGGACTAAGAACAGGCAGAACCAGACAGCCGAACTCTGCAAGGAGCACCTTCGTGGCACCTACGCCTCGCAGGGAGTCTTGGTGGAGGACTTCATCGGGGAAATCGAGGGTTCCGGAAAGTCCAAGGACATCTTGAAATGGGCCCAGTTCACCAACATGGACCGGGATACCACAGCGATGCTCGGGAGACTCGACGAGAAATTCAACAAATGGCTGAATGGTGACGTTGGCGACCTTTAGTCGCTACGGCACCTGTGCCAACAACCCACAACACCAACAGAACAACCCATGGTTAAAATCAATTACGGATTCGAGAAGCGCAGGAAAGAGATGGAGAAAAAGCGCAAAAAGGAAGAAAAGAAAAAAGCAAAGGCTGAAGGGAAGCCCTCAAGCGACTACGATATCGTCGAGAATCCAGACGCTGTCGTGGAGGCTCCAGAGGACACTGTGGAAACTGAGGGAACTCCTCCGGCTGATAAAGCCACTCCGTCTGCCGAGTAGACCCGAGCCGAGCGGAGAAGCTCGGGGGGAAGCTCCCAAGCCGAGTTGTAGTATTAATTAAAACCTAGTTCGATTTCGGAATGAAGGCGTTGATGGCCTGGGAGCCTATGCTTCCAGCGCCGGCGCTCACGGCGCCGATCGCGACAGGATTAGAGCCTCTCATCATGGCTCCAGTACCCGCGCCGATGCCTGTAGCCGTAGCGGTCTGAACGACCGCCGCCCCCATAGGAGTCATCACCGAACGGGTGTTTCCGTATCGGTCCGTGACCGTGGTGCAGCCGCTCGTGACAAGCAGAAGGATCGTGGAGACTGTTATGGGGATCGTGGTTTTCATTGGAGCAACCTCGACCCGACAGGAGGACCTTTCAACGGGAAGAGCCTAAGCGTTCAGCTTAAGTTTCCAGGCTGTCGATTTTCGAACTCAGTCAGTGAGCTAATCACCGACTGATGTTAACTCTTTTTGAGGATTTCGATGTCGCGCTCTGCCTTGGCGATGACCCGTTTCACGGCCAAGAAGCTATCGGGACTCACTGAGATGGAGTCGATTCCGTTCTTCACGAGGAAACGCGCAAAATCCGGATGGTCGCTGGGTGCCTGGCCGCAGATGCCCGTGTGGGTACCGCTTTTTCTGGCCCTGGAAAGCAAATCCGCGATCACCGTCATCACGGCCTCGTCGCGCTCTTCGAAGAGATGGCTCAGGATGCCGCTGTCGCGATCGACACCCAGCACCAGCTGGGTTAGGTCATTGGATCCAATCGAGAAGCCATCAAATCGTTGTGCGAATCGCTCCGCCAGGATCACGTTGGAGGGGATCTCTGCCATCACGTAGACCTGAAGGCTGTCACGGTGACGGACTAGTCCATTCTTGGTCATTTCTCCCAGCACCTTGTCCGCTTCGTGTATCGTCCTGCAGAAGGGAATCATGACCACGATATTGTCGAGTCCCAGCTCCTCCCTTGCCATCCGTACGGCACGGCACTCGAGAGCGAAGCCCTCACGATACCCCTCGCTGTAGTAGCGGCTGGAGCCTCTCCAACCGAGCATCGGGTTCTCCTCCTTCGGTTCGAAGGACGCGCCGCCGATCAGGCGGGCGTATTCATTGGTCTTGAAATCACTCATCCGCACGATCACTGGCTTGGGATAATGAGCGGCCGCGATCCTGGAGATCCCTCGGGCCAGTGTCTCGATGAAGTAGCGGGTCTTGTCCTTGTAACCCTTGGTCAGTTTCTCGATCTCACTCCTTACCACTGGATCCTTCAGCTGCTTGAAGTGCACGAGAGCCATCGGATGGATCTTGATCAGGTTCCCGATGATGAACTCCATACGAGCCAGACCGACACCGTCGCTCGGAAGCCTCCACCAGCGGAACGCGGTGCCAGGATCGCCCGCATTCACCATCAGCTTTGTCCGGGTCTTAGTGATCTTCGTGGTGTCGATCTCGCGGACCTCAAAATCCAGGATCCCTGCGTAGACAGATCCTTTTTCCCCCTCGGCGCATGAGACCGTGACCTGGCTTCCGTTTTTGAGCATGCGTGTGGCATCGCCGGCCCCGACGATCGCGGTGAGTCCGAGTTCTCGGCTGATGATTGCCGCGTGGCTGGTCCTGCCGCCGTGATCGGTCACGATGGCTGAGGCCTTTTTCATGATCGGCACCCAGTCCGGATCGGTGATCCTTGTCACAAGGACAGATCCCTCCACGAACTGCCCGATTTGAGCAGCGCTCTCCAGACAGCAGACCTTGCCTGTCGCGATGGAGTCACCCACGGCCAATCCGCTGGCGAGCAGGCGCCCCTTCTCTTTCAGCCAGTAGGTCTTGAGTGCTGCCGACTTCAGGCGCGATTGGACGGTTTCCGGACGAGCTTGGATGAGATAGAGAGAGCCGTTGGGTCCATTTTTGGCCCACTCCATGTCCATCGGCCGCCCGTAGTGCTTCTCGATGATGCAGGCCCACCGTGCGAGCTGGAGGACTTCCTCGTCATTGAGGACAAAGCTGGAGCGCTCCTTCTCCGTGGTGTTCACCAGCCGTGTAGAGGAGGAATGGGAGTGAGAGTGGGACTGTCCTGCCATCGCGTAGACCATCTTCTTTTTCTTGGGTCCAAGTGTCTTTTCGATGATCGGCCTGAGTGATGTTTTCCCCAGCAGCGGCTTGAAGACCCTGCACTCGTCGGGCTCCACCATCCCCTGGACTACGGTTTCTCCCAGACCCCAGGTGCAATCGATCAGCACACAGCCCGGGAACCCCGTCTCCGTATCGATCGAGAACATAACACCCGATCCTGCCCTGTCCGAGCGGATCATCTCCTGAACTCCAACCGAGAGGGCCACCTTCATCTGGTCGTACCCGTGGTTCATGCGGTAGATGATCGCCCTGTCGGTGAAGAGCGAGGCATAGCACTTCCTGCAGGCATCGAGTAGCGCCTTCTCGCCGCGGATATTCAGGAAGGACTCCTGCTGACCCGCGAAGCTGGCCTCCGGCAGATCCTCCGCCGTCGCGCTGCTGCGTACCGCCACGCTTTCCACAGCATGGCCGCAGCGCTGCTTCATTTCTCGGTAGGCGCCTGTCAGTTTCTCGGTCATCGCGCTAGGGAACTCGGCCTTCAGGATCATCTTCCGGACAGCGGTCCCGACAGCAGGCAGGTTGCTGTTATCTTTTTTCAGGCCAGCTAGACAGAGGGAGATCGGCCCGTTCAGATCGTTGGCTCGCAGGAACTCCCGATAAGCCTCAGCCGTCGTCGCAAATCCGTTCGGGACCCTGATGCCCGCGTCGCCTAAGTTGCTGATCATCTCGCCCAGAGAGGCGTTTTTTCCTCCCACGATATGGACATGGGAGCGGTTGGTGTCCGAAAACCAGCGTATCCAATGCTGGGGGTTGGAGTGCGCAGAGGAATTCTTGGAGCTAGGGCTGTGGGTAGGAGTTTTTTTCATGGTCAGTTGCGTCTATTGGTGGTCGTCACCTGATTCTCGGGTACCACCGCGTGATGCTCGTAGTCGGAGATGTTTTGGATCGTCGTCTCGGCGATTTTGTGGAGCGCGCCATCCGTGAAGAATCCTTGGTGGCCGGTTACGATAACGTTGGGGAAGGTCAGTAGCCTCATGAAGAAGTCGTCCTGGATGATCTGGCACGAGAGATCCTCGAAGAAGAGGTCCCCTTCCTCCTCGTAGACATCTAGTCCCAGGAAACCGATCTGACCGCTCTTCAGACCTCCGATCACGGCCGCCGTGTCGATGATCCCGCCCCTGCTTGTGTTGATGATCATGACACCCCTCTTCATCTGGGTGATGGCCCGAGCGTCGATCATGTGATGTGTCTCAGGATTCAGGGGGATATGCACCGAGATGATGTCGCTCTTTTCCCAGAGCTCGCTGAGGTAGACATAGCGCCCGCCCATCTCGGCGCACTCGAGGCTCTGGAATGGATCGCAGGCCAGGACCTCCATGCCGAAACCCCGCATGATCCTCACCATATTCAGGCCGATCTTACCCGTTCCTAGGATGCCGATCGTCTTCCCGTAGAGCTCGAATCCCATGAGTCCCTCGAGTGAGAAATTACCGTCCCTCACACGATTGAACGCCCTAGGGATCTTCCTGTTCAGTGCCAGGATCAGAGCCACCGTATGCTCAGCCACCCCGTGCGGCGAGTAGGCCGGGATCCTAGTCACCGTGATCCCGAGCTCCTTTGCTGCGGTGAGGTCGACATTGTTGAAGCCTGCGCAGCGAAGGGCGATCAGACGGGTCCCGTGCTCAGCCAGTTTAGTCAGGACTCCGCGGCTCAGCTTGTCGTTGACGAAGGCGCAGATGCCCTCGAAGCCAAAGCCCAGACCACAAGTTTCTTGGGAGAGGTGGGGCTTGAAGTAAACAAGCTCATGTGAGTGGCCTCTGTTGGCCCAGTTGAGAAATTCCTCGTCGTAGGGCTTGGAGTTGAAGATAGCGACCCTCATGACTCATTCCTCAGCGTTGGGGTTGGGGTTTTGGAATTGGGGCTGGGGGTGGGAGTGGGGGTGGG
>JAPJNA010000057.1 GCA_026461395.1 Chthoniobacterales bacterium | reverse complement strand
TGTCCTCTGTACTGTGTCTCTTTCCTTTCATGGTCTTTGGGGTTGGTTGAACCCAAAGACTAACACACCAACTGGCTCAAATCTGCGAGGTCACGTCACTTCCTTTCTTCCTTTGGTCTGTCCCTACAGAGAAGAATTGTAGAATTGGTAAGTCGGTAGCGATTCCGTCGCTCTTTGGGCAACCAAACCATCCCACCATCCCTGCGGAACTTCTTCAGAGAGAACAATCTCTCCGGAATATCGAGAAATCGGGCTGGCGGGATTCGAACCCACGACCTCTTGAACCCCATTCAAGCGCACTACCAAGCTGTGCTACAGCCCGTTCTCGAGCGGAAAAGCATCGGGTTTCCTGTGGGAACGTGCAAGTTCCTTTTAAGCATGAAAAACTGAAGGTTTTCGCGCGGAGGCGCAGGGGCGCGGAGATGAGATAAGAAAAATCAATGGGAGGCATGGCCACAAGATGCACAAAATGCACAGGGGGGGGCTAGTACAACACAGGCAGGCACTTGGCCGGTTCAAGGCCGGCTCTTGGGCCGTTGCTTCGCATCCATTACGGATCCCTTTGCTCCTCCTTGGATCTTCCTTTTCGGTACTTAGTGGTAAAACTTCCCCTTCTGTTTCTTTTTCCTGAGTTGGCTAGCCCGGCCGTTGCTTCGCAGCCGTTACGGCTGATTTCCATAACAAATCCTCTCCTCTGCGTTTGCCTCGCGATCTCCCGATCGTCTCGCCCTACGGGATGCTCTGCATGCTACAACGCTGTACCCACAGCTCGTTGTTCTGCGCGAGAATTCTGCTGGGTCAGGGCTTGAGCAGTTTGATTGAGGGGAAGTAGGCCCGGAGATAGCCCCGATCCTCCGTAGCTAGCGCATCGGCCTGTGTGGAGGCATGAGCCGCAATCAGGAAGTCGGGGAGGATGGTGGTGCGAGGCCCCCCTTCGTTGCGGTAGGAGCGGAAGATCTTTCCGGCAAGAAGTGCTGACTCTTCATCCAAGAGACTATGACGGAGTTCCAGCGCGTGCAGGGCTTTCATACACTGAGCATCGCTAGAGAAAAAAGATCTCACCTCCGCAACCACGATCGATGAGACAATAAGGCTCTTGGTCTCAGCCAGCCCCTGAAGGAATTCGAGCCACCGTTGTCCCGCCGCTTCGCCCTTAAAGATCGAGAGCAACACCGAGGTGTCCACGGCGATCGCGGTCATCACTTTCGTTTCTTGGGTAACACAACCTCACCCCGAAGATCATCGAGGAGTGCGGAAATACTAAGTCCCGAAAGTTCATTTTTCAGACATCCCAACACGCCTTTTCCACCCTTCTTAACGACCTTGCGAAGCTGTATTCCATCGGCTCCTGCAACGAAATCGATCAAGGCACCAGGCCTGATGCCGTATCGATCCCTTAACTTCTTCGGTATGGTGACCTGGCCTTTTGTGGTAACGAGTGTGCCCATAGAGGAAAAGTAATACTCATTAGTAAGAACTGCAAGTAATACCTATTCTAAAATTCTCTGAGGAATTAAAATAAAGCCACAAGATGCACAGAAGGCACAGAGGCAGACCAACTAGTGAGGGAGCACGGCCTCACCTACCCTTTTGTGTTTCTTGTGCCTTTTGTGGCTAATCTACAAACCTCTTGGCGTCACCGCATTTGCTTGCCCGGCCTCGGTCTTTACAGTCCTGCGTTACGGGTGGCCATGCAGTCCCTCCCCATTTGGTTGTTTCGACCGTTGCGCTGGGCAGTAGTTTTACTAATGTAATCGGATCATGAGTTCCATTTCTGCCAAGACTGATCCCGCGCTTCTCAAGGTGGCGATTGTCGGTGCCAGCGGCTATTCGGGTGAGGAGCTCTGTGCTCTGCTCGACCGGCATCCATCCGCCGAGGTCACGGCAGTCTTTTCCAGACAATATGCAGGCAAATCGCTCGGTGAAGTGATGCCTCGCTTCTCGGGGCTCAAGATCGCTTCACTACTCTTCACGGAGGCCGATCCAGCCAATGTGGCCGCCTGTGATGCCGGCGTAGTCTTCCTAGCTCTACCTCATGGCGTGGCCGCTGAGTATGCGACTGCGGCGCTGAAGGCTGGCAAGGTAGTGATCGATCTGAGCGCGGACTTCAGGCTCCGGGATGCCGCGGTCTATGCCGACTACTATGATGGAGAGCATCCAGCACCTGAACTTCTCGAGCGGGCGATCTATGCGATCCCCGAGCTCTCACGGGAGGCGATCAAATCTTCTTCCCTCATTGCCTGCGCGGGTTGCTACCCGACTAGCATTCAGCTGCCACTCATTCCATTGCTGAAGGCCGGTCTTCTCGATCCGAATGGGATCGTCGCCTCCAGCGCGAGTGGTGTCAGTGGAGCGGGGCGGAAGGCGGCTGTCGATTATCTCTATGCCGAGTGCAATGAGAGCATGCGGGCCTATGGACTCCCTCGTCACAGACATCTCTCCGAGGTGGAGCAGGAACTCTCTCATGCGGCAGGTCACAAGGTGGTGATCACCTTCATCCCTCATCTTGCCCCAATGAACCGGGGTATCCACACCACAATCGTGGCGACTCCTGCGGCTGGAAAAACAGCCTCCGATCTCAAGAAAGCACTCTTTGCCGCCTATGCAGAGGAGCCATTTGTCCGGATCCGTGAAACCCCACCCGACACCAAGCATGTCTCGGGAACGAACTTCTGCGATATAGCCCTCTTCGACGAGCCGCGGACCGGTCGGGTCGTGATCCTTTCCGTCATCGACAATCTCGTGAAGGGAGCGGCCGGCCAAGCCGTGCAGTGCTTCAACGTCAGGGCAGGTCTTCCTGAGTCCGCTGGACTGATCTGAGAGAGGGATGAGACCTGAAAGCTGAAACCTGAAATTCAGAAAAGCCATGGGTGCATAACTCTAAAACTTTCCTACCTTTTACTTTTCCACTTTCCTACTTTTTTCCCATCTCCCAACTCCCATCTCCAATCTCCTAACTCCCATGCCTCTCAAACGCATTCCCGGTGGCGTTAACGCTGCCAAAGGATTCCTCTCAGGTACGACCGCCTGTGGCATCAAGCGCACCGGTCCCCTGCGAAGTGACCTGAGTATCGTGGCTTCAGAGTTTCCCGCCACGGCCGCGGGTGTCTTTACCACCAACCTCGTGAAGGCCGCGCCAGTCTTGCTCTCCAGGAGGCATCTCGAGTCGGGAAAGGCACGCGCAGTACTCCTGAACAGCGGCAACGCCAACGCCTGCACGGGCGCTCCCGGTCTCCGAGCTGCCGAGCAGACCGCCAACTCCACGGCGGTGGCGCTCGGTCTCCATGCCGACGAGGTGCTGATCTGCTCGACTGGGAGGATCGGTGTCCAGCTTCCCCTCGCCAAAATACTTCCCGGGATCCGTAAGGCAGCCGATGCGCTAAAATCATCTCCCTCTGCCGCCACGGCAGCCGCCAAGTCGATCATGACGAGCGATAGTGTGCCGAAGCAGTCGGCCTATGAGGTGAAGATTGGAACGAAGTCCTTCCGTATCGGAGGCATGGCGAAGGGTGCGGGAATGATCTCACCCAACATGGCAACCATGCTTTGCGTGATCACCACCGATGCCTCTGTGCCGACAGCTTTCCTTCGCAAAGTGCTCGGCGAGGTGACCTCCAGGACCTTCAACTGCATCACGGTCGATGGAGACTGCAGTACGAATGACACGGTGCTGACGCTTGCCAACGGAGCGTCGAAGACAGCCATTCGCACCGCTGTTGAGAAAAAAGCTTTTGCCGAGGCTCTCCAGGCGGTCTGTGCGGATCTGGCACGTGCCATCGTGGCTGATGGGGAAGGGACTTCCCGGGTGATCGAGCTTACTGTGAAGGGGGCTAAGTCTGAGTCTGACGCCCATAAGATCGGACGAGCCATCGCCAACTCCCAGTTGGTAAAGTGTGCTTGGGCAGGAAGTGATCCAAACTGGGGTCGTATCATCGATGCGGCCGGTTATGCCGGAGCCGCCCTCGATCCCGACAAGGTAGAGATCGCTTACGACGGAATCCTCGCCGCTAAGAACGGCATGGGATGTCAGGACGCGAAGGGTGAGGCCAGACTACGCAAGATCGCGGCCAAGAAGGAGTTTGCCGTCACCATCGATCTCCATCTGGGCAAGGGTGAGGCTCACCTACTTACCACAGATCTCACTGAGGAATATGTTCGGTTAAACCTCTCGGAGTTCTCACTATAAATCTTTCATGGCATCCCAAATTACTTCCCGGCAACGTGCCGAAACACTCGTCGAGGCACTCCCTTACCTGCAGAAATTTCGCGACAGTATCTTCCTGATCAAATACGGGGGAAGCACTATGGAGGCTGAAGAGCAGGTGGAGCGCTTCCTGATCGATATTGCCTTTCTGGATGCCGTGGGCATCCGTGTCGTGCTAGTCCACGGAGGAGGCAAGGCGATCAATGCCCGTATGAAGGAGCAGGGACTTACTCCCCAGTTCGTCAATGGCCTTCGTGTCACCGATGCCGCCACAGTGGAGATTGTACGCTCTGTGCTTGATGACGAGGTCAATCCCGGGATCGTAAATCAGCTGGAGGCTCTCGGGGTGAAGGCTGTCGGGATATCGGGTCGGAAGGTATTCATCGCCAGTAAACTGCCTCCTTTCACCGGGCCTGATAACAAAGAAGTCGACTTGGGATTCGTGGGAGAGGCCGAGGAGGTCAATCCTGATGCTGTCTTAGCGGCGCTTGCGGCTGGTGCGGTGCCTGTTATTTCACCACTCGGTGCCCTGCCAAGCGGCGAATCGATCAACATCAATGCCGATGTCTCCGCCGCCGCCCTAGCCGCCGCTCTTCCGGCCACCAAGCTCATCTTCCTGAGCGATGTCCCCGGGCTCATGCTCGATCCTAAAGATGACTCCTCCCTCATCCACAGCCTCACCGCATCCCAAACCGAGGAACTGATCGATCGCGGTGTGATTGCCGGAGGGATGATTCCCAAGGTGCGCTCCGCTACTAAGGCCCTAGCAAGCGGCCTGGGAAAGGTCCACCTGCTCGGAGCAGGAGTGCCGCATGCGGTGCTCCTCGAAGCCTTCTCGGAAGAGGGTGTAGGTACGGAAATTACTCCCTAGCGGAAAGCTTGGGATATCAGCGGATAGCTGTGTTGCTGTTCGCTCGCGGTAGCACTACTACCGCGCTGGCGAATACCGCGCGGCGCCAACTCTCAGAATCGTCACTTAGACGTCCAGATTACGGACGTTGAGCGCATTGTCTTCGATAAAGATCCTGCGTGGCTCGACCACATCGCCCATGAGAATGTCGAACATGCGTCCGGCTTCGAGGGCGTTGTCGTCGTTGAGCTCTACCTTGAGGAAACGGCGGCGCTCGGGATTCATGGCGGTTTCGTAGAGTTCCTTGGCATTCATTTCGCCAAGACCCTTGAATCGTTTGACCTGGACGCCGCGGCGGCCGACTTCCTTCACCATTTCGAGGATCCGTGGGATGGCGAAGATTTCGTGGGTGGTTTCTCCATCGATGAGGTGGAAGAGAGGGGTCTTGCTGTCAGCGTAGTGCTCGATCTTGAAGCCTTTCTTATTCAGTTCTGCCATGAGCTTCTCGATGCTCTTGGACTGATGGATCTCGACGAGACGGGCGCGGCGGCGGCGGGGATTTTTGTCAGCCTTAGCGACCTTTTCTACGACGGCTCCGGTGCCACTCTCGCCATTCTCCCCTTCGGAAGTTTCGGCATCGAAGAGGTTGAGATCGATGTTCTTTGCTGTGAAGTCGCGGAGATCCGTCTCGTTATGGAAATACTCGACTGTCTCTTCGTTGCCGGCGCGAATGACAACCAGGTAGGAGGGGAGGACTCCCTCGGTCGAGCGGGCGTGGAGGTAAGCCTCGAAATCACCACCCAGACGGCGAACGGCCTCGCTCGACTTCTCGAGCCTGTCGAGAAGCTCCAGGATCTCCTTGAAGGGGGCTGCTGCGATCTCCTTCTTGTCGGGCAGGGAGACGAGCTTCAGTTCCTCGGCTCCGAGAGAGATCAGGATGCGGTTGAGCTGAATGTCGTCGTCGACATACTCCTCGCGCTTCTTTCTCTTGATCTGGTAGAGCGGTGGCTGGGCGATGTAGATATGACCGCGACGGATGAGCTGCGGCATCTGGTTGTAGAAGAAGGTAAGGAGCAGGGTCCTGATGTGGGATCCATCGACGTCAGCATCTGTCATGATGACGATGCGTCCGTAGCGGAGCTTCTCAATGTTGAAGGCTCCTTCTTGATCACCATCACCGATGCCTGTTCCGATGGCGGTGATCATGGTCTGGATCTCGGTGTTCTGGAGGACCTTGTCGAGACGGGCCTTCTGCACGTTGATCAGCTTGCCTCGGATCGGGAGGATTGCCTGGAAGCGGCGGTCGCGGCCCTGCTTGGCGGAGCCACCTGCGGAGTCACCCTCGACGATATAGAGCTCGGTGAGAGAGGGATCGCGCTCGGAGCAGTCGGCCAGTTTGCCGGGTAGTCCACCGCCAGTGAGGGCGCTCTTACGGACGGTCTCTCGGGCCTTGCGGGCCGCCTCGCGGGCGCGGGCTGCGGTAAGTGCCTTCTCGATGACTTTCTTGGCGACCGGGGGATTCTGATCGAAGTGATCCATGAGCCCCTCGTAGATGGAGGAGTTCACGATGCCCTCCACCTCGGTGTTGA
This sequence comes from Chthoniobacterales bacterium, assembly GCA_026461395.1. Lineage (GTDB taxonomy): Bacteria > Verrucomicrobiota > Verrucomicrobiia > Chthoniobacterales > UBA6821 > UBA6821. Next base: position 1,776 of record JAPJNA010000057.1, on the reverse strand, counting down.
CCAGCTTGACCTTGGTCTGGGACTCGAAGCGGGGGTTTGGAAGCTTGACGCTCAGGACAGCGGTGAGTCCCTCACGGACATCGTCACCGGAGAGAGCGGGGTCCTTCTCCTTGAGGATATTGTTGGCCTTGGCGTACTGGTTGATCGCACGAGTGAGGGCGGTCCTCATGCCGGTCAGGTGGGTGCCTCCATCGGGATTCGGGATGGAATTCGCAAAGCAGAGAATCTGATCGGTGTAGGAGTCGTTATACTGTAGGACGGCGTCGACAAAGATCTCGTCGCGCTGGCGGGAAATGACGATCGGCTTTGGGTGAAGGACTGTGCGGGTCTCTCCAAGCTGGCGTACGAACTCCTGGATGCCGTGCTTGTAGAGGAAGGTTTCGTGGCGGGTACGGTGCTCCTCGTCGTCGCGCTCGTCGGTGAGGACGATCTCGATGCCGGGGTTCAGGAAGGCAAGCTCGCGGAGACGGCCGGACAGGCGCTCGAACTTGAAGGTCGTGGTGATCGTGAAGATCTCGGGATCGGGAAGGAAGGTGACGAAGGTGCCGGTCTGCTTCTTGTTCTTCAGTTCGCTAAGGACAGTGAGTGGCTGGGTGGTCTTACCCTGGGCGAAGGCCATGAAGTGGACCTTCCCCTCGCGCATGACCTCGACCTTGAACCAGGTGGAAAGGGCGTTGACGCACTTCGCGCCGACGCCGTGGAGACCTCCCGAGTACTTGTAGGCTCCCTGGCCAAACTTGCCGCCGGCGTGGAGATTGGTCATGACGAGTTCGAGGGTCGGGATCTTGAACTTGGGATGGATCTCCACCGGAATACCGCGGCCATTATCACGAATGGAGACGGATCCGTCGGAGTGAATGGAGACCTCGACACGTGTGCAGTAGCCGGCCAGATGCTCGTCGATCGAGTTGTCGAGAACCTCGAAGACGCAGTGGTGAAGTCCGCGCTCATCGGGATCGCCGATGTACATGCCCGGGCGCTTACGGACGGCCTCGAGTCCCTCAAGTTTGTCGATCTGGGCGGCGCCGTATTCTTCACCACCGGCCGTGTCCTGCTTCTCGGGAATATCGGAGTCGTCGAGCGGGATAATGGGTTCTGCAGGTTCTTTTTTAGCCATGGGAGAGTGTCGGAATGCCCGGGAAAAGGGCGGATTTATAGTTCCCAGAAGGGTAGGGAAGCGAGAGGGGGTGGGCAACGCTTTTTTGGCTACCTTGTGCCCAAAAGCGCAGGATATGGGGGTAATGCGTGTCCATTGTCCACAAGATATGGATTTTACTTGAGAATTCTCGCGCAGAGGCGCTGAGTCGCAGAGAGTAAAAGAAACGGAAAGATTCTATCCCCCAGCGCCCCTGCGCCTCCGCGCCTCTGCGGGATTATTTGGATTTGGATGGTACACTCTTTGCAAAGCCATGAGTGAGGAGCAGATTAAAGTCATGAAGGAATATGATTTTGTGGTGATCGGTGGCGGGAGTGGCGGATATGCGGCCGCTAGGACGGCGGTGTCTCTGGGGCTCTCCACGGCGGTGATCGAGGGGGGCGAGGAGGTTGGAGGGCTTTGCATTCTCCGGGGGTGCATGCCGAGCAAGACCCTGATCGAGTCAGCCAACCGCTACCGTGTTCTGCGTCATGCAGCGGAGTTCGGCCTGAGTGCGGAGAAGATCGGATTCGACGCAGAGGAGATTATCGCTCGGAAGAGACGTCTGATCGCCGAGTTTGCCGACTACAGGAAGGAGCAACTGGAGGGAGGGAAGTTTGATTTCATCCGGGGGCATGCCG
>JAPJNA010000056.1 GCA_026461395.1 Chthoniobacterales bacterium | reverse complement strand
TTCCTGTCCTGCCGCGTAAGAATTACGACACCGCAAAGCTTTTTAACGGAATTAGCCTAACAAGTAGAGTCGAAGGCACCCTTTCGCAGGAGACGGCATTAACTGCTGTATCAGATAGCAATTCCTACAAAATGGACATCAACCTCCATGTCCAATGGCCCAAAGCAGCTACGTCTCTGAGGGACTTGCAGGCCGCCACTCCAGAAATTATCGAGTTGCTCCCCGAATTGGACTCTCTCCTCACCAATGCTGTCCCGTCACCAGATTTTGTCGCACTCCTGAATAACAAGGAAAGATCGCTCCGCGCTAATCTGGCTCAACTCCAGCACCTTCCCTACAGGGACTCCCTGTTCGATTGCCAGACCATCCTAGGACTGTACAACCCCGCGACTTCCCGAAGCGCTCTCCTTATTCAGGCCATCATGAATGTGAATACCGATGGATCCGACGGCGATCGGAATCTGCCCATTGACCGACTCTCATCGACCTATCAACCGCAGACAAATTACCGCTGGGCAAAGAAAAGCGACCGTCCTAATCCCTGCCTTCGTGATGAAGTGTCACAACTCGCCCTTGCCGAGGCTGAGCTTGCCAGCATAACGATGGCCGCCAGTGAGAAGACCTCTTTGGAGGCCCGTTGCTCAGCAGCGAAAGCCACGATCGCTGAATTGAAGCGATGGAGCTTCCTTGCCGGAACTTCCGACCCCTTTATTGTCCTTCCTTCGTTCATGGTGGGGAAATCGGCCGGTCAGCCCGGCATCGGCGACTACGCTGTCGTGATCGCGAAGGGTATCCTCTATCCGGCTATCCTGGGTGATTTGGGACCAAACTCCAAAATCGGCGAAGCCTCACTGAGAATCTGTCGAGAGATCTTCCCAGAATCGGGAGCAGATCGCCGTCCCGTAAGCCGTCCCGAAGTCGTCTATCTAGTATTCCCTGGGACTGCGGAGAAGCCTTTCACGGCACCGGATTACACGCACTGGTCTGAGCGCTGTCATGCACTCTGGAAGGAATTCGGAGGCAGTGACACCGCATCATGGCATGAGTGGAACTCCTTGGAGAAACCATGGCCTACTCCTACTCCAACCCCGACACCCACGCCACTTCCCTCGCCGCTTCCGACTTCCTCAACCTCAGCGGAAACACCTTCACCTACGAATTCTCCATCCATCACAAATTCTCCTGTGTCAGTGGCGCCCACGAACTCCGCGTTATCACTATCACTCTTGGCATCTCCCCGGTGATTTCTGCCTTTCTCCCAAGGCTCCTCCCGATTTATTCTCAAGTTATTGTTTCCTGTCTCTTCGTCTCCTGAATTTCAGCTTTCATCCCTAATCTTATCAACCATCACCCTATAAACCCATGATCACCATTGGAACCAAAGCCCCCGACTTCACCCTCTCAACTGCTACATCCGAAGGCCCCAAGCAGATCACTCTCTCCGCTGAAATCGGAAAGAAGAATATCCTACTCCTTTTTGTTCCGATGGCTTTCACCGGTGTCTGCACGACGGAACTCTGCGAGATCAGCAAGGGCATCGGTGCCTATGATTCCCTCGACTGCACTCTCTACGGCATCAGTGGAGACAACCCCTTTGCCCAGCAGGCATGGGCCCAGAAGGAAGGAATCACCATCCATCTCCTGAGCGATTATGAACATGCTGTCGCCAAGGCCTATGGGATCGCCTACGAGAGCTTCCTGCCTCAGATCGGCCTCGGCATGGGTGGGGTTCCAAAGCGCTCCGCCTTCCTGATCGACCGATCCGGGGTCATCCAGTACGCCGAGGCAAACGAGGATCCAAAGCAGCTCCCTGACTTCGCCAAGATTCAGGCGAAGCTTGCTGAGCTGAAATAAGTTTTTAGCCCTTCAGATTCTAGCTTTTCAGGTTTCAGATTTTATCCTTCTAACCCATCACCCATCACCTATTCCCTAGATCCGATCTCCAATGAGCACCGACCCATTCAAGACACTCCGTAGCTTTGAACCATCCGCGGGGACAAGCTCATCCTACTACTCCCTCCCGGCTCTTGAAGAACAGGGCCTTGGCAAGATCTCGCGCCTTCCCTTCTCGATCCGTGTGGTACTGGAGTCGGTGTTGCGTAACTGCGACAATAAGAAGGTCCATGAGAAGGATGTGAAGGCTCTCGCTGCCTGGAATGCCAAGGCACCGGCCCCCGAGGAGATCCCATTTGTCGTCGCACGCATTGTGCTCCAGGACTTCACTGGAGTTCCATTGCTCGTCGATCTTGCGGCTATGCGGAGTGCGGTGGCCCGCCTCGGCGGGAAGCCCGGCATCATCGAGCCTCTGGTTCCAGTCGATCTTGTGGTCGATCACTCAGTGCAGGTCGACTACTACGGCTGGGCAGACGCCATGAAGCTCAACCTCGACATGGAGTTCAAGCGCAACCGCGAACGCTATGAGTTCCTGAAGTGGGGCCAAGGTGCTTTCGAGACCTTCGGAGTTGTTCCTCCCGGCATCGGTATCGTCCACCAAGTGAATCTCGAGTACTTGGCACGTGGCGTCCTTCATTCCAAGAATACCTCCGGCAGCGTTACTTACCCAGATAGCTTGGTCGGCACCGACTCCCACACCACCATGATCAACGGACTTGGAGTCGTCGGATGGGGTGTTGGAGGTATCGAGGCCGAAGCCGGCATGCTTGGACAGCCGGTTTATTTCCTCACTCCGGAGGTCGTCGGCGTCCATCTCACGGGCAAGCTGAGCGAGGGAGTCACCGCCACCGATCTCGCGCTCCGCGTCACACAGATGCTCCGGGCGTCTAAAGTCGTCGGCAAGTTCGTTGAGTTTTACGGCGAAGGCGCCGAATCACTTCCCCTCCCCGACCGCGCTACGATCGCCAACATGGCTCCCGAGTACGGAGCCACCATGGGCATCTTCCCAGTTGATGGAGAGTCCGTCGCCTTCCTGCGTGCCACAGGCCGTACCGAGGCCGAGTGCAGCGCCTTTGAGAATTACTTCAAGGCCCAAAGGATGTTCGGCATGCCTCGCAAGGGAGAGATCGACTACAGCGTCGATCTCGAGCTCGATCTCTCGACTGTCGTCCCTAGTGTTGCCGGCCCGAAGCGCCCACAGGACCGCATCGATCTCCCTCAGCTCAAGTCCACCTTCCACGACCTCCTCACCAAGTCCATCGCCGATGGCGGCTACGGTAAGGATGATGCAAACATCAAGGCCAAGGCCTCCGTTGCCCGTCGTAATCCGACCATTCCAGAGGATGAGGAGGAGATGATCAGTGACCGGCCAACCCCGGACGCAGTTTCCCAGATGCCGGAATCACCATTCCATGGCAACACCAGCACGATCCGTAACGGCAGCGTCCTAATCGCCGCCATCACGAGTTGCACCAACACCAGTAACCCTAGCGTCATGCTCGCGGCGGGACTCTTGGCCAAGAAAGCCGTGGAGCTCGGCCTCGAGATGGATCCGACAGTCAAGACCTCATTGGCTCCTGGCTCACGAGTCGTCACCGCGTATCTGGATAAGACAGGTCTCCAGCCCTACCTCGACAAGCTAGGTTTCCAGACTGTCGGTTACGGTTGCACCACTTGCATCGGAAACTCCGGACCTCTCAACCCCGAGGTGGAGAAGGCCATCACCGACAACGATCTCATCGCCGCGGCAGTCCTCTCCGGAAACCGCAACTTTGAAGCCCGTATCCATCAGAACATCAAGGCCAACTTCCTGATGTCCCCTCCTCTAGTCGTGGCGTTTGCACTCGCTGGCCGGGTCGACATTGATTTCGTCAAGGAGCCGATCGGCCTCGGTAAGAATGGCAAGGAAATCTTCCTCAAGGATATCTGGCCGAGCCTTTCCGAGATTCGAGACGCTCTCCGCAGTGCTCTCACGCCCGAGATGTTCACTAGCCTCTACGGCAACTTCGCAGGACAGAATCCCAAGTGGAACGAGATCAGCGCCCCGACTGGAGAGATCTACGAGTGGGATACCAAGAGCACTTACATCCAAGAGCCTCCCTTCTTCGAGAACTTCGGCATGGAGGCCGGTACGATCACTCCGATCTCCGGGGCCCGCGCTCTCGGTATCTTCGGCGACTCAGTAACGACCGATCACATCTCCCCGGCCGGAGCCATCAAGGAGAAATCCCCGGCAGGCCGCTTCCTGAGCGAGCATGGAGTCACCCACGAAGACTTCAACAGCTACGGTAGCCGACGCGGCAATGACCGCATCATGACACGCGGTACCTTTGCCAACGTTCGCATCAAGAACCTCATGCTGCCGGGTGTCGAGGGTGGCGAGACACTCCACGAGCCCGGCGGAGAGCGCATGAGCATCTTCGACGCCTCGCACAAGTATCAGGCGGAGAAGACCCCGCTGATTATCGTTGCTGGCCAAGAATACGGCACCGGTAGCAGTCGCGACTGGGCCGCTAAGGGGACTCGCCTCCTCGGGGTCAAGGCCGTCATCGCCGCCAGCTACGAGCGCATCCACCGCTCCAACCTCGTCGGCATGGGCATCCTTCCGCTCCAGTTCATGGAGGGAACAAACGCCCAGAGCCTCAGCCTGGACGGCACCGAGACCTACGACATCATCGGTCTCAACGATAATCTCGAGGCGCGTCAAGACCTGGCCGTCAGGATCACCCGCAAGGATGGAAGCACCCAGGAAGTCCCCGTCAAGGTCCGCATCGACACCCCGATCGAGGTCGACTACTACCGCCACGGAGGCATCCTCCCCTTCATCCTCCGCCAACTCATCAACGAAGCAAAGTAGAGCGACCGAATGGATTCACAGGGATAAAAGTGATAATGGGAATAAGATGATTGACGTCTTCCCTATGAGCTTTCTTCCATCCCTTTTATCCACTTCATCCCTGTGAGTAACACCAGCTCCATCGATCTTGCCGCCGAGATTCTCCGTCTGAAGCGGGAGCGGAATGCCGTTATTCTGGCTCACAACTACCAGATTGAGGAGATCCAGAAGGTTGCCGACTTTGTCGGGGATTCACTCGGCCTAAGCCAGAAGGCAGCCGATACAGATGCCGATGTGATCGTCTTCTGCGGAGTCCACTTCATGGGGGAGACTGCGAAGATCTTGAGTCCCGCCAAGACCGTCGTAATCCCCGACATGGATGCAGGTTGCTCGCTCTCAGATTCCTGCCCTGCGGAGAAACTTGAGGCATTCCTCAAGGAGCATGCGGAGAAGAACTACTTTGTCATTGCCTACATCAACTGCAGCGCCGGGGTGAAAGCCCTTGCCGACGTCATCTGCACTAGCGGGAATGCAGTTAAGATTGTCCAGGCCACTCCCAAAGAGCGCCACATCCTCTTCGTTCCCGACCAGAATCTCGGAGCCTGGGTAATGGAGCAGACCGCCCGCCCCATGGATCTCTGGCAGGGATCCTGCTATGTGCACATGGAGTACACGCGTGACAGCATCGAGCGTGCGAAACGCGAGTACCCAGATGCCGTCGTCGTAGCTCATCCCGAGTGTCCACAGGCCGTCCGTTTGCTAGCCGACGAAGTCTGCTCGACCGAGAAGATGGTCACCTTCTGCAAGAATTCCCCGGCCAAGGCCTTTGTCATCGTCACCGAAGAGGGCATGCTTCACCGCCTGCGACGGGAGATTCCTGACAAGGTCTTCATCCCCGGACCCACAGATACCTGCGCATGTGCCGAGTGCCGCTACATGAAGCGGAATACCCTCGAGAAGCTCTATCTCTGCCTCCGCGACCTGACGCCGGAGATTTTGCTAGAGGAAGAACTCAGGGCCAAGGCAGAGAAGTCGGTTCGCCGAATGCTGGAATTAAGCAGATAGCAGAGTGTCAAAAGTTCTCGCGCAGAGGCGCAGAGGCGCAGAGATTTTTAAGATGGAATTCAGAAGAAGCCTCCAAACAAGCCATCTTTAAAAAAAAGAAGAATTCTAAAATATCTACTCTCACACTGACCTGACCCCCATAAACGGGACAGTTGAAAAATGAAGTTCTGCTGGGCAATAAGGAGAGCAGAACAACATGAAAAAAAGCAGATACAGCGAAGA
>JAPJNA010000055.1 GCA_026461395.1 Chthoniobacterales bacterium | reverse complement strand
GTGTAACACGTGACGCTGCTTGCATGGCAAGGGGAAGTAACCCTCAATCCCCTCTTTCCCTTACTCATCAGAGCTTGCTTACCCTTGCTAGTAAGGGCTACATACTCGGATGCGCTTCACTCCTGCGCCGGCCCGGCTTTTGTTACTCCCGGTTTTGTTACTCGTGACGGGTTGTTCTTCCTGGGTTTCATCTTCCTCTCGCGTAGGGGCTCTTTATGATTCCAAACCTATCTCCGTAGAGACTGGGAAGGCTTCCTTTTACGGAGGACGTTGGATTGGGAGGCTGACGGCCAATGGAGAGCATTATCGAGCGGAGGACTGCACTGCTGCCCACAAGAAGCTCCCGTTTAATACCAGGGTTCGAGTTACCAACCTCAGGAATAACAAGAGCGTCATCGTCCGGATCAATAACCGCGGTCCTTACGTCAAAGGGAGAATCCTCGACCTCAGTGTGATTGCCGCTAGGAAAATCGAGATGGTCAGCGATGGGATCGTTCCAGTTAGGGCTGAGGTGCTCAAACCGATCGAAGTGATCCGGAAGCCAAATCGGGTTTTGGATCAGGGGAGATAAGGGGGTGCTTCCAAAAAGATGAAAAGGTGTTGACTTGGATTAAGACATATCATAAGATTAGGATATGTTGATTCAAGTTTCAATCCTGCGGCTGATCCGTTTCTGTGTGTTGATTTTGCTGGCGGCAATAAATGCCCCGGCTGCAGTCATTACCGGACAGGAACCGATCACCGTGAATTTGGGCAGCGGCGCCAATGTCTCTTATCTAGTGTTCAATGAATCGACATTGGCAACCACACCGATTCGTTACGCGTGGCATTATGATGGAGCTATCAATCCTGTATCCCAGACTAACTGGTCGGGTGAGGATCTTTTTCAGGGGGTCCTCTCAGCCTCTGTGGAAACCGAATACGCTCTCAAAGTCCAAACGGCGGAGTCTGGACTCTTCACGGACTTCACGATTGGCGGAAAGCAGTCCGAAATTGTTGACCCCAATTCCTCATCTGTATGGACATATTGGATCTCGGGTGGAAGCGAATTCGTCGAGTATGGTGATACCGGCTCTTTTTCGTTCCTGGTGCCAGCGGGTCAGTGGATGATTTCCCCGAGTTATGCCGCAACGCGCTGGATTTCCAATGGTTCTTATGATGGATGGACCATTGCGGGGTTCGTGTACCCGGGCACAAACCCCGTCGGATACTACACCGATCTGGAGGGATTTTCCCAAACGGTAACCTTCGGAACCTATTCCGGATTGGATCCGCAGGGAATTCCGGAGCCTGCTTCCATTGCCCTCGTTGCCCTTTCTCTAATGCTTCTCCCGATCCTTCGGGAGTGGAAACTCCGATACGACACATGATTCAACTGAAGGAGAGGGCCTTCACGCTGACCGAGTTGCTTGTCACGATGTCGATTGTGGCAGTGTTGGGAGTCATCCTGATCCCCGCTGCTCAAAGCGTTTTTGCCTCCTCGACAGGGGCAACGAGCGCTCATTGCATCGCTCAGCTTAATGCCGCCGCCCAGTCCTACCTAGCCGAAAACAACATGACCTTCTGGCCTTACAGGGTCAGCACAAACGGTGGCACCCAGTGGTGGTTCGGTTTTGAGTCAACGGCTAGCATGAGAGCGCCGGAAGGGAGGCGTTGGCTCGATCTCAATCAAGGCCCTCTTGGTCCTTACATTGCCTCATCAGGGGGAATGTCCAAAGACCCTTCGTTTGCACGCGCAGGGACCACTTTCAAGCCGAAATACGGCTCCACTCATTTCGCCTACGGCTACAATCTTCTTCTTGAGGGAAGGAACCAATTGGCACTCGTGCGCTCCAGGAAGATCCCTGTTTTCGCCACCTGCGCCCAGGTGAACACGTTCCAAGCACCCGCCTCGGCAAGTAAGCCCATGGTGGAGGAATTTTACTATTTTAATACCACCGAAAGAACCGTCCACTTCCGTGTGGGGGGGCAGGCGATGGTGGGGTATGCCGACGGATCGGCGGGATATCTTCCGATGATGGCCGGAACGCTTGATTCCCGGATGCCTGATGCCAATATTGGCAGGCTAGACCCCTCCCTTATCAGGCCTCAGTAAATGAAAATTCCTCACACTACTCCATTTTCGATGCTTCTTACGTTGATCCTTCTTCTCAGCGGGATCTTCTTTCGGCTTATCCGAGTTGATTTGGCCCCTGAGAGCTTGCCGAATTTTGCTCCCCTCATGGCCGCGGCCCTTTGCGGAGCTGTTTTCATCCCGGGTTGGCTGGGATTGGTGGTGCCTATTGTGGCCCTGTTGGTTTCAGATGCCCTACTCAATGTCCACTATGGAGTGCCCGTGGTCTCCACCCAGCTTCTCTGGACCTTGCCTGGTTATCTGATCGCCGTTGGTCTGGGCTGGATGTTCCGTGAACGACGTGGCGGTCTTCTGGCGATCCTTGGAGGAACCTTGGTTGCTTCCGTCCTTTTTTATCTGATCACCAATACCGGAAGCTGGCTGGGACTCGCGGCTTATCCCCAGAACTTCACCGGATGGATCCAGTCACTGACAATCGGTCTGCCCGGCTATCCTCCCACCTGGGTCTTCTTCCGCAATAGCCTCGTGAGCGATCTGCTCTTCGCGGCTTTCTTTGTAGCGGCGGAGCGTGTGCTTGTCCCCATGCGTACGGAATCCGTCCGAAGCATTGCGGCCTAATGCATTCTGTATAAATGCATTCCGGACTGATGTCATCTCCGCGCAAGCCAATGGAGCGCGGGTCCGATTCTCTGCTGCCAGGAAGTGATATCCTGGGATCCGCCGGTGTGACGATGGATTTGGAAGTCTTCCCCATCCTTCCATCCCCTGCAGCGGAGGTTGGCTCCGAGATCACGATGATAAGGCTCATAGCACTCATCCAGACCGATTGTGCCATAGTCGAAATAGATACGACTGCCCGCGGGGAGGGACTCCCTTTCCTCCAGATGGAGCAGCATCGCAGAGTGGGGCGGAGGAGCACCTTCCACACCCTCGAACGAGGTCGAGAGACAGCATGCGGCGCTGAACGTCCCGGGATGATCCAGCAGGGCACGAAAGGCATCCACTGCGGCGTGCCCCGTTCCTCCGATCCAACGAGCCGAAGGGGAGTCGAGCAATCGGAGGCGATCTGCAAGCCCGGCCATGATCGCAATCGAATCGGCGGGAACATTAGACACGAGCACTTCTGCCACGATCATCTCCGGCAACACTCCTTGCACATGAAGTTCGGTAATCTCTTTCTGGGCCTTCAGTCCCGGGGTCAGCATCAGCAGAATAGGAAACTTCCTGCCAAGAGTCTGATTGTAGGAAGTCGGCAGAAAAACAGAGATTTCTTTTCCTGCTACCGTGATTGTTTCAATGGATTCCGGCATGAGCAACCTGTAACATTATCTGACTCCCTCTCCAATCTGTAATGCCGCCCGGTTGATGACCACCACCCTTCCCAATCACGAATCGGATGCTCTCTTAAGAGAGCTTTTCACCCGTAGGATCGCCCTGCTCGACGGCGCGATGGGAACGATGATCCAGCGTCATCCGCTGACCGAGGAGGACTTCCGGGGTGAGCGATTCAAGAATCACGGGCATGACCTGAAGGGCAACAACGATATTCTCTCCATCACGCGTCCCGACGTGATCAAGGGGATCCATCGAGGCTACTTCGATGCAGGGAGCGATATTGTCGAGACGAACACCTTCAGCACCACCACGGTCTCCCAGGCTGACTACGGGCTGGAAGATGCCGTCAGGGAGATCAATCTTGCCGGGGCCAAGGTGGCTCGCGAAGCCGCTGATGAGTTCATGGCCGCTAATCCGGGACGGCGTGTCTTTGTGGCAGGGGCGGTGGGGCCGACTAACCGCACGGCCTCCATGTCGCCAGATGTGAACAATCCGGGCTACCGAGCCGTCAACTTCGATGGGCTCGTGATTTCCTACGCCGAGCAGATCGAAGCATTACTCGACGGTGGAGTCGATCTCCTCCTGCTGGAGACGGTCTTTGACACGCTGAATCTGAAGGCCGCGATCTTCGCCTGCGAGGAGGTCTTTGAAAAACGCGGGATGCGCTGGCCGATCATTCTGTCGGTAACCATTACTGACGCCTCGGGCCGTACGCTCTCGGGTCAGACCGTGGAGGCTTTTTGGAACTCCGTGCGCCATTCCAAGCCCTTGGCTGTGGGAATCAACTGCGCCCTCGGTGCAGCTGAGATGCGTCCCTATATTGAGGAGCTTTCCAACATCGCCGACTGCTTTATTAGTTGCTATCCGAACGCCGGTCTGCCGAATGCCTTCGGCGGCTACGATCAGACGGCTGCAGAGATGGCCGCCCTGGTGGGTGACTTTGCCGCCCAAGGATGGATCAATTTACTTGGCGGATGCTGTGGTTCCACTCCGGAGCATATTGCAGCCATAGCCGAGGCCGTTCGTCTCCATCCTCCCCGCAAACCATGACACGCACCTCAGCCTTACGCCTCAGCGGACTTGAGCCCCTCATCATTGGGAAAGGAAGCTCCTTCATGATGGTCGGTGAAAGGACTAACGTCACCGGTTCGCCGAAGTTCTCGAAGCTCATCATCGCTGGCGATTACGAGACGGCCCTCTCGGTGGCGCGCCAGCAGGTCGAGAGCGGTGCCAATATCCTCGATGTGAACGTCGACGAGGGGATGCTCGATAGCGAAGCGGTTATGGAGACCTTTCTGAACCTGCTTGCCGCAGATCCGGAGATCAGTCGTGTGCCGATCATGATCGACAGTTCCAAGTGGTCGGTCCTCGAAAAGGGAGTCAAATGCCTCCAGGGTAAATCCATCCTCAACTCCATCAGCCTCAAGGATGGAGAAGAAACCTTCCTGAAGCGCGCGCGGCTCGCCCAGCGCTACGGCGCCGCAGTGATTGTCATGGCCTTCGACGAGGAGGGTCAGGCCGCTACCAAGGAGGACAAGGTGCGCATCTGCACCCGCGCCTACCGCCTGCTCGTGGACAAGATCGGATTCGACCCCGAGGACATCATCTTCGACCCGAATATCCTGACGGTCGCCACCGGAATCGAGGAGCACAACAACTACGCCGTCGACTTCATCGAGGCAGTCCGAGAGATCAAGGCTACCCTCCCCGGCGCCAAGACTAGCGGGGGACTCAGCAACATCTCCTTCTCCTTCCGCGGTAATAACCCGGTGCGTGAGGCGATGCACTCCGCCTTCCTCTATCACGCCATCAGTGCGGGACTCGACATGGCGATCGTGAATGCAGGCATGCTCGAGGTCTATGAGGAGATCAAGCCGGAGCTCCTCATCATGGTGGAGGATGTGCTCTTGAACCGTAGGCCCGACGCCACGGAGCGTCTGGTGGATTATGCTGAGGGGCTAAAAGCCGTTGGTGGAGATCCCAAGGAACAGAAGGCAGAGCAGGCTTGGCGCTCAGGCACCGTCGAGGAACGTCTTCAGCACGCCCTGATCAAGGGGATCGTTGATTACATCGACGAGGATACCGAGGAGGCACGCGTGAAGCTGGGGCGTCCCCTGCTGGTCATCGAGGGCCCTCTCATGGACGGCATGCGGATTGTCGGTGATCTCTTCGGGGTGGGCAAAATGTTCCTGCCTCAGGTGGTGAAGAGTGCCCGAGTCATGAAGAAGGCGGTCGCCTTCCTCACCCCCTTCATGGAGGCCGAGAAAGCAGCCGCATCTGATACCAGTTCCGCAAAAAAGATTCTTATGGCCACGGTCAAGGGGGATGTTCACGACATCGGCAAGAACATCGTCGGCGTCGTCCTTGCCTGCAACGGCTACGAAGTGGTCGATCTTGGCGTCATGGTGCCGTGCGATAAAATCCTGGCCGCGGCCAAGGAGCACAAGGTCGACATCGTCGGTCTGAGCGGCCTTATTACCCCCTCCCTCGACGAGATGGTCCATGTCGCCCGCGAGATGAAGCGTGCCAATTTCGATCTTCCTCTGCTGATCGGTGGAGCCACCACGAGCCCGGCCCACACCGCGGTGAAGATCGCAGGGGAATACCAGCATCCCGTTATCCATGTGCTCGATGCCTCCCGAGTGGTCGGAGTTGCGGCGGAGCTTCTCTCAGAGGATAGGAAGGATGCTTATCACCTTCAGGTTGAAGCGAATCACAAGCGACTCCGCGAGGAGCATGCCGGTAAGCGTGCCAAGGGAGAGCTTCTACCCCTCGACGTCGCTCGGGAGAATATCACTCCGATCGACTGGGCTAAGGCAGATCTTGCCGTGCCTGAAAAGACGGGTGTGCTGACCTTTGATGAGATACCGCTGGCCGAGTTGGTGGAGTACTTCGACTGGTCTCCCTTCTTTGCGGCATGGGAAATGAGGGGCCGTTATCCCGGCCTTCTCTCTGATCCTGAGATCGGTGCTCACGCAACAGAGCTCCATCAGGATGCCCTCAAGGTTCTTGAAACGATCGTGAAAGAGAAAAGGTTCCGCGTCCGCGGAGTCTGTGCCCTGTGGCCCGCAAACAGAGTAGGAGATGATGTCGAGCTCTACGCTGACACGCAGCGCTCCTCCGTGATCGGGAAATTTCACATGCTCCGCCAGCAGAACAAGAAGCCGGCCGGCCAGCCGAACTACTCCCTGGCCGACTTCATTGCGCCCCGGGATTCCGGCCGGATCGATACCATTGGAGGCTTTGCCGTCACGGCGGGTCCCGAGGTTGGAGAGTACGCCGATTCCTTCCAGAATAATCATGATGATTATACTTCCCTACTAGTGAAGGCGATCGGCGATCGCTTCGCCGAGGCCGCTGCTGAGTGGCTCCATAAGCAGTGCCGAGACCTCTGGGGATTCGGCAAGACAGAGAACCTGACTAAAGAGGAATTTATCCGGGAGAAGTACCGTGGCATTCGTCCCGCCGCAGGCTATCCAGCCGGGCCCGATCATACCGAGAAGTGGGAGCTCTTCCGCCTTCTCGATGCAACCAAGCACACCGGGATCACCCTCACCGAGAGCCTTGCGATGAATCCCGCCAGCTCCGTTTCAGGCCTCTACTTCGCCGCTCCCGAGTCACGCTACTTTGCAGTCGGCAAGTTAGGCCGCGACCAGATCGAGGATTATGCCAAGCGCAAGGGAATGCCTGTCGCCGAAGTCGAGAAATGGCTGGGGCCGTATCTCCAGTATGATCCCGATGCGGAGTTGGTGGGTGTGTGTATGCCCGGTGTTTTAAATTCCTAAAGCAGAACAAACAAAATCTCGCGCAGAGACGCAGAGGCGCAGAGTTTTTAGGTTGATGGTAGCTCTTAAATCCTTAATTCACTTTCTGATTTGAGGCGACCATCTGAATAATCTTTCCCGAATTAACCCTTTGTCTTTTATCTCTGCGTTCTCCGCGCCTCAGCGGGAGATCTTTCAGTCATTTCCTAATAGCCTACAGCCTAAACCGCTAACAGCCTCTCTTCCTACATCAAGGTTGCACCCATTTCGGCCAGCGGTGAGCGTTCGCCCTTGGTGAGAGAAATGTGGGCGGTGAGTTTATGTCCGCGCAGTTTGTTGCGAGTATGGACCAGTCCGTTCGAGCGGCGGTCGACATAGGGGTTATCGATCTGGGCAGGGTCTCCGACCATGACGAGCTTGGAGCCCTTGGACATACGGGTGACGACGGTCTTGGCCTCGAGCGGGGTCAACTGCTGGGCCTCATCTAGGACAAAGAAGCGGTTCGGAATGGAGCGACCGCGGATGTAGCAGAGGGCCTCGATCTCGAGGAGTCCGCGCTGGATGAGCTGCTCGTAAGGCTTGAGCGGGGTAGTCTGTGCGCCCCCGTTATTATCGGGTTGCTGGACGGACTGTTTCTTCTGCTTCTTCCGCTCCGAGGCATGGGGCGCGCCAGGCCCTTCATTCCGCTGAGGATGGATGGGAAGGAGCACCTCGAAGGCGTCATAGATCGACTGGAGCCAGGGGTGGAGTTTTTCGTTCAGGGTGCCGGGCAGGAAGCCGAGTGTATCGCCCATGGCGACCACGGGACGGCTGACCGTCATGCCGTTGTACTCGCGCTGACCTGTGAGGTAGAGACCTGCGGCGACGGCCATGAGTGTCTTGCCAGTTCCGGCCTGGCCATAGCAGGTGATCAGTGAGATGGAGGGGTCGAGCAGGGCGTCAAGGAAGCAGAGCTGGCCGAGATTCGCCGGACGCAACTCGATACCGCGCGGCATCTGGAGACTCTGGGGAACCTTGAGCCGCTGGAAGTGGCCATTTCCGATATGGCGTGCAGGCATGAGTTTCTGCTCGGAGGCTTCGAGGAGGACGTACTCATTGATCTCGAGTTTGCCGGTGCGGCTCTCCTCAAGATCGATGCTCTGGGCGCTCCCAAAGCGCTGGAGTTCATGGGCCTGGACCTTGATCTTCCGAAGCTCCCCCTCTTCGGCGTCCTCAGCGGAGACCTTATCATTAAGATAATCCTGGCAGGTGATCCCGAGGGCCATCGCCTTCAGCTGCATGTTCAGATCCTTGGTGATGAGGACGGCAGGGGTCTTCTCTTGTTCCTGGAGGGCAAGGCAGGCTGCCATGATCTTGTGATCGACCTGACTCTTGTCCGGGAAGATCTCGATGAACCGCCGGATCGCAGCGGAAGGATGATCCGTGTTCAACGCGTCATTGATGAAGATGCGTACGGTGCCACCCCCAGCGGTCGCGACGCCGCTGATCACTTTGTTGGTCTGATGATCAAAGGTCTGTGTCAGGAAGCGATGCACGGTCCGGGCATTGGCTCCGCGCTCGGTCTGCTCGTTCTTGAACTTGTCCATCTCACCGAGAACCTCGACCGGAATGAAGATATGGTTGTTTTCAAAACGGTTCAGGCAATAAGGGTCATGGAGCAGAACATTCGTATCGAGGACGAAGTTTTTCACAACACTCGTGGTTTTCTTGCGTTTGGTTTTGCCGGTGGCCGCACTAGGCGGAACTACTGGAAGGAGGACGCTCTGTTCTTCGGAGGTTTCCAGCGGGGCAGTGCGGTGCATGGTGGGTTTATTTATAATGGTGGAGTTAGTTTATTAACGGAAAGTGGACGTAAAAAAGGATGGCGAAACCATGGGGGGACGAGCTTGCCTCTGTGCGATCTCCAACCGGAGATGCTTAAACCTCACCGAATCAATCTGGTGGCAGGAGTTGCTCAACTCGTCCTCTGTATTTCAGTACGGGTATCGTAATACAACCTTAAAATTGTAGCGGTTTTGTCATTTTTAAGATTTGGACCACTACGGGTGGTATGTTCACTACGTTATCGAGACGATCCATCCGACTGTCGCACCATAGAGCATGTGGGCCACAAGCTGAGCCAACCCGGTGCCCAAGCCCTTCTCATGGTACCCGGCAACCGGGTGATGCTCCATGACCATGATGCTAACGAGCAACATGATGATCACTCCGTGCAAACTGCCGAGCAGCAGACCTGTCATCGCATTAAACGGTATGCGTGAGAGGTTCAAAAACCCCGCATAGAGAAATGCGAAGAGAATACCCATCGCGACATGGAGCGATAGTCCCAAACGAAAGATCCTCTCCCGGCGACCCGTCATCAGAGACCCAACTGCTCGAACCACATCAATCTTCCCCCAGTCCATCCAGCGTGGAAGAAGCAGAAATCCCGTCATCACGGCCGTGCCTGCTATACCGCCTGTCAGAAGGGAAAGTATGATCTTCATGACCTACGCTACGACACTGCTGGTCAGGAAGATCGGGTTAAGGCGTAAGGGATTTGCGTATCTTCACCCAATGCATGCGTTATCTATGTCCTGACCCGTGCCCCCGTGTCCGTGCCTTATTTTCTTTCAGCTTTCAAGTTTTAGGTCTCATTCTTCAATACATGATCACCAGACTCCTCCACACTCGCTATCGCGTTCAGGACCTCGAGAAGACCGTTTCCTTTTACCGCGATGTGCTGGGCCTCCAGGAAGTCCGCCGGAGCGAGAGTGGACGCGGTTCCAAGCTGGTCTTTCTGAAGGCCCCCGGGAGCACCGAGGAAATCGAGATCTGCGAGTATAACGCCAGCGGCCCCGTGGTGGTAGGACCGGACCTCACGCATCTCGCCTTCGAGGTCACAGATCTGGAAGCGTTTGCCAAGGAGGCCGCATCGAAGGGCTACCCGCTCAGCGACGGACCTCATCAAACCTCCTCGGGCTCGATCATCGCCTTCATTGACGCCCCCGAGGGTTACGAAGTGGAGCTGATCCAGCATGCGCCTGTGGGGTAGTGAAGGGTTACAAAGGGACGTTGAGCATCTTATCCTGCTTAGGGAGGCACTAGAGAGGCACTTTACCCGCCTCTTCTCTTTCGTACTTTAATATTTCTACTCTTTAACTTATTAGTCCTGCCATGATCCAAGAACCAAAAAAAGTCGTCGAGAGCTCCACAAGATTTTTCGGAGAGTTTAAAGAATTCATCAGTCGCGGGAATGTCGTCGATCTGGCGATCGGTGTCATTATGGGAGCCGCCTTTGGCAAAATCGTCACCGCCCTGGTCAGTGACATCATGATGCCTCCAATAGGACTGGTCCTGAAGGGCATTGACTTCAAGGACCTCTACCTTCCCCTCAACGGAAAGCACTACGCCACATTTGCGGATGCCCAGAAAGACGGTGCCGCCATCCTTGCCTACGGTAGTTTCATCAACACTGTCATCGAGTTCGTGATTATCAGTGCCTGTGTCTTCGCACTTGTGAAGGCGATCAATACTCTCAAAAGAAGCGAGGCTGCTGAGGTCACACCGACGAAAACCGAAGAACTGCTCACCGAGATCCGCGATTCCTTGAAAAAGTAGCCCCAGCTTGATGAACCGACTCCTGGTATGTTTAGCCGTGGTTTTTATTGCCACGACACCTGCCCATGCCAAGTCGAAATCCAAGGCGTCCAGTCCAAGTTCAAAACCGACTCCCGACCCCGCAAAGGACCCGATCGTTCAGCGGATCCTCAGTGACCTCCATCCTTCCTATCCCCATCTGACGGCCAAAGAAATCCTCCAAACCAGCAACGCGGACCTCCGGCAGATGTATGTGGCTATGTATTCCAAGCAGGGGATAAAAATGATGGAGGCAAAGGAAAAAGCGGCAGAGATTCCGTTAAAAAACTGATCAACCACAGTCCCGCGCAAAAAACGCACGACTTGGAGCGGGTGAAGGGAACACCGAGTGCCGGGAGGCACGGTGTAGATTGACTGAAGGTCAACCCTTTAGGGCGAGGGTCGTGGGAACAACCGAACCAAACCACTGGGAAGTGGTGCGGTAGATCCGGCGACCGCAGGACCCTGAAAGGGCTGCACGGCTTGCCGGGAGGCAAGTGCAGTCAATCAATCGAACCCCACGTCGATACCTGCTAAGCTTAACTAAGCAAAAGGTGGGTTTTTTTGGAGCGGGTGAAGGGAATCGAATCTTTCAACTAGCCCAGTGTTTATGAGCCTCTGCGGCCATAGTTGACTTTTCCTGAAAGATTCCTGAAAATCTGGCATGGATGAGAATCAAAAAGGGCCTTTCAAGTCGGTGACGCATAAGGGGAGTACCGTCAACGTTTACCATACTCCATCCAAGAAAAACGGGAAACTCTACGATTCGTACACCCTAATCTATACTCGAGCCGGCGCTACGATACGGAAGTCCATTGCGAATCAGAAGAAGGCCCTTGAGACAGCAAAAAAGATAGCAGAACAGCTTTCCGAGGGTACTGCCCATGTCGTGGCCCTTACTCCCGAAAATGTTGCCGATTATACGGCAGCACTGAAGATTCTCCGCAAATTCCCCAGTGTGCCGTTGGCCAGTGTCTGCCAGCAGTATGCCGAGGCTATGGACCGGTTAGAGGCTCACGGATCTACCATCATGGATGCCGTCCTTACGCATTTGGCACAGAAGAAGAAAAGCGCCCCCTCCGAAATCAAGGTCTCGGTACTCTTGGACGAATATCTGGCCGCGAAGGAAGAGGAGCACCTGTCACCCTACTACCTTAAGGATCTACGTCGAAAGCTCAACAGATTCGCCCCATCGTTCCCGTGCAGTATTTCCTCCATAAAGTCGGGAGATATCAAAAAGTGGATTACGAAGCAGGGTAGCGGGCGAAATGCCCAGAATCTCCATACCTCTGTATCCAGCTTTTTTTCCTACGCCAGAGAGATGGATCACCTTCCGGCAAACGAGAAGCACGCTGCCGAGTTGGTGACAAAAGTGAAGGCAAAACCTTCCCCCATTGGAATCTACACCCCTGAGGAGTTGGCAAAGATTCTGACGCACACGCCCGAGGAACTTCTCCCCTCCATTGCTATAGCGGCATTTGCCGGCCTGAGAAGCGCTGAACTTTTTAGGTTGGACTGGTCAGATATCAAGGATGATCAGGGCCACATCGAGTTGAAGGCGGAGAAAGCCAAGACAGGATTACGGCGGCTTGTTCCCATTCTGCCCTGTTTACAGCTGTGGCTAAAATCGAGGCAGAAGAACGCTGGTCGAGTTACCCCCGAACTCTCGAATCTCGACAACCTAACGAGGAAGTACGCTGCAATCTGCGCCAAGGCCGGCGTCAAACCACAAAGGAATGGATTTCGCCACAGTTTTGCCAGCTATCGAATTGCCACAGAGGAATCGGTCGATAAGGTCGCCCTAGAAATGGGAAATTCTCCGAAGAAGCTGATTTCTAACTACCGGGAACTCGTAACTAAGCCCAAAGCAATCGATTGGTTCAATGTCACCCCATCCAGGGTCAGGGCAGCAAAAAAGGCCAGCAAATCAAAAACAGGAAAGGAATCGTCAAAAGCACCGGCATCCAAGAAGCCCCACCCATAAACCATGTGCACCCGTTATGTCCTGAAAGGTGAGCCCAAGAAGGTTGCCGAGTTCTTCGGCACTGAGGATTGGTTCACTCCTGAATTGTTCTGAGGGTATCAGTGAAGAGGCCTTCCCGTAGTGGGCTGAAACGTCCAATATTCTACCTGCATGCAATCCAGTAACCAAAAGACCTTCAAGACGGCCATTGTCTACGACTTCGATGGCACACTGGCTCCCGGGAATATCCAAGAGCACAGCTTTTTGCCGAAGCATTACGTCGACAAAAACGATTTCTGGATGCAGGTGCGTGAGTTAGCCAAGACGCATGATTGTGATGAAATCCTGGTTTACATGCACGAGATGCTCAAGCTGGCACGGCATAAGGGGATTCCCATCACCCGAGACGTCCTTCGTCAGCATGGATCCGATATCAAGCTCTATCCTGGAGTGGAATCTTGGTTTACCCGCCTCAATGAGTATGCCGCCAATTGCAATCTCGATCTTGAGCACTATGTGATTTCCTCAGGAAATGAGGAACTCATTCGAGGCTGTCAGATTCATGATCGGTTCAAGCAGATCTTCGCTTCCCGGTTCATCTATGACACTAATGGCATGGCGGAATGGCCTGGGCTTGCGATCAACTACACAACCAAAACGCAGTACCTCTTCCGCATCAACAAGGGTATCGATAACTCCTGGGACAATCAGGCTGTGAACCGGTGGATCCCCCTCGATGAACGCTCTATTCCCTTCCATCGCATGATCTTCATTGGGGATGGAGACACCGATATCCCCTCCATGAAGATGGTCCGCCACCAAGGAGGTCATGCCATCGCTGTGTTTAATTCCGATATCTGGGACAACCCCCAAACTCAGGAAAAGCTCTATCACCTGATCGCTGAAGATCGCGCCAACTACGTAGCGCCGGCCAATTACAGCCAAGGCGGTCAGCTTGATGTGATCGTTAAGGGCATCCTAGCAAGATATGCGCGTGAGGCGTGTTAACTGCTGCGTATTACCAAATCCCCCTCAGATCCTTGTCATCCAGGGCGATGCAGGCTTGGCTCAAACATCCATCATTCGCTTGATCTCTTCGACGGGAATCAAGAAGTGGCGCGTTTTTCGTGAGGCTTTCAAGGTGCCGTTGGCAACCAATCGCCTGATCGTCTGGGTGCTGACGCTCAGCATTTCCGCTGCCTCATCAATCTTCACGGCGAGCTTTTTTCTCTCAACTGGCTTTGCGGTGTTTTGCTGAACTACTTGGGTCGGCTTAGGTAGTTGAAACTCGCGTAGGGTTTCGCTGATTGCCTCCCTCACAGCCTCTTTAACGACCTGTTTGAGAGATTCAGAAAGTGGATCCATACACTCTGGTTGTTACCTCGCCTGGTGGATGATGTAGGTGACAGCTCCCCAGATCGTGAGCTCTTGCCCTTCCCCAACCTCGATCGTGGCAAAGGAAGAGTTGGCCGCCTCCAGGAAGATCCGGCCATTGTTTTTTTCTTAACCTCTTCACCGTGAACTCCCCGTCGATCATTGCAACTACGATCTGCCGGTCATACGGGGTGACTGACTTATCCACGATGAGGGTATCCCCGGAGTGAATCCCTGCATCCCGCATCGACTCGCCCTGAACCCTGATGAGGAAGGTTGCCGCAGGATTGCGGATCAGCTCCTCGTTGAGATCAATGCCTCGCTCCATGTGGTCATCGGCTGGAGAGGGAAAACCTGCTTCTACAGAGGCTGAAACTAGCGGGAGCTTCAAACTCAAGCGCTTCGCAAAGGGGATGGGTGTGGAGAGTGCCATGTAAAATCGTTTGCTTTAATAACCCCAGTCCTCATGCCGTATGGGTAGTCTATTAAGTTGTTGCCTCCGATGCTGCCATTTGGGGAGGAACTGATCCATGAGGGCAACGAATCTGGCGTTGTGTGTGGGCTCCAGCAGGTGAAGCATTTCGTGGACGACAAGGTATTCCAGGCACTCGCTGGGCTTTTTTGCCAGATCGGTGTTGAAGCGCAGATTTCTTGATGCCGGTTGGCAGCTTCCCCATTTGGTCTTCATCCGCTGAACAAAGATCTTCCCTGCCTTAACTCTTAGAATCGACTCCCACTTGGTAATCAGTGGTTCGAGTGCGGTCCTGAGTTGGACACGATACCACTCCTCTAACAGTTCACGTTTTGCAGCCACACCTGTCCCTGGACGGACGTGGAGATTCAGCGTGCGATGTTTAAGTTCGACCCTTTGGGGAGCATCCTTCGCAATTACCTTGAGGAGATACCGCTTCCCCCAGAAATAGTGGCTTTCCTTTTCCAGATACTCGCGAGCTGGTTCCCTCTCCTGCGCCAGCAACTTTTCCTGCTGCTGACGGATCCATGCCATCTTGGAAATTGCGAAGACTCGTATCGTATCGAGAGTCATCCGAGCCGGAGCGGCAATCTTAACTCTCCCCTTGGGAGGATAGACGCTGAGGTGGATATTTTTGATCTCCTTGCGTACCACCTCCACGGAGAGGTCCCCCAATCGCAGTACCTCGGAGACCATCAGTATTCCCTCTGCGCAAAAACGATCCCGTACAGCCTCTCCACCCGCTCAGGAGTAAGCACAACATCATGGATGATCCGCTTTATTTCCCTTTCCTTGGTCTGAACGCCACGCCAGCCATCATGGCGTTTTGATTTGATGGCAATATCGAGCCGCATGGCCACTTGGAGTGCCGATTCGGATGTCGCTCCAGCATAGGCTCCTTGGGACTCGCCTAGATTATTAGACGACTCCGTGAGTTCCTCTCTCAGCTGGTTGTAGAGGGCTCTTAGTCCAGGGCTTTTCTTCAACGGCTCAGGGGTATCGTCGGCAGCGCCACCCTGGACCTGCTTGGCAATCTCCGCGATCTTCTTCAGAAACTTCTCGTAATCAATCCGCTTGGCGCTGAGGTCATCAAGGATCTCTTTTAGCAAGACTGACATCTTGTTGTAAAAGGAGGGATCATTGAGGTGCTCCTTGATGATTTTCCGGCGGACATTGTTGGCGATGGTTTCCGCCACCGCCTCCTTGCTGTTTCTGATTCCTGGAGGGAGTTTACTAACAGCCTCTTCCAGGCCGCTTTTTGCAATCACTTCCAGAAGCCCCATGTCGTCAAAATCGGAAATCTTCCTGGGTCCCTCGGCCTTGATATAGGTATCGATCAGGTGCCGCATATCGGCCTCGTAGGCTTTCAGGTCAATGGTCTCGCCGCTTGCTTTACGGATAATATCCCTGAGCTTGATCGCACGATCCAACTCCTGCTTGATCTGGGCAATCCGTGCGTTTGTGTAGCCAGCCTTTGACAATTCGTCGGCAATTTCCGCATAGGATCGTACCAGTACCGCAGCGGATCGATACAGGGAGACTCGTTGGGGTTCATGCTCCTTGAGATCGGTCGCTATCTCCGTGTTTCCGCAGAAATAATGGATATGCGCCAGATCGTCCTTGGGTGGCTTCACAGGTTCACAGAGCAGGGAAATAACTTCCAGTGCCCGATCTAGCCGCTCTTTCCCTTTCTTCAGGCGATCCTGCATCAGCACATCAGGAGTCGCACCACCAGCACTGTGATCAATCTCTGAGGTATAAACCTGGAGGGCGCCTGTACCCTTTTCATTTACCAGTTTCTGGAAGAGATCCTTGTAATCGATGATGTAGCCGTAGGTTTTATCCTCTCCGTCGAGTCTGTTCGTCCGGCAGATAGCCTGGAAGAGACCATGATCCTGCATCGATTTGTCGATGTAGAGATAAGTGCAAGGGGGTGCATCGAATCCAGTGAGCAGCTTATCCACGACGATCAGCAACTTCATTTTGGCCGGCTGTGACCGGAAGAGCTCCTTGGCATTATCCTCGTAGGTTTCCGTTTTACTCTTCCCTGGCTTTGGTGAAACTCCCTCCAGCAGGGCGTTATAGGTATTGCGGAGAAACTGCTTCTCGGTTTCGGTTCCCGCTCCGGTTTCCTCCAAAGTGACATCTGCAGCTGTTGGGTTGTACGAGGTGATGAGGGCGCACTTCCCTCTGAGAGGACTCTTCGAAAAAAGCTCAAAGTACCGAGTCGCTTCGTAGATGCTACTGGCCACCAGCATGGCATTGCCTCGCTCACTGCTGAGTCGTGGTTTCACTCCGAAATCGAGCACGATGTCCTCCACGACCTGATCCATCCGACTGCGGGAGCTGAGCACCTTCTGCATTGTCCCCCACTGTTCCCGTAGTGCTGCCTTCTGCCAGTCGTTCAGGCCCTTTGTCTTCGCTTCAAACCAGGCATCGATCTTTTCCTGTGATCCGAGACTCTGAGCGATGTCGCGAGCCTCATAGACCAGATCGAGCACGACTTCATCCAGGACGGCCTCACCGAATTTGTAGGTGTGGATGTAACTGCCGAATATCTCGAAGCTCGTGGCCTGATCCTTCTTGAGTAGAGGAGTTCCCGTGAAGCCGATGAATACGGCACTCGGGAGTAGTGCCTTCATCGTCTTGTGCAGCTTGCCGGTCTGGGTGCGGTGACACTCATCCACAAAAATAAAGAGTTCCCCGACCGCAGGACTCGGCTGGGCCTTCAGCTCGTCAATGAATGAGTCAAAATCCTCAACTCCCCGCCGTCCGAACTTGTGAACCAATGAGCAGAGCAATCGCGGCTTGGTCTGACCTAGTTGAGCCATCAGATCGCGTCCGCTGCTGGTGCGATAAATGGGCTCTCCACTACCGGCAAAGACTCCCTCGATCTGTTTATCCAGTTCGTCCCGATCTGTGACGATCAAGACACGGGCATTGGGCTTATTCTCAAGGATCCATTTCGCTAGTAGCACCATGACGATGCTTTTGCCACTCCCCTGGGTGTGCCAGATGATCCCTCCCTTCGAGGCTTTGACATGCTCCTGAGCCGCCTTGATCCCGAAATATTGATGGACTCGGGGAAGCTTCTTCACCCCTCCGTCGAAGAGCACGAAATCATGCATCAACTCGATGAGCCGACCCTTGCGGCACAATTTCAGGAGATACTTGTCGAGCTTGAAGCGAGCATTGTCTTCCTCATCCTCTTTCCATTTCAGGAAGTATTTTTCGCCAGTACCGATGGTTCCATACCGCAGTCCTTCAGAATCATTGCCCGCAATGACCAGCTGCACCGTGGAGAAAAACCACTCGTTGAATTCCTTTTGCTGATTGGAGAGGAGTTGCCTGATTCCATCACTGACAAAGACATGACCCGCCTTTAGCTCGATCACGGTAACGGCGATGCCATTTACATAGATCACCAGATCGGGACGGCGTTCCAGATTCCCAGTGAGTGTCACCTCCTCCGCGATACCGAAGTCATTCTTACCTGGATTCTCCAAGTCCCAGTCGATGACCTTAACTAATTCCGTGACCTTCCCTGCCTCAGTCTTCACCGGCACTCCATAACGAAGGAGGCTATAGACCGCCTTGTTGTTGTCGTAGAGGCTGCGGCTTGGATTTTCCGACTCCGTCTTGAGCAGATAGATCGCACGGCTGATCTGCTCCATCGTGTAGCCAGCCTTCATCAGGTAGCCACTCAGGAGATCCTCCTTGATATTGCTGTTGTCAGGGCGATCGCTCCAATCTCCCAGATACCGGTATCCAAGCTCATCCACGAATAGGGTGATGACCCTGTTCTGGGTGGCTCTTTCTGATCCCGGTTGTTCAGACATGGTTTAGGAGGATTTACTGTTCCTCTTGGGGTTGGCGTTGTTCGGTTGAATCCATTCCTTCCTGTTCTTCGGAAAGCTCCGTTTCTGGGATAAACTTGGCATGTGTCTTTACGAGATAGGCCCTTGATGACTCTCTACTCGCCTCGTAGCTCAGAGTTTTGTTGATAAAGTTCAGTCTTGCACGGGCGGTGTTGATGACCTCCGCCCACTCTCTTACCCAGACCGTGATTTTTCTATCAGGACTAATCCACACCTGACCGCTTGGACGGTCCGGTTGATTAGCATCGTTTTTTGCGTACTGATCCATCTCATTGGAAACTGCAATAAATTTCCACCTTGCAGGTATCCCGTTAAAACGTTCATCTCCCGCTACAGCCATCGCATATTTTTTGACTTGGGAAATGACACTGTCGTCGATTTTTTTTGAAGGGCGTTTCAATTCGACGATCAGGTAGTCCAACTCTCCACTCCGGAGTAAGTTGCCACGGCTGAGCCTCAAATCAATCCTGCCCGTTTTGCCCTCACCAACAACAACGTCCGTTCCTCCATTAACTCGCTCTCCAAGGAATCCAGCATGTTTCTCCAAAACGTCTTCAAGCCTTTCCTCACTTCCCGACAGAGCAAACTCCTCATCAAAAATCCAAGCTTCGCTCTCTAAAATCTTGTGAAGTTGATCTCGTTCCAGAAGCTTTTTCTTCGTGTCCTCGCCAAAAATCAGGGCATCTAGGGCAACAAGAAAGTCGAGCCTGTTCGCAACAGTCTTTGAGCAACTGATTATGTTTGAGAGACTTGTGGACTCTAATAGTTCTGCCAATGTTTCCTGCTCCTCCTTCTTAAGGCTGAGCATCTCAGTGATGATCTTCTGGACAGAATCTGGATTGTCCTTCAATGCCTGAGCCAACAAGCGGAACATGAATTTCTTTGACTTTGTGTCTGCCTCCTCAAAAGAGGGGAGGTAAGACTCCACGTTCACCGCGAGTATATCAAAGACCTGACGTTCCGCCTCCTCTACGGCATTCAAGTGCTCCTTTTCCTCGAACGGATATATCTGCTCCTGCTTCCATCGCTCAACGATATGACTTTGTTGCTCGAAAAGTTTCCTGCGGAAATGCGCCTTTACGGCTCTCTTGGCCGACTGAACGATATAACCAACATCCGGATGAAGCTCGTCCAAGCTGAGAAGCCCTTCGTTGTTCAGTTCTAGAAAGCGGTCGCATTTTACATAGACCGTGAAATCGAAACCGGGTGCGCGGATTTGCTGCCCCGCATCGGTCTCATGAAGCGAGATTCCAGATGCGTCGCAAAGATGGACAACACGCTTGGCGGGCATTAGCCATTCAACAACCGTCACAGTGGCGGTGGCGGTCTCCCCCCCTACCAGGGGGATTTCTTCAATGAAGATGTCACGCCTATCTCTCTGTAGTTTTAAGGGGTCTACACGAACTCCGTTATATTCGATGGTGATGTCGGGATATTGACTGAGATATGCCGCGAACAATTTCGCCAACTCATTACGGGCATTATCGGTCATCAAAGCACCAAGACCGTCTTTCGTATCTGAAACAATAACCTCGGTTCCGCACGCATCACCGTTCGCCTCTACCGGATCCGAAAACAGAAGATCTGTGAGCGCATCAGCCCGACCGACAATCTGATATCGCATCCGGGTCCCTTTCGTATCATAGATCGTGTTCCACTCTACTCGCGTACCAAGTGAAAACGCCTTGAAACGTCCTTGCCCGTTCTTGCCATGCAGGGCTCGTCCATTGTTACGCCCTTTTTTCTTTTTCCAGGAGTCCCCCAAATTTCCGAAAAACGGTTGAATTTCAGAATGATTTATTCCAGAGCCAGAATCTTTCACGCGGATTTTCTCGATTCCCTCCAAATGATCAGTTTCAAGGCGGACTGCGACATGATTTGCCCCCGCGTCAAGACCGTTCCAGATCAATTCCGAGATAGCCCTGATGGGTGAGGCGTGTGAGAGATTCTCCAAAAAATCCTTTTGGGCTTTGATTGCGATCTTGTTCATGGAATTTCAGATTAAGCGGATCCTGCCAGTGAGAAGCTCCTGCATCATGCCCTGCTTGAGGTCGCGGGTTTTGTCGCGGCGTTTTTCGAGGGCTGCCAGCTCTGCGTCCATCTCGGAGAGGACTTCGGCGATGGCGATTTGTTCAGGGAGAGGTGGAATAGGTAAAATCACGGCAGACAAAATTGTGCCGCTTGTCAGAGCGCGAGTGGTGTAGGATGCTTTTGAGATAATTTGCTTTCTCACCAACTCGGATGTGAAGCAGTACGCTTTGAAGACGTCACACAGCCGATCATTCTTTCGGCGCCCCCTAAGCAAAAAACCACTGAATACTGTGAGCCGTGGCTCATCAATCATGACTGAAGCAATTCCAATTTCTTCCGGGGTCTCGGAAGTTCGGGTGAAAAAGACATCTCCTCTCTTGACGTCGAAGTTTTGAATTTCTTGAGTAGTGAGCATAACCCGCCCAGTGAGCTGCGCTGTCCGGATTTTGGAGCACCGAAACACATCCATATAATTCACGATAGGTGTGCCGTAACCGAAAAACTCCTTAGCTTTGTTCAGTCCATTCTTAAAACTGAACAGTGAACCAAGGGTGACCTGATCCCATTCACCACTGAATCCTGGCAGGCGGGTTTTGCCAGTGAGGAGTTGCTGCATGGCGGCAGTTTTGAGGTCGCGCTTCTTGGAAATCAGCCGGTCGAGTGATGACAGCAATGCACCTACATCACGCAATGCCTTCGCGATGGCGCGTTGTTCGGGCGGCTTCGGGTAAGCGATTGGAAAGTTCCTGATGTCCTGGCTGGAGATGTTCGGGTCTTTGCGACTGCTACTTGCTACGTTCTTCCAGTATCCGACACGATAGTTCAGCGTTGCCAGGAGGTATTCCGAATGGAGCTTATCGCCTTTGGGCTGAATTGCGGTGATTGCTTGATTTACTGCTGCCGGGATTCGGAGCAGACCGGTTCTGCCGATTTGCTGAAACCCGCCATACATTGCGACCAGCACTGTTCCGACTGGGTATATTGTCAGACTGGTTTCCTTGAATGCGAGTTCTGTGACACATTCCGAAGTGGCCAAAAGTTCCGTATTACGAAGGTCCAAAGTTTTTACCCAGCCGATTTTCCCGTTCTTGTAGTAGCGGTCCTTCAACGCTCTTGCTGGTGTTGTCCCTGACGATGTTAGTGAAAAATCGCCAAGCCGCGAAATCTCCCAATCCTCCGGGATGACGCCTGCCTCGGTCTTTCTATAAACGGGTTTCACAACGGTTCTCCCCCCTCGTTCAAAATGGCCAGATAGGCATCATAGACAAAGATGCGGTTGCGACGCTGACCGGTGAGTTCACGGGCAATACCAGAGGTGACCAGGAGCTGCATCGCCTTGGAGGCGGTCTGGAAGTTCATCGCTGTGCTCTGGCAGAGTTGCTTCAGACTCAGCATGGGGCGCTGGCGCAGTGCAGTCAGGACTCGCAGGGCATTGGCGGCTCCCCGTCCTCCCTCCTGGGTACGGCGAGTATCCGTCTCAAAGAGTGCCACAAGTCGGCGAGCTGTCTGCACGGCCCCAAGAGCAGTCTCCTCCACTCCTTCCAAAAAGAAATCAACCCAGGCTTCCCAATCCCCCTGAGCACGCACGGTATCAAGGAGGTCGTAATAGACGCTCCGGTGCTGCTTCAGGTAGAGACTGAGGTAGAGCAGGGGCTGAGAAAGCAAACCACCATGATACAAGAGCAGGGCGATAAGCAGGCGGCCAAGTCGGCCATTCCCATCAAGGAAAGGATGGATGGTCTCAAACTGAACATGGGCTAGTGCCGCCTTGATAAGGATCGGCATGCCGGAGGTATCCTCATGCAGAAACTGTTCCAGAGAGGCCATGCACTGCTCCACCTCCTGCGGTGGCGGTGGAACGAAGCGGGCATTGCCTGGTCGAGTCCCGCCGATCCAGTTCTGACTGCGGCGAAATTCTCCAGGGGCCTTGTCACTGCCTCTCCCACGCGACATGAGATGGGCATGCATTTCCCTGAGCAACCGGTTGCTCAGGGGAAATTCTTCCTTCAATCGGGCCATGCCATGCTCTAGGGCAGCAATGTAGTTGGAGACCTCCACAACATCGTCAAAGGGGGCTCCAGGAACTTCCTCCAGCTCAAAGAGGAGGAGATCCGATAGGGAGGACTGGGTGCCCTCAATCTGCGAGGAGAGAACCGCTTCCCGTCTCACATAGGCATAGAGGAAGAGATGGGGATCCGGCAGCAGGGCACTGACGCTATCCAGGCGACCAACGGCCAACGTGGCGCGTTCCAACAATCGCTGGCGGTGTCCGGTTAGATCGAGTGGTGGAGCAGGAGGGAGCGGGTGAGGTACATAGGCCCGCACATTCTCTCCGCCAACAGTGGTCGTGCTGTAAATGCCAGTTTCGATCCGCTTCATGGGACGAAGTTTGAATAACGGGATGTGTTATTCAAGGTTAATGCCATTTTATTAAATAACAGAAGCTCCCATCCGTTTGAGATGCTGCTCCACACGGGTAGAAAGAGAGAAGACTTCATCTGTAAGCCGCTGCAAGGGAGATTCATAGCGTTCCGCCAACTGTCGAATACGTCCAGTCAGGGTCTGGGAGACGCGATCCAGCTCCCCTTGAACAGTCGATGCTAGTGTGGCGAGCCATTTGTCCGCCACGACGAGAACCTGAATCTCCGCTTCTGAAAGGTTGGGGTATTTTTCGGCAACAAGCTCTGTCAGAGAATCCTGCATGCCCTTGAGCTTCGTGCTGGTCTCGCTCTCCTTCTCAACAAGGACGAGATACTCCTTTAGCACCTTGATCTCCTCGTCTGCGTCCTTCTCCCCTTTGATTTCCTTGAGACGAGCCGCAACAGAAACTTTGGTCAGCTTGTCCTTGTCGTTCTTGGCATCTTCAAGCAGCCCTCCTTCTCCCCCATGTTCCTCGGCAAGTTCTTCAATCTGCTGAGCAAGAGTAGCAATCTGAGCCTCCCAGGACTCGATGACTGACTGTTCCGTGGCGAAGTAGCGGGCGATAATCAGGGAAGGAGGGATCAACTCCGCTTGGTATTTCTTCCTACACAATGTGAAATCGGGCTTTGCCTTGGACTTCTTTCCATTCTCCTCAACGATGAGTCGTGGCTGGGCTGCCTTGTACCAGCCATCACCTGCAATGAGATAGCAGTCATCCTGCATGGTCTCTGCCCAGCAATCCATGAGGTGCTGGTAGATATCGTAGGGATCGAGCAATGGTGCCTTCTCAAAGGTGGTCAGCAAATCCTCGGAGATCTCCTCGATCAGGGCCTTGGGATGACTCCCTTCTGTGAGCGCTTTCAATCGCGGAGTCGTGGTGGCTTTCCACTTCTCGAAGAGCTGCGTGGCCGTTTCGTTGAAGGAAGTGAACTCTGAGTGGCTGAAAATGGTGGTCTTGATCTCAGCGGCAGAGACGCGCAACTGGCTGTAATCGTCGCGGTCGGATTTCTCAAAGAGGGCGGCACGGACGGACGGGATGACCTTCCAGTAGCGGTCAAGGGCATCAATGTCCTTATCAGGAATACCACCGTTCAAATGGGCGGCGATGTCCTGAATGTCCTCGGCCTCCGTGCTGTCGATGTAGCGGGGGAGATTGAGATTGTAGTCATTCCTGGAATCACTGATCTCAGCAACCGGCGCCAGACGGGAATAGCCTGGAATCTCCACCTCTCGGGAGAAGGTATCAACGATGCGGTGGATGTCCTGCTCTCGAAGGCGGTTCTTATTTCCATCCTTTCGGAAGCCCTTGGAGGCGTCGATCAGGAAGATCCCTTTGCGGGCCTGTGCATCGTGCTTGTCGAGGACGATGATGCAGGCGGGAATGCCTGTGCCATAGAAGAGATTGGCAGGGAGTCCGATGATGGCCTTGATGACTCCACGCTGGATGAGATTGCGACGAATGACTCCCTCGGCATTTCCACGAAAGAGGACACCATGCGGAAGGATGCAGGCTCCTTTGCCGGTGCTCTTGATGGATCGGAGGATGTGGAGCAGATAAGCGTAGTCGCCCTGCTTGGCTGGGGGGATACCATAGCCTGAGAACCTCCCGTAACTATCAGCATCGGGTATGAGTCCGGTGCTCCAGCGTTTGTCACTGAAGGGCGGATTGGCCACGACATAGTCAAAGGTCTTGAGTCCACCTTCGCCATGTTGTCCCTCAGTGAAGAGGGGATTGGCAATGGTGTTGCCCTGCTTGATCTCTGCCGTCGCATAGTCGTGCAGGATCATGTTCATGCGGGCGAGACCGGCAGTGGAGGAATCCTTCTCCTGACCGTAGAGGGTGATCTTCACCTCCTTGCCATGACTGGCCTCCGTTCCGATCTTCAGGAGCAGGGATCCCGATCCACAGGTCGGGTCGTAGGCAGTCGTGTCATTCGTGGTGGCTGCGTTACGGATTCCCAAGATCTGGGCGATGACGCGGCTGACTTCCGAAGGGGTGTAGAATTGCCCCTTGCTCTTCCCGCTCTCCGTGGCGAAGTGCCGCATGAGATACTCGTAGGCATCACCAAGCAGGTCGTCCCCATCGGCGCGGTTCTTGGAGAAATCCAGAGCAGGGTTCTCAAAGATTGCGATGAGATTGGTGATGCGATCCACCATCTCCTTGCCGCTGCCCAGCTTGTTCGGATCATTGAAGTCCGGCATGTCGGAGAGGTTGTTCTCCTGAGCTAGGGGCCCGAGGATCTTCTTGTTGATCTGGTCGCCGATGTCGCTCTTCCCCTTGAGTGCCACCAGGTCGGTGAAGCTCGCACCTGTCGGAATGACAATCGGGGCAAAGGCATCGCCTGCAAACTTGTCGCTGATGTATTTCACAAAGAGCAGAACCAGCACGTAGTCCTTGTACTGGCTGGCATCCATGCCGCCTCGTAGTTCGTCACAGCCCGCCCAGAGGGAGGAGTAGAGTTCGGATTTCTTTAGGGCCATGGAGAAGCAATGATTAACGGGATGCCCTACAAGTGACGAGGAGGGAATGCATTCATCATCGTGGGTTGATCCGCGCGAAGCCTACCAGCCCAACTAACCCATAGAGCGTCCTACCCAAAAATAATAATTGCATCCTCATGTCACACCTCTACCCTTTCTTCCTATGCCAAAAAAACGCGACGGGATCATGACGGTCCGCATTCCCACGGACGAAAAAGACGTACTTCAAGCCATTGCCGACAAAGCCGATGTCACCCTGAGTGATGTGGTGGTCAGGGCGGTGAGGGACTTCATCGAGGCCAATCCGATTCCTAAGGGGAAGGCCAAGAAGTAGGTCGACAGCTAAAGAAAAAGCCGCCCCTACGGCCTTTTCTCCGCACCTCTTTCGAAGCACTCGCCCGGCGAACCAGGCTCATCCAGATCGACTACGGCTTGATGGTCATGCCCTTTGCTGGGTGCGACCTGATTAACTCATCAGCTTGTCGCCTGAGGCTTACTTCCATCAACACAAGGGCATCATCGCTTACGCGAGTGAATTTATGTATGCGAAGGGCCTGGGCACGCAGAAGGATATGCCGGCGTAGGGCGCTTTTATTGATCAGGTTCATAACCTCTCCCCCGTCCACGCCAAGCATTCCCGTTGATAGGAGCAACTTGAGCAATGGAGGCCAACGGAAGGCACATCGTCTCCACGCTCTACCCCATCCATGTAGGATTCGATAGCGCGGAAGAGACGCGTGACTTGTTTCTCCGTTGCAGGTTCGTGGGAAGTCACAACCAGCTTCGGGGACTTCAATTTTACGATATGGTGCAGTTGCTGCCCTTTCTCCTTTTTCCCTACTGCATCGCGGTAAAGCAAGGAGTAGAGGGTCAGCTGATTTTCATGTTTCTGAAACACAAGATCAGGATCGCTGCTCGGTGTGACTGCACTCGTTTTGAAGTCTACAATGGTAGAGTCCTGGATGAGATCAATCACACCACGGATCTTGGGGAGTCCGTGTTTTGAAAGGTCAGCCTCGGCCATTACTTCCACGGCCTCGGGCTTTTCATCGAGAGCCAGCGGAGTATTGGCCAAGTAATGCTCGACCAATCCCCATGCTTTCTGCTTTTGGACTTCCTCCTCACCCTCGTCGAAAATCACCGGTTCATCTAGTTGGGATAATCGCCAGTTTTCATCGAAGGATGGGCGAATGTCCTCTGCGGTGCAGGGGCGGTTGAGCCATCGCCTTGTATTCCATTCTTGGAGTCCCGCATGAACCATCCTGCCTACATGGAGAGGTGCCGTTGCCGGCTTTTTGATCTTCTCCAGATAGGTGAAGGTGAACTTCCTGCGGCACTGATGAAACGTATTCAGCCGTGAAGCTGAAACCGGCTCATCTAGGATGCTCGTGAAAGCATCTTTGGGTGGTGCTGCGAGCGAGATCATTTACCCCTCCAATTTGCAGGGGTTGTACCGCGCTTGTTCTTGCCTCCATGCTCTTCAATGAGGCGGTCAATCAACCCACTGGCCTGCATTTTGTGTAGGGTATGAAGGTGAGCCGTACCGAAGAGTTCAAGGCTGAGTTTCTCAACGTCCTCCCTCTCAAGGTGGTGATCCGCGATCAGCTTTCCGATTAGCGCCTTCTGTTTATCCGAACAGCGCCATATAGGTGATACCCCGTTGGATGAGTTCTGATGCGTTGAGGTATTGCGCTCCAGCTTTGGCCACTCAGCGCGCTTCTCTGGCTCCTTATCCCCATTGAGTTCCGCGTTAACGGAGTCATTGAGTAAGGTGTAGAGCTGATGACTTGCCTCGGCGACTTGATTGAGATTTGAAACCTCTGATTGAACTGTCAGCGAGAATCCCGCTGAACCGTAATTTGCCTGGCCAACTTTCTTGCTGACCGAGGCTGTTATGATAACTGGCATGTTGTTGTTTTTGATGCGTCCAAGGCACAGAAAAAGGCTCCCGATAAAAGGAGCCCGATTCATGACTAGACTGTGTTGTTGTTTTAGGCGGCTTCTACGGCCCCCTGGTTGTTGCTGGTCTCTGAAAGCTCCTTGAGAGCCCCATCTACAAGACGGTTGAGCCACCTTGTCATGGGGATTCCCTCTGCCTTGGCGGCAAAGTAGAGCTTCCTGACCAGTTCCCGGCTTAGTTCCGGTGTGTAATGACGTGTTTTGGTCATTGGGTTGAGGTTGGTTGGTTGCCGGAGGTGCCGAGTAGACAGCCCTGAGTGGGCCCACTCATTCTTTGCGCGTTACTTCCCCTTTCGATTCAAGACTTCGGTTGCGATTGATGACGCAACAGAACCCAGGACCGAGACAAGGACACGCAGCCAGGCTGTATTCATGGCTTTTCACCTCCTTTTGAGACTTAATGGACCTTCAGATAGCTGAAGATCTCGTCTCGTGGTGTTATACCACGTAATATACGGAAAAATGGGAGGGGGTCAGTCCCCCCCCACGTTGGTGAACTCTTCCCTGCCGTCTGGAGGGCGTTCTTCAGGGAATTCTATTGGCCAGTCCTTTTCCATGATCAACTCCTCATGGAGTGCTTCGTGGAGTGCTTCGGTCAGCTCGCTCGCTTCGCCCTCAACCCAGCCCTGATGATGGGCAATCATGTTGCCTAAGATTACCCACACCCCTTCCAAGCGATCAATCTGGGGATCCAGGTAGGGAGCTAGTCGCTGGGTTGCTTCGAATTCTACCTCCCACTCCTCCATGCTTGGCAACATGGCGTAGATTTTGAGGATTTCACGAGAAGCCTCCAATAAATCTCGACTCATCTGTGGTGTCTCGTCATCAAGCCCAGCAATGTTCTCATTGATAAAGGGCAGGTATTCCGCATCCTCATCAACAACCCGATTTAACCTCCAAAATTCGTCGACGATATCCGTGAGGTAGCCGGCGGTGGTTGTGATTGCCTCAGGCAGATTGGTGCTGTTGTAGATCCTGTCAATAGCTGCTTCCGCCCAGGGGAAGGTGAACTCGGTTTCCATAGCCTACTTGCTGCCGATCTTCAGTATCTTCCCTGCAATTTCTGAGAAGATGGGTGCTGCTACCAGTCCACCGTAGTTTTTCTCGGGTGGTAGGTCAGCCTGATCGACAACAACGACAATCACGTACTTGGGATTCTTGACAGGGAAGAAGCCCGCAAAGCTCGTGATGAATTTGTCGGCGAGATATCCACCCTTGGAGCTTATTGCCTGAGCTGTTCCTGTTTTGCCTCCCACAGTCACACCCTCAACTCGGGCAAGAGGAGCTGTGCCTTTATCAGATACGGTCTTCTGGAGAGCCTTCTTCACCATATTGGCCGTACTAGCGGAGCAAACTCGGCGAACCACGATGGGCTTATCATCACCAACCACCGGCTTCATGAGCAGTCCACCATTTGCAAGGGCGCAGTATGCCATGGTGAGTTGGATCGGGGTGACGGCAACACTTTGACCAAAGGCCATGCGCGTTTTGGTGAGAGCATCCCAGCGCTCAGGCGGGTTCACGATGCCTTGGATTTCACCCGGAGTGGAAATGCCTGTCTTGTCCCCGAATCCAAAGCGACGGACGTAGTCGTAGTAGACGGGATCTTTCAGCATGAGAGCCATCTTCGCGGCACCAATATTGCTACTCCTCATCAGGATCTCATCGAAGGTCAGCTCACCGGAGGGGTGGTGGTCCTTGATGACTTTACCGGCAACAGTGAAAGCCCCGTTCTCACAGTTGATCTTGGTCTGGGGAGTGACCTTTCCTTCCTGCAACGCTGCTACTGCCACCACAGGCTTGAATGTGGATCCAGGCTCGTACATCTGCCCAACCCCATTACCAGTCATAGCCAGGATCTTGCCTGAGGTGGGTTCTGCAACGATTACGATGATCCCCTTCGGATGAAGGGATACCTTTGCCTCTGCTACCGCATTATCTGTGATCTGCTGGATAGGCTTTGGGTAAGCCTGAGTATGAGACTGAATGTATGGGCAGGCGCAGCCGGCAAAAACGACGGGGAGAATGAGGAGTGGGTAGAGTTTCATATCGGGAGACTATCAGCCAGAGGTGACGTCAAGTGTCCTAGGTCCGAATTATTTTCCGAGCTTCGGGATAAGAATTGAGCCATCTGAAGCACACTTGTAGATACCAGGCACTCCGTACATCTGAATGAGATGACACCTGGGGCACTGGTACCGATAGATGGTGGTAGCGGCCAAAGCCATGCCGGCGGTTAGAGCAAGTAGCAGTATGATTGTGGTTTTCATCACCATTTCAATTCTCCTGAGTGCACCGCCTTGCCAAGATCCCGGACAAACCTCCACTTCCTGCGGATGGCAGGAGTCATGAACTTTCTTGGGAGCTCTCCCCCATGTCGGAGGTAGTGCATGAAGGTCTCAGCGAAATCTTCCTTGGGCATGGTCATTGCGTAGTCGGAGACAAAGTCATTCGGATCCTCAGCATCCCTGTGATCCTCTCTCCAGTAGCTCCCGCCGAAGGTTTCCTTGAACCGAGTTGAGTGCTGGATCAATCGAGGGTACCAGTGAGCAACTGCGTGACCATACTCGTGGCGCACCACGTCCCTCAGGCTTGATCGCCCTTGGACCAACCCGCCGAGTAGCGAGAGTATGCGTTTATGGGCAAGCGCCTTCAGTTTATAAAGGATTCCTAGATGGGCAGGGATGTAGATCTTTCCCACATCAAACCCAGCGAGCCTTCCCAGCGTTCCAACGTCTCCATGGGTAAAGAAACCGAGGGCCAGGAAGCATGATGGTGGAGGGATAGGGATAAGGCATACGTCCGTCCTAAGAAGTCGTGTTCCCTCGCTCCAGAAGCCGTGCCTCTCCAACTCACCTTGAGCAGTCATTGTAGCCTGGTTGAGCTTGGTGAGGGTAATGACCATCTTCTGATAAAAATCCTATCAGCACATGGACTCAATCTTGACCCGCTGTACCCCATTGGTTCGGTAGATCGTTAAATCTGCGACGGGGGTCAAGCAGACCGATACAAGTGCGCCTATAGCTGCACCGATCCCAGTAGCCACCAATACTGCTGGAAGAGAAACTGGTCCAGTGGCGACAACCAAACCGAGCAGCCTGGGGAGTACTTTTGCGAGCAATCCAGCAGCTCCTCCGAGCAGAGCCCCTGTAATCCCGTTCTTGACGAATTCCTTAAGCGAGGCATCCCGTATTACAAGGTTTAAGCGCTTCTGAAACGCAGAGGCTTTGAGGATACGTAAAATACGCTCCGGGCTCACTTCCTTACCTGAACGGAATTCAAGTATTATGGACTCTCCTTCTTCGATTGCCCGGTCAATCTTTCGGGTGATGGCCTGGGATTTGAGTTTTGAAGCATCTACATAGACTAAGCTCATGCCCTGCAATGTATATCTCCCGAAAAACTGTACAACCCAAAAAACCACATATGGTTTAAAGTATTATCCACTCTCGCCCTGTGCCAAGGGCAACACTCAAACAACAACTCGGCCACTACCTCCGCGCTACCAGGGGAGAGATGACTTTTGCTCAGTTTGCCCGCAAGACAGGTATCAGTAACTCCAGTCTTCAGCGCTTGGAACGTGGTGAGCAAAACCTGACCCTCACAAGTCTTGAAACCCTTTTAAAGAAGCTCAAGGTACGACTGAGGGATGTATTCCCGGAGTAGCTGTTCGGACAATCCGGACAGGATTAACGCTCGGACAACCCGGACAAATCCATCCTGAGACTGAGACTCTTCCAACCACGGGTGAGCTTCCCCCCATCATCACGCAGATCGTTTCGCATTTTTGATCCATGCTGAGTGCTGATCTCCTGCGTTGCTTCCTTGATAAACTTCATTTTCGGAAGTGGTTTGCCTCCTTTCTGATGGCAATACCTTGAATAGGCCGTGTAAACCAAAGCCACCGGCAGATCCTTATCTTCAGTTGACTGGGCCACCTCACTCACAAAGCCGGCAATGCCTTCTTTTGGCGTGATCTTTTCAACAGACCCTCCCTGAACCCTCTTGTTCTTTTCCCAATACCCCGGATCAACTTCCAGGATTGCTCTGGCAGCGTCTACCACCTTTTTGGCGTGATCCCTAAGCATGAAAATCACGTTGCGTGTTGATGCTGGCTCCTCTGCTGCGGCTTTGCCCACGATGATTTTAAACAGGATCTCCACGCGCTCTCTACTCGTCCTGCAAAAGCCTCCCCGGGCATAGTCGTTGTACCAAAACGACCCATCATCTCGGCTATAGACTAGGGCAATGGGCAGTTCACCCAATGCAGCACCGAGAATTTCGTGATTTACGGAACCGTTGGAGAGCAGTGGAGGCCCGTACAACTCCAATGCCCGGGGTGCGTGCTGTTGCCACCAAGCATTCATCGTGATTTTACCCTCGTCCTGTCTATCCCCCAGCGTTTGAACAGCTCATCACCAGTCGGGAGGTCAGCGCCGAAGCAACGTAGGGCACGGAGGAGTGCCTCGTGCTGGTGGTGTTCTGCACGGAGCAATGCCTCCTCAGCCTGCTTGCGTTCCCAAGCAACTTCCGCACTGGTTCTTCCTGAAAGTAGGTCTGATAAACTCATAAATACCAGCATATAATATCATACCAAAGAGCCCTCGTCTATTTTTATAAACTCTTTTAGAATATGCCGCAGTAATAATATTAGCACAGTAGCCACAGCAACCACAGCAAGTGCAACTAACTTTCTTTTAGAAAAGTTAGCGCACCGGCTGTATCGTTCCCACTTTTGATATCCCCCTCGGAGAAAAAGCAGGAGGGGTTACTGTGGTTGGTGTGGTTGGTGTGGTTAGCGGGATCGTTTTTCGGGAAGATTCTTGAATCCACGAACAATCGGGGTGTGGATGTGTCCCTCCTTGCGGAATGTGTAGGTCTTCTTTTGGAAACTCCCCTGCCCGTCTTCACGTGACACACTGATTTCACTTCGGGTGATGATGGTCCCCTCAATGTCGATTACATCGCCTTCGGCGAAACATTTCCCGAGGATTGTGCCCATGTGTTTGAGTTCGCCGTTTTCATCCATCCGGCCAACCTTCCATCCTGGTAAGGGGATGCCTTCGGTTTGTGCGAGATCAACAATCTGGGCTGCCGTCAAAGTCTTCTCCGTATCCTTGATCACAAGTGCAATCTCCCTGAGGAACCCATAACCGGGTGTGACTGCGCGTTTTTGAATTTCCTCGTGACCTTCCATGAGGGGCGGCAGATGAAGTGTTTCCTGCACGATCCAGTTCATCGCGCCTGCCCACTCGCGCTGGTCGTGGTGGCATTCAATGGATGGCGATCCCCTATCAATCCACTCGCGGAGGATAGTGCAAATGGCGCCCAGGTAGAGACCGCGGTTTTTTTCAACATGCTTTAGCAGCGACCCCTCAGGCCACTG
The DNA here is from genome assembly GCA_026461395.1 of Chthoniobacterales bacterium. Taxonomy (GTDB): domain Bacteria; phylum Verrucomicrobiota; class Verrucomicrobiia; order Chthoniobacterales; family UBA6821; genus UBA6821. Next base: position 405 of record JAPJNA010000055.1, on the reverse strand, counting down.
GTGCCATTGGTAAGCACGGGGTTGATGCAGGAGACGCGTCACGCACATCCTGTTCGCTATATCCTGAGTGCTCTCGATGCCGTTACTGGTGGCGTACAGCACATAGTAGCGGCTGTCGACCTCCCCATCCGCCCGAAGAGCCCTAGCGTGAACTTTGCCACTTGCGGTGGTAAAGCTTTCTAAAATTGGCGAGTCCAGTTTACCTCGCAGATTATCAAGGCATATCAACGGACGCCCACGGAGCAGAGCTTTTCCAAGCGACTCGTCGAAGCTTCCTACCCCCCTGTTCGGCTGCGCGACAAGGCTGAAGATTTCATGGTAAATCAGCCCAATTAGCTTGGTCAGGAATCCCTTTCCGGTTTGAGACAGGTCAGCCTCGAAAATGAAAATCGGGAAGACTACTCT
>JAPJNA010000054.1 GCA_026461395.1 Chthoniobacterales bacterium | reverse complement strand
GTCGTAAAGGACGCGATCCGGATCGGGGATTTCCTCGGTGTAACTCTGGTAATTGACCGTCGTAACGGCCATGTCACCGATCATCTTGTGAGAAAATCCATCGACTTTACGCGGGCGGAAAACGAAGTCCTGACAGACAAGGAATTCAGAAACTCTGACGGTTACTGCGGCTTTGGGTTTGGGAGTTGTGATGGGCATGGGATTGAGTTCCGTACCGTTGGGTGTAGAGGTGATGTTCTTCTCGGTAGGCCAGCTTGTGCTGGCAAAGTTTGACCTGAAGTTCCCGGATGGAGAGTCGATCGAATGCGATCGCAACCTTCCCAAGAACCTTGTTGGCCGGAGGTCTTTTGTAGCCAAGCAACCTTGGGATAGACCGAAGCACTTTCTGCGTCCGAAAGGCCTTCCTTTTCTTGAGCAGAGCCGCCTCCATATCGAGAATGCTTCGGTACGAGTTTTGTAACCGGGAGGCTGCCAAAGTCCGTTGCTGACGGAGACCTGCCATTTGCGAAAGCGAGAGCTTCGGCACCATCAAAAGCCGATCGGAATCCAAGCGTTTTGCAATTGACTCCTTGATCGTCAGGGGGTCGGAGAGACGCTTCTCCCATTTGCGGTTTTCGCGTTCAAAACATTGCATCAGATAGTCGATCTGATTGCGGTTATGGGAAGTCTTGGTCCGTGACTTGCTGCACCCTACATAGGTCCCGTTTTTCGTTCGGGGACAGAGTGCAACATGGATATGGAGGTTGTCCGTGTCGTGATGGAGTCCGTAGGCATAACCAATCGAATCCGTTGGATGAAACTTCTCCTGAAAATCCCTCATCATCTTCTTGAGAGTGCTCAGGAGAACCGTGTCGGGATTGAGCCCCACACCCACAAGTTTGTCATGGAAAGGGGTCGACATGGTGAAGACTAACCGATGCTGGATGACCGGGTTTTTCGAGGAGGTATGCCACTTCTTCAAATGCTTGAACCATTCATCGGAAATGCGTCGTTTCCTCTCGGTATTGCTCAAGGCCCCCGGAACGGAACGAGTGCCATCAGGATTCATCACAATCAGATGGTGAAGGAAGCCCCCTGCATGAACCTGACCGATGGTTTCCTTCGACGCATAGTCCGCGAATTGCTTCAGGTTTTTTCCAATGGCAGTGTGATCGGCCTGATCGACTTTCTTCTCCGCTTTCTGTCCCTCCCTGGCCGCTATTTTACGACCGGAGGTCTCATCGAGATACTCTAGGTCAAGACGAGCCCTCCACGTTGTCTTGAATGGAAAGATCATCCCGTTCTTCATGCAATCAGGTCTAGTTTTTCGAGGATCAGCAGGATGTTTTGGGCGATTTCGTCCGTGAGATGATTCTCGATCTTTTGTTCACCTGAAGCCTTGTAAAGTAGTGCCTCGATGACCTCGTTTTGGTTCCGTAACCCGAGCCGTTTCTTGATCATTTTCAGACGAGAAAGCCCCTCCGATGTGAGGAGGAAATCAACACGGTATGTGCCGGGTATTTTCGTTCTGCCCATGTTCAGTTCATGCAGAATGCCGGGTGGATTCCGAAGCGTGCCCGACACGCGCAGGAACATGTTTTTTGCGCAGCAAAAGCGAAGCTGTGATTTCCCCGGGGGAAATCACTATCCTGCATTACATTTGGTGCGGGGAAATTGCCCTTGAAACTGCTTGATAGCAGGTGTCTCCAAGGTCCCGAATCGAGTGGGTTGGCTAGGGGTAAGGAGCCGATTGCCGGAAGGAGGACGGTGAAGCCTACGACTGACGGTAAAGGGCGGGTTAAAAGCTGGTCTTTGTGCATGGTGAGCTGATTGGACGGAGGAGGCTGGCACCGGGTGAAAGCTTTAGCCGAACCCAGTGCCAAAAGCGTAGCGGCTGACTCCGGCCAATGAGCGTGACGGGGATGTGGATACATGGGGCCAGTTGTCATAGATGGAGGCCTTTCCCTCGGGTCGTCTGGCCCAAGATCTTTTGTGCATGAATTGTCTCTTCCTTCGGGGCGCCGAGAGCTGCCGGAGACTGGGTTTCCCCAAGGGACTCCTTCTGCTCGATCCCGAGGATGTAATCGGTGCTTCTCTGAGCCTGTGAAGAAGCTGTGAAGATCATCTTCGGATCGTTCTGGAACTTCTCGATCCAGGAGCCGAGATAGGCGGCTGAATTGTCGAACTGAACCTGGTTCAGAATCCCGGCCTCGTTCGCGAGGAAGGAGGCCCCCAGCTCCGCGATTAGCTCCTCCTTGGAGTATCGCTCAGATCCAAACTTCACCGGCAGGGTGATTCCCTCCCGGTCGAGCCGCGAGGAATGACCCGTAGAGTGGGTCATCTCATGGAAGAGAGTCTGGTAGTACGCTTCGCTACTGCGGAAGGTTTTTGGGGCCGGAATTCGTATTGCGTCCTCTACTGGGGAGTAGGCAGCTACGAATCCGGTTTTATAAATTGGGCAGATCTTGGCTTCCTCAACAATTTTAGCGGCTTTTTGGAGGGGCTGCATGGGGTTCTGGACGATCGTCTGTGCCGGGGGTTCGATACCCTCCGTCTGGTCGAGGTTGAAGGCATTGCTCCAGCGGATGAAGGGGATCCGGGTGGGTCGTCCATTGCTGCCCAGGATCATATTCCCGTGGTCATCCCGTTTCTCAAAGAGCTTGTAGTAGATGACGGGGGTCGCTTTCTCCCCTTTCCTGATGTTTCCCCCAAGGTCATGGGCCTGCTTGAAGGTCAACCAGTAGGGAGACTGGAAATCACTTCCACCTAGGATGAGAGAGTTGATCCCTCGGTAGGGTTTCTTGGAGACGATGTTCTGAACTCCCGCCCAGGGCTTCTGCCACGGGACGGTCCCTTTCTTGAGCTGCTCAATGAACCGCTCAGTGATGAACTGGTAGATGTCCTTGCTCACAGGATCACCTCCTCGCGTGCATGCACCAGGTGGTTGATCGCTTCATGCTCGGAGAGACCGAAGCGGCGCCCCACAGCTGACGGAAGGTCTTCTCCCTCAAAGTTGCCGGTAAAGAGCGCGGTCTCCTCGGGGGGAGTCCCACGATCCACCTGGCTGAAGAAGTAATCTTCCAGGATCAGGGGGTAGAAGTCTTCGGGAGACAGCACGGCAGGGGTCACTTCCAGTTAATGGCGTGAGAGAAATCCAACACGAGTTCCTCCACTTCGCTCTCGGAGTAGCGAAGCGAAAAGGCTAGGTCCTCAAGGCTCTCCTTGCCGACAAGATCGGAACGGACGCAGTAGAGCACCACGGCGGCACGGAGGCCTTTCTCGGAGGGTTCCTCCGCTTCGGCGACCCATTCAAAGGTACGGCCTAAGACCTCACAGATCCTCTCAATGGTATCGCTCTCCCTGCTAGGGAGGGGCTCGATATGGTCAACCGGATGGCGAGTTTCGGCGTTCTTGATGTCGTTGTCGGGTATGTGTGGGTTGTTCATCCCCGCCACGCTGAACGATCGGCTCCATCCTGCTGCTCCCGTTTGGGAGCGGCTTTCCCAAAAGCTTTTGGTCCGGGTTGGACACCGCACCCCTCTTGAAAAATCAAACCGCCCCAATAAGTATTTCCGTGAAACTCTTAAAACACTTCAACCAAACCCTCCTCTTAACCGCCGTATTGAAACTCCTCTCGATGATTTCGGGGTATCTCCATCTCAATGGTTGATGGTGTCCCCAACGGACACCAAAACGGACACCAGATTGTGGTTTTGGGGTAGTTTTCGATAGGCACCGAGTAGTCTTGATTACTCTGTGGAAGTAGGTATTATGAGTCTGCAGACACGACAGACGCAGCCCGATTCCGTCCCCCGCCTCTCTCTTGCGGTTTCTCACAACTTTTGCAGAAATAGAATGTTCTTCGGATCGACAGATGAGGGGATTTTTGGCATCTGTAGAAATCTATGAAACACCTATTCTCATTAACCCTCGTTGCCATCGCCGCCTTGTCGCTCTCCGCTTGCCACACCGTTAGTGGTGTTGGTCAGGATGTCAGTGCTGCAGGTCGCGATGTCACCAAGGCCGCCAACAAGGTCGAGCAGAAGATCAATAACTGATTTTCCCAGTAGTATTGTTTATTTTAGAGGCCGCACTGGGCAACCGGTGCGGCCTTTTGATTTAGTCGCCTGTCTTAGGGAGATCGATCATTGCGCAATTTCCGGCTTCTTCAGGTTTCAAGTTTCAGGTTTCATCATTATTCACCAATTCTTTCAGCACCATGTCCACTCCCGGCCCCATCTCCAACTTCATCGAGCATCACTACCGTCACTTCAATGCCGCCGCGCTGAAGGATGCGGCTCACAGCTACACAGCCCACCTCGACAAGGGCGGATCGATGTTCATGACGATCGCCGGAGCGATGAGCACTGCGGAACTCGGACTCTCTCTTGCCGAGATGATCCGCCAGGACAAGGTCCAGGCCATCTGCTGCACGGGGGCGAATCTGGAGGAAGATGTCTTCAACCTCGTGGCCCATGATTTCTACGAGCGCGTACCGAACTACCGTGATCTGACTGGCGCAGACGAGGTGGCCCTGCTGGAGCGTCACATGAATCGTGTTACCGATACCTGCATTCCCGAGATGGAGGCGATGCGCCGCATCGAGTCGGCCGTCCTTGCGGAGTGGGAGGCAGCCGATACAAAGGGCGAGCGTCTTTTCCCACACGAATTCATGTACCGCATTCTACTAAGCGGAAAGCTCGAGTATCAGATCGATCCGAAGAACAGCTGGCTGATGGAGGCCGCCAAGAAAAACCTCCCGATGTTCGTCCCCGGTTGGGAGGATTCCACGCTTGGCAATATGTTTGCCGGACATGTCATCAGCGGTGACGTGAAGAACGTCCACACTGTCCGCACCGGCATCGAGTACATGATTGCTCTCGCCGACTGGTACACGAAGAACTCGAAACCCCTCACGGCAAGTGCCGGCACAGGTCGGCATGCCGACTCACCGGATGGCTCCATCGGATTTTTCCAGATCGGCGGCGGAATCGCGGGCGACTTCCCGATCTGTGTCGTCCCGATGCTCCACCAGGATCTCCAGCGCCCAGAGATTCCGCTCTGGGGCTACTTCTGCCAGATCAGCGACTCGACCACGAGCTATGGAAGCTACTCCGGAGCCGTCCCGAACGAGAAGATCACCTGGGGCAAACTCGGCATCAACACGCCGAAGCACATCATCGAGTCCGATGCCTCGATCGTGGCACCGCTCGTCTTTGCTCTGATCCTCGGGTGGTAATCTAAAGCTGGTTGCCTACTGCTCGGCCTTTCTCAGAGCCTCTGCGTCATGCTCCGAGAAATCGGCGTGACGGAAAGCTGAATCATTCGGAAGCATCATCTGAAATGTCCGGTGACAGGACCAGGAAGCTTTTCCCTCGAGCAGACTGCACCCCAGCACATGCCCCCCCTTGGTCCTGTCATTGCTGATGAAGTGGAAGTGATATCCGGGGACATTGATCCCCTTGATGTAGGGAGGTGAACGGAAGCCAAGCAGTGTTCCCGGAATATTGCTGAATCGGAACACGGCCTCCGACTTTGCTACTTCGACAAGAGGTCTGTAGGGAGGATGCTGTCTGGAAATACTGCGCACCCGCATGGAGGAAAAGATCCCGTCGATCCTGATGGCCCAAAAGAAGTTCTTAGACCCGAGATGCCTATCGATTCTTTTCTGCAGCAATCGAAGCGAGGAGACATGTGTCTCCTCGGAATGATGACGGGGATTGAAGAAAGCAACTGTGGCAAATGATGTCTTCTCCTTGTCTTGGATGACATGGACTATGCCATCTCCCGTAATTTGATAGAAAACTCCATCCAGAGCCAGCATCTCCCCGTCGAGATGATTGACCGTACCGATCCCGAAGTCGCCATATCGCCGGACTTCCCCGAAGGTTGCCGGCCCATCATAAATCCCCTGCAAGATTGCATCGATCGTGGAGAACTGAGAGATGGTTTCCGAGGAGTGCATGCGTGACATTCAAACGTCGATCGTTCAAACGGTCGCCGTTTTTTATTGTCAATTTCTCTAACGAATACGGCGGCTGGAGGAATACCTCTTCAGATTCAGCTCCTGGTCTTCAACTCCACCACGTCATGGGGGGAGGCCTCTCTCTGGCCGGCCGGGCTGACACGGATGTAGCGGGCTTTCTCGCGGAGTTGCTCCAGATTGGCAGCACCGAGATATCCCATGCCACTCTGGATACCGCCAATGAGACTTGCGAGCACTCGGTCCACGGGCCCACAGGCCTCCTTGAGCGCCTCGACCCCTTCGGCAGCCACCTTGCGGGTGGTGTCCTTCTTGTCATGACCATATCGGGCGGCACTCCCTGCATTCATGGCTGAGAGACTCCCCATGCCGCGGTACTGCTTGTAAAGTTTGCCCCCAATTTCGACGACTTCGCCCGGAGCCTCGGTGCAGCCTGCGAACATACCGCCGCAGATGACCCCTTGCGCCATGGTCAGCGCCTTCACGATGTCGCCGGACTTGGTAATGCCGCCGTCGGCCAGAATGGAGACTTTCTTCTTTTCCGCTGCCTTTGAGCAGACATAGAGGGCTGTCATCTGCGGAATGCCGACTCCTGCCACGATGCGGGTGGTGCAGATGGATCCCGGCCCCTGCCCGATCTTGATGATATTCGCGCCGCAGTCGGCCAGATACTCGACACCTGATGCACTGGTGACATTCCCAGCGATGATCGGCAGCTTCGGGAACGCATCGCGCAGCACCTTGACGGTGTCTCCCACCCCCTTGCTATGGCCGTGGGCCGTGGAGACGGCGACAACATCAACGCCTCGTTCGATGAGCGCACCGACATGATTCAGGATTCGCTCCCGATCAAGCTCCCCAAAAGCATTGCGCGTCGCGGAGACGGCCGCACCACAGATCAGGCGGAACTGGGAGTCGCGGGCGGGCTTGAACTGCGCCTTGCGTTCCTGGGTGATTTTCTCGACATCACTCATGGTGATGAGCCCGTGGAGACGATCCTCATCATCCACGACGAGCAGTTTGTGAATCCCGACATGCTCGGTGAAGAACTTGTCAGCTACGGCAATCGGATCCTTCCCGAGTTCCTTCCTAGAGAGAGTACGGACCTGATTGCGCGGCGTTAGCGCCTCGGAGACCTTTTTAGAAGCATAGCGCGGCTTGACCACATGACCGGAGAGCAGACCAATGAGTCTGTCGCTCTCATCGACAACAGGAAACGTGCTGAAGCCGAAGTTCTTCTCTTCGATGAGCTGGAGGACGTCCCCGATGGATTGATCGGGCGATACCTTGATGGGATCCTGAATCAGTCCCTGAACGTGGTATTTCACCCGGCTGACATGCCAGAGCTGGTCCTTCTCGGGCATGTTGTAATGAATGAGTCCGAGACCCCCGTTCAGCGCCATGGCAATCGCGAGGCGTGATTCGGTGACTGTGTCCATGTCGGCTGAGACGACAGGGATGTTGAGTTGTAGCGAGTCGGCTAGGCGTGAATCGAGCTGAGTCTGGCTGGGAAGGACATCCGAATAAAGGGTCGCCAGCGTGACATCATCAAAAGTCAGCCCGATATCTGCATGGGCGTTGAAAAAGGAGTCAGCCCCCCGGTAGAAAACTTCGTCAGGATTGTGTGTCGCTGCCATGAAGGAAGCTGCCTTCCATGCGGTCTCTTTGGCAAGAAATTTCCGGCCGACTGAAGCCTCTCTCAGACCTGCTTCAAATCGCTTTCGCGATCGCATCTCCCATCTCAGCCGTGCCGACCTTCGTCGTTCCCTCGGACCAGATGTCGCCGGTACGAAGACCGGAGGCGATCACGGTGCGGACGGCAGAGTCGATAGCGTCGGCAGCAGCCACCTCATTGAGCGAGTGCCGAAGCATCATGGAAACGCTGAGGATCTGGGCGATTGGGTTGGCGATTCCCTTGCCGGCGATATCAGGAGCCGTGCCTCCGCTCGGCTCGTACATGCCGAAACGGCAGGAGTCACCCTTGGATTTGCCAAGACTTGCACTGGGGAGCATGCCGAGCGATCCGGCGATCATGGCCATCTCGTCGCTCAGGATGTCGCCAAAGAGATTCTCGGCCAGGACCACGTCGAACTGCTTTGGGTTCTTGATGAGTTGCATCGCTGCGTTATCGACATAGAGATGGGAGAGCACGACATCGGGGTATTCCTTGGCAATCTCGCTCACAGTCCGGCGCCAGAGAATGCCGTTCTGCAGGACATTTGCCTTGTCGATGGATGTGAGCTTCTTGCCACGGCCGCGGGCTGCCTCGAAAGCGACGCGTGCGATGCGCTCGATCTCGCTTTTTTTATAGACCATCGTGTCGACCGCGATCGGATCGGCTTCATTTTCACCGGTATCTTTGAGAAACTTAGGCTCTCCAAAGTAGAGGCCGCCGGTAAGTTCGCGCACGCAGAGGACATCGACTCCCCCAGCCACGGACTCGGGGCGGAGAGGGGAAGCATGGGCCAACTCCGGCAGGCAGATGCAGGGGCGGAGATTGGCAAAGAGACCGAAGTGCTTCCGTAGTGGTAGCAGAGCCGCTCGCTCGGGCTGCTCGTTCGCGGGAAGATTCTCCCACTTAGGACCGCCAACGGAGCCAAAGAGGATCGCGTCGCTCTCCTCACAGACTTTCAGTGTCTCGGCGGGAAGAGCTTTGCCGGTTTGGTCGATTCCGGCACCTCCGACCGGCATGGGGGTCTCCTGCAGGATGAATCCAAACTTTTTCTCGACGGCGCGCAGGACTTTGGCGGCCTCTGCCATGACTTCGGGTCCGATGCCGTCTCCGGCTAGTACTGCGATACGGTAGGTTTTGCTCATTAGCACAGGATGCACAGAAATTATTGAATCTGGAACTCAGGAAATCAGGAAAAAATTTGACCCGAAATTCCTAGCAAAACCTCTACAGGATCGAACCCACGGATCAGTAAATTATCAGTTGTACCTATACCCTCTTAAATTCCTGAGTTTGCTTGCCCGGCCGTTGCTTCGCATCCATTACGGATGAGTTCCAAATTAATTCTTTTCTTATTCAGCCCGCAAGTGCGGCGGAAATGAACGCGTCCACCTTCACCGGATCCTTGATACCGGGAGCAGACTCCACTCCACTGGCCACATCGACGGCATGAGGGATGACTGCAGTTACCGCACCGGAGACATTCCCGGGAGCGAGACCCCCGGCCAGGATGATCCGGCGTTCGGGATACTCCTTCACAAAACTTGCGGCTAACCCCCAGTCGATCATGTGACCACTCCCTCCGTAGACACCGGGAACTGCGGCATCAAGAAGTAGGAAGGGAGTCTTGAAGGAGGTAACCATATCGAGATCGGCTTGGGAGCGGATGCGAAGCGCCTTGATCCAATGAACAAATTTCCCCCCCTCCGTAGCACAAAACTCAGGAGACTCATCACCATGGAACTGAATGGCATCGAAACAGGCAGCCTTGGCCAGATGATTCAGCAACTCATCACCGGGATTCACCACCACGGCAACAAAGGCGATATCTTGAAAGTCGGCCTTTAATTTGGTGATCCATGAAATATCCGCAGCCACGGGAATCGAACGCGGGGATGGAGAGTAGAAATTGAATCCCAAGGCTCCGGCTCCTGCCTCGATTGTCCGGAGGGCATCCTCATAAGAAGTAATGCCACAGATCTTCGGCGCCGCAGGGGTGATGTCAAAAAACGGGATCATGAATAATAAATATGGAATTGCTTACCTGCTAAAGCATCAGGAAAGCAGGAAGATACCATGCAAAGGTTTTTTCTCATTACTCTGCGCCTCCGCGCCTCTGCGGGATCATCTCCTTCTGTTTCTTCTTGGTTTATTCCTCCGAAACCACCCGCCCCTCCACCTGCTTCATCTGCTGGTGGTGAGTGACGGGATAGACGCGCCCATCGCTTGCCCGGAAGAAGCTGCTTAGGATCCAGCTGATCATTCCGATGATGATTCCCGCAAAAAGAGCGCTCCAGAAGCCTTCAACATGGAATCCGGGAACCACCGCGGAGACAAAGAGTAGTAAGAGCGCATTGATCACTAGGATAAAGAATCCCATGGTGACGATAATGAAGGGGAGGCTCAGCAGAAGTAGAACGGGTCTCACCAAAGCATTGATGATCCCGAGAAGCAGCGCTGCCCCTATCAGAGTCCCGGTGGAGCTGTAGGAGATCCCTGGCACGATATGGGAGGCCCCCATGACGGCGAGGGTCGTTATGGACCAACGAATGAGAAATTCCTTCATAAGTGAATGATACATCCCCATGTGACGAAATTGGCAGAAAAAATCCTTCGACCTCCCATCAACTCAGTATACTCTTTACCTACAAGGACTAACATTTATGGCCACTAAAAAATCCTCATCCGCCAATCCAGCATCGAACGCGTCGGTTAAAAAACTGACTCCTAAAACAGCCGCTTCGCCCAAGGTCGCCGCAACTGTGAAATCAAAGGCAACTACTCGAAACAAGCGTACTGCGGGGAAAATCACTTCCAAGCTGGCCCCCTCATTCACAGTGGATCACAAACCATCATTCAAAGAACCGGTGATCTCCCACGACGAGATCGCCCTACGTGCCTACTTCATCGCGGAACGACGTCAGAAGATGGACTGGGCCGGTGATTCCCATACGGATTGGTCAGATGCCTTGAGCCAGCTCCGCGCCGAGGCGCTTGAGAAACCGCTGAAGAGGCGCTGACGCAGGCGCCAGCTAGGCTGTTAGCTGTTTAGACTGTAGTCTGATAGGTTTGCAACCAGCTCGACAGCATGCTTGCACGAGATACCCACGGCGGGCAATTCACCGATCAACTCCGCATTGATTCCAATCTTTACCAAAGGCTTAGTGGGCTGGCAGGAAGTTAGCAGTAATGACGCGGCAGAAAGGACCGCTAAGAGGAAAAAGGCGGTGAGTGGGGATTTATGCATGGGTTATAGCTAGCGGAGAAACTCGCAGCAAACCTATTCACCCTATCCGGTCAAGACTTCCAGAGTTCCCGTGTTAAAGCTGGCTTTGACCCAGAAAGGCTCCGGTTCTGGCGCTATACCGGTTGGCAGTATGGACAGATCGAGCGATGATGACACCGCCGCTCACTTGGATATCTGAGCATCGACCAGACGGCTGAATTTGGCCGAGAAAAGCTCCAGTGCTGGCACTGTAGCGAGAGATTGAACCGGCATTTGATAAAACGGCGATGATCTCCCCATCACATCCCACCGACTGGACTCCCCCGGAAGGGTTGATTTGTCCCAAGAAGGCTCCGTTACTTGCCTTCAGCCGATAGACAACTGACGGACTCTTCATCACGGCGATCACATCCCCAGCAAAAGATTGTCTCGGGGTGAGAAAGATCCATCCATAAAAAAGGATGAGAAGCTTCGTTTGTGATTTCAAGTGGCTGCCTCCGTTGATAGCTGAACGACGTTTCTTAATTCAGCGCGGGTAAGTAAGTAGCTCCTCTTCATGACAATCAAGGCTTGCAAGCTTGGATGGAGAGCAGGGCGTGAGAACGAACTAAGACTACTCGGCTAAGCGGCTCTGGAAGACCTCGTGGATCCAACGTCGCGACCCCGCGAAAACGCAGGTGATAATTTTTTCCTCGCCGACCATTTCGTATTCGAAAAGAACACGGTGACTCCCGACACGCAATCGATGGAAACCCTCCAGTTCCTCGGTGAGCGGCTTGATATCCCCAAGTTCCTTTCCGAGTCCCTTGATCGCCACACGAATGGCATGACGCGACTGCGGAGGAAGCTTTCTGAGGTAATCCAGCACCTCCCCGGTAAGTCTGACGGTGATCACAACTCCTCGAGGACGGAAACGGGATGGTAAGTTGCCTTGCCCTCACGGTGCCGGCGTATCGCGGACATTGCCTTCGGATCGGCAAGGATCTCCATGGTCTCGGCGATCGCCTCCATCCTCTCGATCGACATCATGACGGCAACGGCCCGCCCCTGCTTTGTGATCGTGACAGGATGGTCCGTAGCCTCCTGAACCACGGAGGAAAAATGCTGCTGGGCCGTCTTGATTGTGTAGGAGTCAGCCATGAGGTAAAATGTATACCTTTTTTCTTATAAAGTAAATACTACATCAAGCCTATTCTTGCACGACACCACTCTCCCCCCTGCATTCAGTGAGAATATTTCCCAACCCCTCTGCGTCTCCGCGTCTCCGCATCTCTGCGAGAATCACTCGTATTACTTCTTGAACCCCGTTGCGAGCATCGTCTGGAAGTTCGGGGCGCTGTTCGCGGGCGACGATGCTGACCTCGAGATCACGGGCTTGGTCATCTTGGCGGAGTTCAGGCGGGTCTCCAGATCGAGAAAGGTGCTAGCCTTGGCATCGAATTCTCCCGCCAGCAAAGCGTCTTCTTCAAGAGGTGGCAGGAAATTTGACATTTACTGTGCTGTATTGCAGTATTGCAGCATGACCGCAATTGCCGTTTCCAAGCGCTGGACGATCACCCTTCCTCCTGAAGTCAGGAAGGGCCTTGGGCTTGAGGGCGCCGATCACCCCATGATGCTAATGGAGCTTCGCGATGGAGGGGTTTTCTTACACCCCGCAACCGCCATGCCGGTACGTGACATTCCCCTCAAGCAGATGCAGCAGTGGATCGCCGCAGACGAGGCAGACGCAGAACGCTTCTGGAAGAGCGCCTCAAAAAAGAGGCCCTCAAAGTCATCTCGCTCGAAAGCTTCCACAAAGCAATCTAGGTGAGGCTCTTTCTCGACAGTAGCGTCCTACTTTCTGCGGCAGGATCCGAGAAATCACTTTCCCGCCTTATCGTGACTATTGCCGACAAATGGCGATGGGATCTTGTGACTGCGTTCTACTGCCGCGACGAAACAAATCGGAATATCGGTAAGTTCCCACCCAAGGCCGCAAACACATGGAAAGCCTTGCAGGATGACCTTTCCCTAACCCCAAATGCTCTCACGAGTAAACGCCCCCTTCTCCTTACGGCATCAAAGGACAAGCCTGTCCTGATCTCTGCCCTCGCCGCCAAGTGTGATGTACTCCTGACCCTTGATACAGGGGACTTCGGCATTCTCATTGATACCAAAGTCTACGGGATGCTGGTGACCACTCCCTGCTCCTTTCTGATCGATCAGGGCTTGGGATAGGGAGCCGCTGACTGCGTGCGCGGTCGTGGATGATGAAAGCGGCGACGGTAGCCGCAGAGGCACCGCTTTCAAGATGCGGGCACTAGAAAGAATCCCCTGTCTGCCGCCAAGGTACGCTTCATCTGCACCGACCACGGTCTTTATCTACCAGAAGAAGTCACCGTTCTTCGTGCCGCAGAGAAGCCTGTGTGAGGGATTTCTCAGGCAAGGGAGTAGCCACAAAAAACACAAAATTCACAAGCCGCGACTTTCAATTACCTTTCCTGTGCCTGCTGTGCATCTTGTATCCTGGATGCAGTCGATCCCATCCCTACGCCCTCCCGACCCCTTTCTTAGCTCTTGATTAATCAACCCGCCTTCAGGCCAGTGGCGAGAATCGTCTGGAAGTTCGGAGCCTGCTGTTCGCGGGCGACGATGCTGACCTCGAGATCTTGGAAGCCGGACTTCTCAAGCATGGCGTGGAGTTCCACGCCGGAGAAGCCAAGCCAGACATGAGCATGGAGTTCCTTGGCCTGCTCATAGGTGTGGCTGGCTAGATCGAGAATGAGAATTCGCCCGCCCGGCTTGAGGATTCTGAAAGCGCTCTCGACGGCGCGCTGGGGGCGTGCGGCATGATGGAGGGCCTGGCTGAAGAGGACCACATCGACCGATCCCGACTCGATCGGTGGCTCCTCGAGATCTCCGAGCCGGTATTCCAGATTGGCGTAGCCGTTTTCCGTCGCGATGCGTGCACCGTATTCGACCATCTTGGGCGAATTATCGATCGCAATGACTTGCTTGGCAGTGCGGGCCACTAGCTGTGAGAGCGTTCCCTCCCCTGCCCCCATGTCGGCGATGACCATGGGCGGCATGAGACGGAGCAACCCATGGGCAAGTGCCTGCCAGGAACGTCCGGGCACGTAGGTGCGACCGAACTTTCCGGCGAGCTTGTCAAAGTAATCGGCCGCTCGATCCCGTCGTTTGTTGAGCACGAGCTGGAGCGCGTGACGATCGCGTTCTCCTTCGGGAAGCTCGGTAACGGCAGCGGTGACGGCATCCCGTAGCGGGGCAATCGCCGAAACTACGGCGGTGTAATAGATATTCTTGCCCACGCGACGATCGAGGACGAGACCCTGACGGCGGAGCATTCCCAGACTGGCCGAGATACGTGATTGTCCCATCCCAAGAGCCTCCTGCAGCTCTGCCACCGAGAGCTCCTCCTCAAGCAGAAGTGCCAGCAAACGCAGGCGGGTCGGCTCTGAGAGAGCGCGGAGGGATTGGAGTATTGACGCCACACCCATTTATATATACATATATCTTCATAAGTAAAGCCGTCAGCGCTCTGCCTGCTCAACTTGTCACCCTAGAAACTCCAACCCAACGATCCCATGTCACGCAGCTACATCTTCTCTTCCGAATCCGTCGGCGAAGGCCATCCCGACAAAGTTTGCGATACCATTTCTGACGCCATTCTCGATGCCTGCCTGGCACTGGATCCCAGCAGCCGAGTCGCCTGCGAGACCTATGCCAAGAGCAACATCGTCGTGATCGGTGGAGAGATCACGGTTCCCAAACTCAAGAATAAGCCGCTCGAATCCGCTCTCAATCTTGGCAAGATCGTCCGCGATGCGATCCGGGAGATCGGATATCACCATGACGATGATGTCTTCCATGCCGACACGGTCTTCATCAACAACATCATCACGTCGCAGAGCCCCGACATCGCCCAGGGTGTCGATGCGAAAAAAGCCACTGGCAAGAAGACCGCCGAGCAGGGTGCCGGCGACCAGGGTCTCATGTTCGGCTATGCGTGCGACGAGACTCCGGAGCTCATGCCTGCGCCGATCATGTACGCTCACCGCCTCGGCAGTGAACTCACACGCCTCCGCAAGAGCGGTGCGGCCAAGTGGCTTCGCCCCGACGCGAAGAGTCAGGTCTCCGTCGAGTATGTCGATGGGAAGCCAACCCGCATCGTGAACGTGGTCATTTCGACCCAACACGCCGAGGGAATCTCACACAAGGAGATCGAGAAGTTCTGCATCGAGAAAGTCATCCGCAAGGTCCTGCCCGCCAAGATGCTCACCAAGAAGACCGAGTTCCTGATCAACCCGACCGGCCGTTTTGTGATCGGCGGTCCTCAGGGGGACACCGGCCTCACCGGCAGGAAGATCATCGTCGACACTTACGGTGGAATGGGACGGCATGGGGGTGGCGCTTTCTCTGGGAAAGACCCCACAAAAGTCGACCGCTCGGCCGCCTACATGGGCCGCTATGTTGCGAAGAACGTAGTTGCCGCCGGCCTTGCCGCACGCTGTGAGGTGCAGTTTGCCTACGCGATCGGTCACCCTGATCCCGTCTCGATCCATATCGATACTTTCGGAACTGCCACTGTTCCCGAGGAAGCCATCGAGCTAGCCGTGAAGAAGACCTTCGGTTTTAAGCCCTCCGAAATCATCACCCAGCTCAAGCTGCGCCGCCCAATCTACTCCAAGACCACCAATTACGGTCACTTCGGCAAGAGTGACTCCGACATCACCTGGGAGAAGACTGACAAGGCCGCAGCCCTCAAGAAAGCAGCTCTCTCCGCAGCCAAGCTCTAATAACCCACTCACCCAATCACTTATTACCTAGACCCGATCACCTCACCTCTAAAATCATGACCAACACCACCGATTACAAAGTAGCCGACATCACCCTTGCCGAATGGGGACGCAAAGAAATCGTTATCGCCGAGCAGGAGATGCCCGGACTCATGTCGATAAGAAAAAAATACGCCCAGGAAAAGCCTCTCAAGGGCGTCCGTATCACCGGATCTCTTCACATGACCATCCAGACGGCGGTCTTGATCGAGACTCTCACCGATCTCGGAGCAGATGTGCGCTGGGCCAGCTGTAACATCTTCTCGACCCAAGATCAGGCCGCAGCGGCGATCGCCGTCACCGGCGTTCCTGTCTTCGCATGGAAGGGCGAGAGCCTTGAGGAATATTGGTGGTGCACCTACAAGGCCATCTCCTTTGATGGCGGCAAGGGCCCCCAGATGGTCGTCGATGACGGCGGTGACGTGACCCTCCTTCTCCACAAGGGCTACGAACTCGAGGATGGTGACGGCTGGGTCAATACTCCCTCGGGCAATCACGAGGAGCAGGTCATCAAGGACCTCCTCAAGCAGGTCTACAAAGAGAACCCGACCTGCTGGCACGACATGGTCAAGGAATGGCGCGGCGTCTCCGAAGAAACCACCACCGGCGTCCATCGTCTCTATAAGCTCCACGAGAAGGGCAAGCTACTCGTTCCTGCCTTCAACGTGAACGACTCCGTCACCAAGTCGAAGTTCGACAACCTCTACGGTTGCCGCCACTCGCTTGTCGACGGACTGAACCGCGCCATCGACGTCATGATCTCCGGCAAGGTAGCCGTCATCTGCGGCTACGGCGATGTCGGCAAGGGAAGCGCCCAATCGCTCCGCGGGCAGGGAGCACGCGTCATTATCACCGAGATCGATCCGATCAATGCCCTCCAGGCTGCGATGGAAGGCTACGAGGTCACAACACTTGAGGATACCCTCGGTCGTGCCGACATCTATGTCACTACCACAGGCAACGTCGGCGTCATCAGCTTCGAGCACATGAAGCGCATGAAGGACCAGGCGATCATCTGCAACATCGGTCACTTCGACAACGAGATCGAGGTCGACAAGCTCCAGACAGACAAGACGGTCAAGCACACCAACATCAAGCCGCAGGTCGATAAGTACACCTTCCCAAGCGGCAACGAGATCTTCCTTCTTGCGGAGGGACGCCTTGTGAACCTCGGCTGTGCCACGGGTCATCCGAGCTTCGTCATGAGCGCCAGCTTCAGCAACCAGACCCTTGCTCAGCTTGAGCTCTGGAAGAACCGCGAGACCTACAAGCCCGGTGTCTATGTCCTACCTAAGAAGCTCGACGAGGAAGTTGCCCGCCTCCACCTGGACAAGATCGGAGTGAAGCTCACACAGCTCACGAAGGAGCAGGCCGAGTACCTCGACGTCTCCACCGAGGGTCCCTACAAGCCAGCGCACTATAGGTATTAAGACTGAAGGCTGAAGGCTGTTAGCCGACAGATCTGAAAAATCAAAAGCCCCGGTCAGAAATGGCCGGGGCTTTTTTTGTGGAGAAAAGCTCCCGCAGAGGCGCTGAGACGCAGGGACTTTAGATGCAGTCTCTTAAAGTGAGGGTTTTGAAGTTTCGATGCACCGCTAGGCGTTCACGTCCCTTCCTTTAAATGACTTTAGGCTCGTAAGCTTTGATGGAGAGCTAGGCGCGCGAGTGAAGGCGTAGCAGTTCTACGCCGAGTAAGCGGCAAAGACGCTCTACGTCAAGATCGCGAGCCTACCTACTTGATGGCTGTCCAGACTCGGTGCACATCATCGTGCTCTTCGAGTGACTGGAGAAATTCCCCGACCTCGGCACGCTGTTCATCGGTTAGCGTGGGGAAGGTTTTGGCCACATAGCCGATCTCGCTGGTAACAATCTTCCAACCATTTTCCTTGAGCCAATTGGTGACAGCTGCGGTGGCGGTGCGGTCGGTGATGAAACGTGCTCCCTTCTTTTCGGCAGGGATGTCATCGTTCTGCTCGTGGCTGAGCGCCTCGACCTCATTAGCACCTGCCTCGATAGCGGCCTCTTCGGGATCAACAGAAACATTATCAGTGTAGGCTTCCACAAGACCGACATGGTCGAAGAGGAACTTGTTACTGCCTGGAGCACCCAGCTGAGCATCACGGAAAAGAACTCGGATCTCGGGAGTCGTGCGGTTGGTATTGTCAGTGTAGACCTCGACGATCACGGGAACCTTGTGTGGGGCATATCCCTCGAAGGCGATATGATCGATGACGATCTTGTCTTCACCAATACCTGCCCCCTTGTTGATAGCTCGGTCAATGACATCCTTGGAGACGCTCTCAGCACGGGCTTTTTCGAGCGCAGCAAAGAGGCGGGAGTTCGTGGCAGGGTCAGCACCACCCTGCTTGGCAGCGATGGTAATTTCTCGGACAAATTTCCCCGTCGACTTCGACTTCTTGAGGGATGTGACCTCGCGTTTCGCAAGGAGCCATTGGCGACCCATAGGAGGAGAAAGGTTAAGGTTTTAGCGGTTTAGTTTTTTAGACTGTTAGGAGAAATTCCGGACATCCATTCAAAATATTAACGCGCAGCTTTTCCGAGTTCATATTTCAGATATCCGGATTAAACGCCAACTTTTTGGGTATGGAGCCTCTGTTTCTCTGACCTAATAGTCTAACAGCCTACAGTCTAGTAGCCTTTTTGCAGTTTTACTCGTCAGCAATAACCGGCGTCGAGCTGGCGCGCTTGCGGGCCGTGGCGTCGAGCAGCTTCTTGCGCAGACGGATGCTGAGCGGAGTCACCTCGACATACTCGTCGGGGGCGATGTACTCAAGCGAGCGCTCGAGGCTCATCTTGAGAGGCGGGGAGAGGGAAACTCCCTTACCGTCTCCCGAGCTACGCATGTTGTTCAAGGTTTTTGCCTTGCAGACATTGACCGGCATATCGTCGGCGCGGGAGTTCTCACCAACGATCATTCCGACATAGACGTCATCCTGAGGAGAGACGAAGAGACGGCCGCGTTCCTGGATCTTCTCCATGGAGTAGGCCATGGCGACACCCGCCTCCATGGAGATCAGAACGCCGTTGTTGCGGGTCGGGATATCGCCCTTGAATTCGGCATACTCCTTAAAGATATGCGACATAATGCCGGCTCCCTTGGTTAGGTTGACCAGATCGGTTTCGAATCCGATGAGTCCTCGTGTCGGAGCCTCAGCCTGGACGGTGACGCTCTTGGGCTTGTGATCCATGTTGATGATCTCGGACTTACGACCAGCGAGACTCTGAAGGATGTCTCCGAGATTCTCAGGCGGGACATCGATGTAGACCGTCTCGATCGGCTCCAGAAGCTTTCCACCCTCACCCCGCTTGTAGATGACCTCGGGACGGGAGACGAGAAGCTCGAAGCCCTCACGGCGCATCTGCTCCACAATGACGGCGATCTGCATCTCTCCGCGCGCCTTGATCTGGAAGTGACCGGCAAGCTCCGTCTCCTTCACCTCGATGGAGACATTGGTACGGGTCTCACGGGTGAGACGCTCCTTGATCTGGCGTGCGGTGACAAGCTTGCCCTCCTTACCGACGAGAGGTCCGTCGTTGATGCAGATCTTCATCGTGATGGTTGGGGGATCGATATCGACGAAAGCGAGTGGCTCACGGGTTTCGTTATCGGTGATGGTCTCACCGATGTAGACTTCCTCGAAACCGCAGAGACCGACGATGTCACCGGCGCTGGCTTCCTGAAGCTCGATCTTCTGAAGTCCCTTGTGGCCGAAGATCGCCGTTACGGCCTTCTTTTCTTTTGTGCCGTTCTTGTGGATAGCAACGATCTGCTCACCCATCTTGACCGTGCCGCTAATGATGCGGCCGAAGGCGATACGACCGAGGTAGTCACTGTAATCGAGGTTGGAAACAAGCATCTGGAAGTAGTCGACATCGGACTTCTTCGGAGCCGGGATGTGCTTGATGATGGCCTCGTAGAGAGGCTCCATCGTGGTGCTCTCCTGGTCGATCTCGTTCTTGGCAAACCCCTGTTTGGCGCTGGCGTAGACCACGGGGAAGTCGAGCTGCGTATCGTTGGCACCGAGTTCGAGGAAGAGCTCGAAAACCATATCGAGAACCTTATGCGGGTCGGCGTTGTCACGGTCGATTTTGTTGATGACAACGATCGGCTTGAGGCCGTTCTCCAGAGCCTTCTTGAGCACGAACTTAGTCTGGGCCTGAGGACCACCAAAGGCATCCACGACAAGAAGCACTCCATCCACCATCTTCATGATGCGCTCCACCTCGCCGCCGAAGTCCGCGTGGCCCGGGGTGTCGACGATATTGACGTGGTATTCATGCCACTGGAAGGCGGCGTTCTTAGCCTTGATGGTGATGCCCTTCTCACGCTCCAGATCCATGGAATCCATGATGCAGATCTCGGTGGCTTTGGCCTCGTTGGCTCGGAAAGTGCCCGACTGCTTCAGAAGCTGATCGACGAGAGTTGTCTTCCCGTGATCGACGTGGGCGATGATGGCGATGTTGCGAATATTATCCATGGTCTTTTTAAGTAGCCGGTTACTATCTATGTACAATGTGCCCATGTCAACGGGGCACATGTTTTGCTACAATTTTGTTACGAATGAATATTCTGCTGATCCAACACGATCCCCTGGATGGACCTGGCGCCTTGCTGGAGTGGGCAACGTCCCGGGGACATTCGATAGTGTTTTGCCTCATTAGCGGAGGGGCACCCCTCCCCTCTCTGGAAAGCGTGGACTTTCTCGTAAGCCTCGGAGGACCCATGGGTGCGTATGAAGAGGATAAACACCCTTGGATCGTCGCTGAGAAGGAGTACATGCGGCATGCCGTCAATGCGGGAAAGAAAATCCTAGGGCTCTGTTTGGGCTGTCAACTCCTGGCGGACGCCCTTGGAGGAAAGGCATTCCGCCACACTTGTAAGGAATTCGGATGGCAGCCGATCAAGCCGACAGTAGTCGGAGGAGAATGGTTCGGCACGGATGATGTTTTTAAGGCCTTCCAGTGGCATGGCGACACTTACATCCTCCCGCCGGGAGCAGTTCAACTGGCCCGTAACGAAGCTGCTGAGCAGCAGGCTTTCCTCATGGAGGGCCCGAACGGAAATCAGGTCCTCGGACTCCAGTTCCACCTGGAATGGACTGAACAGATGGCAAGGGAGGCCCTGTGTGAACCGGATGTTGCACCGCCAGCATCCTCCTATGTCCAGTCACCAAAAGAAATTCTCAGCGACCTCTCCCTCTTTGAATCAGCTAAGAATCGCTTTTTTCTACTCTTGGACCGCTTCACCCATTAGGCCGCATTCCCTCTTTAGCCCATTTATCTGGTGCACCCGGCGAGGGTCGAACTCACAACCTCTTCCTTCGGAGGGAAGCGCTCTATCCAGTTGAGCTACGGGTGCCTGAAAGAGGGAATTTGCGGCGAAGTCCTGTCGGGGTCAATCCCCGTTTGAGAAGAATAATTTCAAACCACGCACTCCGGGCACAAAAAAGGCCGGATTGCTCCGGCCGTTTTTCGAAAAGTAGACTTTAAACGAAAGATTAATAGTTCTTTGGCTTGATCGGCGTGGAAGTAGGAACTGCGTTGGTTCCCTTAGCATTCTGCTGTGCTTGGATCTGGGCTGCCAGATTCTGGACGGCCTGCTGGAGATCAACAAGAGGCACCCATCCGATCAGGTTACCCTGCTGTCCGGTGGACTTATCGGCAAAGGAGGCGGCATTCAGAAGGCGAGCATCGCCAGTCTTTGTATTCCACTGAACCACGGAGTCCACCTGCTTATCAGCGATTGTGATCTTGGCTGAGATGCACTGGAAGGTA
Source organism: Chthoniobacterales bacterium (assembly GCA_026461395.1). Lineage (GTDB taxonomy): Bacteria > Verrucomicrobiota > Verrucomicrobiia > Chthoniobacterales > UBA6821 > UBA6821. Next base: position 4,890 of record JAPJNA010000054.1, on the reverse strand, counting down.
GATTGCTCGACGGCAGTGGTGCTCTTTTGGTTACAGGCGACCAACGCTAAGGAGGCAGCTGCAAGGAGGGTGATGGAGGCTAACTTCATAAGAATTTCAATCTAAGAAGGGATCTTTAGGAATGCAATTGCAATTGCAATGGAAGGATCCCGAGCAGAACTCAGGGATCCCCTTTTCCCTACTTCCCCTACTTCCCCTTGGTATCGATTAACTTGGTAACTTCGATTTCGTTCAAGGTTACGGGATTCTGTTGGAGCAGCTTGGCTAGATAGGCCTTGGCAAGGACCTGAGCCTTCTCTTTGCGGAGCTCATTGGCCAGAGATACTTTCACCTCGTCGAGAGTGGCTGTGTAGGGATCCTTAACCTCAAGAACCCGAATGATGTGCCAGCCGTCATTCATACGGATCGGATCGGTTGTTCCATTCTTCGAGAGAGTGGAGATAGCCGACCGAATCTCAGGCTGGATCTGCGTCTCACCGAGGGATCCGAGATCCCCTCCACGCTGCGCGCTGGCAGTATCGTCGCTCTGGGTCTTGGCCACAGAGCCAAAATCACCGCTCTTGAGAGCCTTTTGCACGGATTCGAGCTTGGACTGAGCCCGCTCCTCAGAGGCCTTGTCGGCTCCATTGGGGCAAGCGACGTAAATCTGAGCCAGATGATATTGTTTCGGGACCTGAAGAGCGTTGTTTTTCTTCAGGGCATCGTAGGCAGCTTCTAAGTCCGACTGAGAAGGGAACTCGGCAGGAGGAATCGCCAGAGACTGCAGGTAGGACTGACTAATGGCCTGCTGACGAATACGCTCGAGCTGGGCAGCGATCTGGGGTTGCTGCTCCCATTTCTTGGCAAGAGCCTCCTTGAAGACGAGTTGCTGAACAATGAGTTCGCGGACCAGGTTATTCAGGGCCGCGGGATCCTTGGAGAGCGTTAACTGATCGCGAAGCGGGAGTTTCTCGATGAGGGGCTTGATATCGTCGGCCTTCACTTCACTATCGCCGACTTTTGCGATGACCGTGGCATCCGCCTGGGTGGGTGAGGTGAAACCGAGGATAGTGAAAGCGATAAGGGGGATAATCTTGAGGAAGTTCATAATGGAGAGGTGGTGTGTACTATCGGACTTGTTGGAGTGTGATTAAAAGGTTTTCGTTCAAAAAAATCGGGTTAATCTTGTTTTTTTGTGCCGGAAGAATCCCCGGACTTTGAGTCAGCAGGACTCTCTTTTTTGATGGTCTGATCAGTGAGCTTGTTCTGATAGTCTTGAAATAGGGTTTGGAGTTTCACCTTGGTGATCCCAACAAAGGGTTCCCTGGCAGAAATAGCCGTCCCCAGTCCGAACTGGGCATAGCGGTCGAGAACCTCATTAGCCAGGCGATACATTTCGGCATTCTTAAGCTGCTGTTCGGCTATGCGGCGATCAAGCAGGATGATTTTGGAAACGATTTCAGCACGCTTTCCTTCGGTCGCCTTGGCGTATTCAGCCAACTTCGCATAGCCGAGCTTCCACTTGGCAAGTGACTCGGTGTAGTGGTTGACCTGTTGTTCAGATGCGGCAAGTTTTGTTTTCAGATCATCGATGGTTTCGTTGGATGACTTCTTCTCTGCAGATGACTTCTTGGTGAGTTCCTCGAGTTGCCCTTGGAGTTCCTTGATCTTCTCCTCGGCTTCCGCCTGGGCTGCTTGAGCCGTGGCTAATTTTGCATTCGTATCACGCAGCTGGATCATCGTATTGCGGATAGTCTCCCTCATCTTCTGTTCGACCGCATTGACTCCTTTTTTTTCCGTAGCTCGAAGAGACGTTGCGCCGACAAGAATAAGGATTATGAATAATGGAGTAGCTAGAATTTTCATGAATGGAGTGGATGCGTGCTAGAAGCGGGCATTCAGGTCGAGTTGGAGGATGTCTGCCTTGTAGGTGGGGCCCGCGATCCCTGTGGCGCTCAGCCACCGGGCGCCGAGGAAGACATTTTTTGAAAGTGCTAGATTGCCTCCGACGGACCATCCTTTGAGATTGGTGCCTCCTCCACCGAAATCCGAATCACAGAAGCCATCGATAACCGCATCGGATTCGACATAGCGGTAGGCAACGCCGAAATCCCAATCCCAGCGCTTCTGCAGCGCTCCGGAACCAACCTTGATCTGTGTAATCCAGGCGTTATTTCCGCCGCTGAAATTTCCGCCGCTGTTAATATTGTTCACAGGTCCGGTAATCAACGTGTCGTTGTAGTTATTATCGGGACCCGGCGTGGGGCCAGCAGACAGGATGTTCGAACGGTTAAAGGCAATGTTCTGATCCCACTCACCCGAGAGTGAAAGCACAAACGGCTCCCAGTGACGGTACTCCAAGCGCCCGTTGGCTGAGAGAATGTTGTACGGAGTGATCAATCCAAAGTATTGGAATTGATTCTGGTATTGGGGAAGCGGGACCAATCCGGGCGCCGGAGGAATTGCATTGCCTGCCGCATAATCAGGATTATCAACGTAGTTCGCGGTAGTGTTGTTTGTTACGTAGGCGGGAACAACAGGGTCTGAATTCGTGGGGTAAGAATTGACTTTCTGAATGTTACGCAACTCCATGTAGGTGTTTCCTCGCTGGGCGAAAGAGGGTCTTGTGTCATCGGTGTTACCCTGCGTCTGGGCATTGGGAGTGACCATGGGAGCGGAGACTTGGCCCTGGGCGTTCTGGAAATAATAATATCCCACGGATCCCTTGAAATTCAGATCCTTCGTGATTTTCCAATCGAGTCCCACCTGACCTGCATAGAGGTATTTGTCATAGCTGGATGTTTTGGACTGCGCTGTCGCGGGAAAATTCAGATCCGTGTTGAAGTAGGGAAAGATTCCGATAGTTGCAAACGGTGTCACACCCTTGAGGATCTTGTAGCGAGCCTGGGCGGCGATCCCATCAAATCCTATGTCATTCGCCCACATGATCGATGTAGGAGTGTAGAAAGGATTATCAAAGCGGCCGAAACTCAAGGCCGCCATTCTGTCAGGACTGTCGCCTATCTCGTATTTCACAAAGGCGCGGTCGAGCCAGATGGCGTAGCTGCTAAAATTACCCCCCTGCGAGGAGGTGCCCGCAAGTCCCAATGTCTGGTTCTCAGAGACGGGAGATCCGTTCTGGCCAGTGCCGATCCGAAAGCCTGAGGTGAAATTTTCGCCAAGATTCATGTCAGCACCGAAGCGGAAACGGATCCGCACCTGCTGACGTTGCTGTGTCGTGTTGTAGGTAGGAGGAGTCTGACCGGGCGACTGTTGCGGATAGTAGTATTGCTGACCTGAGGGCAATCCGAGTGCAACATTCTGACTTTGGGGGATCGGAAATAGTCCGCTTGGATAAAGCCCGGGATAGGAGGAGTAGAAAGCGCCCTGCTGGTAAGAACCCGGAATCTGAGACATGTTGAGCGGTTGGCCCGTGTTGATTGCATTGAAATTGAACGTGTCCAGCAACTCCTGTGAATTGGTGACGGAATCGCTCCCCGGATAGTTGTTGCCCTGATAACGCGACCGTAAATCCATAAAGGGACGAAAGTTATTGATCCATGAGGGATAATTCGGCGTAGCCCATCCCTCGGACTGCGCGGCTGCAATGACATCGCGCTTGATCTCGTCCCTCATTTCGGATTTCACGATCTCAGGTACGTAAGAGACGCTAACAGATTCATCTGAAGAGGGAGGGGCGGCGGCCTCGACTGCCATCTGCTGTGCGGCGGAAGCCTGCTGAGATGCCTGCTGGGTCATCTGCGCCTGCTGTGCGGCTGTCTTGGCGTCCTCCTTGGCCTGGCGGATCAAGTCGCCGGCATCTTCCTTTGTGAGAATGCCTCGCTGGACGAGACGATTAATCAGATTCAAGGTGACATTCTCCGAGGGAGCAGTTGGCGACGGAGCAGAAGCAGCCATCACATCGGGAGGTTGGTCCAAGTTCGGGGGCTGGTCGATCGGAAGACTTGGAGCGGCAGCTTGGGACTTTGTACCGACCGGCTGAGCATCCTTCATCTGAGCATCCTTTGTCGAAGCGGCTTCCTGCGTGCTCACGCTCGGAGCAGCGGCGGCCGGAGAAGGATTCGGGGTGGGTGCAGGTGTCTGATTCTGTTCTAGAGGAGTCGAGGGATCAGAATTTGTAGAGTTTACAGGATTGACAGAAATCGGAGGGACAGTCGATACGGCTGCCGCCGCCTCAGCCATGGCTGCCGTATCGGCTGCAAGAGAAGGCTGGCTGACTTGTGAAGCAGGTGAAGGGGACGCTGAGGATGCAGGAGATACAGGCTCGGGAGCGAAGAGATCATCGGCGCCCCGTGCCGTGATCGTGACCAAGATCAGCAAGAGCAAAATTCCGGGGAACACCGGGGACTTTGTCATCAATGAATGGATAGCTCGAACCATGAGAATTATGTCGTGATGAATGTCGGAAAGAAATTAGCCGGGACGCTTCGCACTGAAGTGCATGACGATGGGCATCGGCATCCCCCGGGGAGGTGGCTCACTCATGGAGATTTCAGTTAAGACCTCCGACTTCAGCGCCTCGTCCAGGCCCGGGTTGCCGGTAGATTTTGAAAGGGAGACCTTGGAGACATGCCCGCTCTCATCAAGCCAGACGCGAACCTGCACATCCATCACAGCGCTGCGGGTTTTCTTATTCGCACGGAGTACGTCGAGGATACGGCTCTTCACCTGCCCGGCATAGTAGCCGAACTTGCTGCCATGCCCGCCGCCACCGCCACCGAAGCCGCTTCCCCCCATGCCATTACCCCCCGAAGCAAGACCGGAGGCGTCATTGCCCTGGATACTGGTCGAAATAGGGGCAGGCTCTGGAGCCTTGTCTGGCGGCTTCTCATCAGTGGGAGCTTCCTCCTTCTGGAATTTGGGCTCATCGGGCTTGGGAGGCTCCTGCTT
>JAPJNA010000053.1 GCA_026461395.1 Chthoniobacterales bacterium | reverse complement strand
GGTGACAACAGGGTGCGTCTCAAGGCATCTCTTTTCCCTTCAAAGTTTGCCCCGATGACAGTAGGGAAAACCCGGGAGGCCTTCGAGGGGATGGATTTCAAGGATCCCCTTCAGATAAGCTTCGAGGGGGGAGCCCCCATCCTTGATCCTCTCCAACTTCAAGGCAATGGCAGTCTGGAACTCGGGAAAGCCGCCATGCGTGGGGCCTGGATTGACGGGCTGAGTTCAAAATTTCAAGCAGCCAAAGGCGCCGTCACGTTTCGCGATATTTTGGTGAGAATGGGCGAGGGTTCGGGACGCGGTGAGTTCGTTTATGATTATAAGAACTTGGAAGGGCTCTTTCCAAAGGTGCAGTCGTCGCTGGATCCCGTGCAGTTAATGACATGGATCGATCCACGAATAGCTGAGTCCCTACGGGCCTACCGTTTCATCACCCCCCCCAATCTTCGCCTCACAGGGAAAGTCGGACTGAAAGACCCGCAAAAAAACGACCTTCACATCGAACTCAATGCACCGGCAGGTCTCGGTTATACCCTGATTGGAAAGGATCTTCCGTTTGGCTCCACTTCCGGCATGGTCCATCTAAAGGGTCAGAAAGTGCTGGTCGACTTGCCTAAGTCGCGCCTCTTCGGCGGGGGTGTGGCACTGAAGGCTGACGTCTCTGTAGCACCGGGAGACAGTCGTTATGGAGCGTCCGTGCATCTAGAGAAAGTCGATTTCAAGACACTCGCCATGCTGTATTTTGGTTACGGTGAATCAAGTGGAAGCCTGACTGCTGACTACGCCTTCCATGCTGTTGGGGGTGATGATCACGCTATGACTGGCAAGGGAAATCTCTTAATTGAAAACGGCAATGTCCTCGCGATGCCTATCTTTGGCCCTCTTTCTCTTCTGCTGAACGAAATAATTCCTGGTCTAGGGTATCAGAATGCGCGGCAAGCGACCACGGACTTCACCGTCGAGAACGGGGCGATCACCACGCGCAACCTGCTTATTCAGGGGAAAGGGTTTAATATGATCGGGAACGGCACCATCTACTACTTAGATGACAAGATGAGCATGAATATGAGACTCAATGCGCAGGGGTTGCCTGGGTTAGTCCTATTTCCCGTTAGTAAAATCTTTGAGTATGAATCCGTTGGCTCCGCTAAGCATCCTAAGTGGCGTCCCAAGCTTCTACCTAAGGGATCTTCTTCTCAGTCCACGGAATCACCGACACAGCAGTAGGAATTCAGCAATGTTGTGCGGGATTATTTCCTGGAATCCGATCAATCCAGATTGCCTGACGTGTGACGGGAAAATCAGCCTGTTGGAATGCCCCCCAGCCAGCTTTTCGTGCCAACTCAGTAAGCTCTGAGCCTGAAAAAGCTCTACGAATCGAGAGGCGTGCATCGTGAACGGTCATCGGCTCCCTCAGGAAGGTGGCGGTGAGTAGCCAGATTCCAAGCGCTCCCATACGACTCCTTTTCAGGTCAGCAACAAGTAGGTGCCGGGAGGAAAGCTGCCGTGCATGCCGCAGGACCTGCACCGCATCCTCCGAGCTGAAATGATGGAGAGCCAGCGAGCAGAGCACGAGATCCCAGGAGGTCTGTTTATCTGAGTTCCATGCACGGATATCTCCCTCATGGAAAGTGATCTCAGGAAATTCCGTACTCAGATCCCGTGCCACCGCAAGGGTGGCGGCATTGGCATCGACGGCATCGACAGTGACGGGAATATTTCGTTCGCGACACCATGTGACGAGTTCTCTTGGGAGATCCCCTTCGCCAGTGGCCAGATCAAGAACCCTGAGTCGGGGTTGCCGAGGATCAAGAATGACAGGAGTCAGCCAGCGATTCAGAAATCGATGTAAAATGGAGATAGCGCCGAAGTGGCGGTTCAGCCAACGAAGGTTGGAAAGATCACGCTGCAGCTCCGCCGAGGGTCTACCATCCAGCAGTTCGGCTTGATCCATGAATTCGGGTTGAGCTGGATCGAAATCACGTTTCATCGTGGCAGAAGGGTCAGTGTCGCAAGCATGCGTCCTGTCAGTCCGAGTTCCCGCCGGTACGAGTAGTAGCGCTCAGGATGACATGCCGTGCAGATGCACTCGTCGAGAATATCTGTCATGCCGGCTTCATGGGCCTGACGCCTAATTTCTGCAGCAAAATCGACCTCGTAGCAGGGAGGACGAATGCAAGGACCGATGACTAAAATAAGATCTTTGGGAGAGAGAGTCGTCATGGAGCAGAGGGAGCGAATGCCTTCCGGGACGATACCCAGTTCTGTTCCTTTTTTCCCCGAGTGAAGTAGCCCTCCCGCTGATCCATCCTTGGCGACCAGCCAGACTGGGGCGCAATCAGCAACAGAAATGCCAAGGGTGATTCCTCTTACGCCGGTGAGTAGGCCGTCAGAATTTGGAATTGGCGATGCCGAAGGCTCCCCAACAAAGGTTACATGATTTCCGTGAACCTGTTCCGCAGTGACCAAAGGGAAGCTCCCGAGTCCTTGCTCTCTGAGCAAGTTGAATTGATGTGGCGCCAGTGCCGCCATCGCAGCATCTCGCTCCAGTGCAACCTCAACCTTGGGAATCCGTCCGATCAACCGTGCGGCAACATGATGCACTGAGCACCGTGTGGGGATCTGGATAATTTCAACAGTGGGATGTCGTTCGTTCAATCGACGGATTTCTTGTCGGTTTTCTTCGTGCCCTTAGCTGTTTTGCCTTTGTCTTTCGCGTCGAGTGGCTGCTCCTGTTTCCGCACGGTGGAGCTTTTGATCAGATCGTCAAACTTGACCCCCGGCGACAGTGGATCATTCTTGCGCATGGATCTTGGAAGCTGTGGACGGGTCCGATTCTCTGCATTAAGGGATTGGTACCGGGCTTTCTCCCATTTGTTCAGTGGGTCATCAAAGAGTTCCTCGTATTGCGTGTGCAGTGAGAGGGCCCGGTCATATTCCGCAGTGGCAGAGATATATTGAAAGAGAGCTGACAGCACCGATGTCTGAGCCTGGAGGAGTTGAACCTGCGCATTGATCACATCGAGCTGCACTCCCGCACCCGCATCCAGTCGCTCACGGGAGAGTCTGAGCGCCTCGGCCGCCTGTTCCACGGTGGCCTTCTGGCTGTCGATAGTTTCCTTCGCCTGCTGAATGTTGGAGATGGCCGTCTGCACTTCGGTGACGACGCCGCGGACGTTGTTATCATAGGCGATCTTGGCGCTCTGCATGGTAGCCTTTGCTTGCTTGACCGAGCCGTACGTGGCTAGGCCATCAAAGATCGCCCAGCTCCCGGAGGCACCGAAGAACCACCCTTCGATGGTTTCCGAGAGGGATTGGTCATACTTGTAACTCTGCACCTGATAGCCACCGTTGGCATTGATCGTCGGTAGCCAACCCGAAATGGCCGCAGTTACTTGTTTCGCAGTAACGAGGATGTTGAAGCGCTGCGCTTTGAGTTGGGGATTGCGTTGGAGGGCGGTGTGAATGGAGGCATTCTCATCAAACTTGCGGGGGTAGTAGCCGAGTTCACCATCGACATCAAAGGGGATTTTCACGTTCTGGATATTGGGGTAGTCCATGCCGATGAGTTGCACGAGACGGAAGAGCGAGGTGCGCAGATTGTTTTCCGCTGCGATCAAGGGAGGCATGGCGTTGGCCATCTGAACCTGAGCTTGGAGCACATTGAATCGAGGAACTGTCCCTGCATCGTAACGACTCTGTTGGTCAGTGACTTGGGTTTTGTAAAGGGCGACCTGCTGCTCGTTCGCAATCACAAGGGCGCGGTTCAGGACAACCTGGTAGAATTGGCGTACCACGTCTGCCACCACACGATCGAGAGTCTGACGAAGTTGGAAGTAAGCGATCTGCTCGGAAAGCTTGGCAGCCTCGGTGAGGGCCGGGGTCTTCCATCCGTCATATAGAAGCTGGGTGCCTTGGAAATTGATATTCCATGACTGGTTGACTTGAACGAAGGGATTTCCTCCTCCGCCGCCATATCCTGGAGGCGTCTGTCCGCTCTGAATGTTAGGATCTATCCAGGTGTAAGCGGGCAGAACATTGAGTTTTGGAATAAGCCCAGCCCGGACATTGATGTAGTTACCAGAGGCTCTCTGGATGTTCTGGACGGCGGTCAGGATATCGGGATTATGCGCCAAAGCATACTGGACTGATTCATCGATACTCATCCTCTTGGCGTCCTTGGCGATGATTCCTGGAACGACTTTGTTGCCTGCTTTTGCCAGAGCCTCGGCCGTGAGGGGCACATCCTTCACCAACTTCATGATCTTATCGATCAGCCCGAAGTTGTTACTCGTTGGAGTAGACATGGGAAAGGGGCCGGTCGTGGTTTCAGGGAGTGGCGCGGGAAGCGACGAAGGAGTGATCGCATTCGTGATCGGTGCCGCCATGGGAAGATCCGGGGTCGGGATGATGGGGAGATTCGTCAGGGCGTTTGTGCCTGCATCCAATCCCTGCGGCGGCATGGGAGGGTTGGTCGAAAGAGCAGGCAGAACGGAGGAACCAGTGATGGACTGGTCATCGGTAGAGGGCAAGTTGGTCGCCAGGATGGGTGCGTTTGTCTGTTCCTGGTAGGGAGCCTGACCGCCGACAGAAATCCCGCTTATAGACTGGTCTGACTCAGAGGGGAGGTTCGTGGCGATAATCGAGTTCGAGGCCGCCGCATCCATCGCTTGCGCTGTGCCGCTAGGAATGCCGACCAGTGCGTCGCTATTCGTTGGGGATTGCGCTGCTCCCGTGGGAGAGATCAGCATGCTTAGGGCAGCGAAAACGATGGAGCAGAGAGTCAGCTTGAGTTTTGAGAAGGTCTTCATCGGTGGCAGGAGGTGCAGTAATCGTGTATTTTTTTGTAAATGTTCAACCAAGACCGTTGTTCCGCAGGCTCCAGAAGTTCCATCACTTTCGCGAGGTTGGCTGCGATTTCCTTGCGGACTCCCTCCACAAGACGGTTTCCCTTGGGGGTAGTTTGAACCAGCACCTTTCTCCGATCTTCCTTGTCTGCAGAGCGTCTGATATAGCCTAGTTTTTCCAGTCGCTGTACAAGCCCCGTCGCCGCCGGCATGCTGTGATCCATGAGTGAGGCAATGCAGCTCATTCCGGAGGGCCCTTGGGAAGAGAGATGCCCGAGCAGGAAAAACTGAGGGAAGGAGACTTTCCCCTTTGCCAACTCTCCCATCAGGCTAGCCAAGAAACGGCGTTGCATCACCATGATGATCTCGGCAAGGGAATCTACCTCCTCAAGGTTGAGAGAGTTAAGCTGGTTGAGATTATGGCCCGCAGAAGGGATCATGAGAGAGTGGATATCTCAAAGGAATTCCGAAGACTTCCTTAAGGTGATTAAGTATCCAGATAGTGCTTGGAATCATGTCTTGAAGTCAATCTCTCCCCGTCCGTCCAAATCTATATCCACATCCACGCCCACATCCTAATCTTTGAGGTGATATGGGTGTAATTGGGCTCTCTAGAGAGCTATTGCTTCAGCAAGTCCCCGGGTTCCGGATGACCATGCTCTATCTCCGCCACAAAATAAGGGGGAGTAATCTCGGCGACTTTGAGGCGTAAAGGTTCTTCATTATTTTCCGTGACCAGCAGAGAGCTACCCGTGGTGACCATGATTCCGGGCTCAAGCTCAGCAATCACGTAGCTCCCGTCATTTGAGATAGTCCTGATAATACCAACCGTCAGAAGGGCGACTGCCCTTTTGGGCTGCTGAGGTTGCTCCCTCGCGAAAAGGTGAAAGAAGTCCGCTGGGTGAGTCAGACGATCAATCAGGCCTTGTGTAGCCGATTTTGAAGGTTTGGTGGATGGCTGGCCTGCCTGATGATTCTGATCCTTAGTCCTACCCCGATCCCCATTCTTGAGTTGAGTGCATCCAGCACATCCGATGAGAACGAATAGGCTAAGGATCAGAACTATCCTGATCATGGGGGCATAATGCATCCCCTCCTCATGCACGCAGGCAATCCGGAAATCAATCCCCCATTAGCTTCGACTTAAGCCCACTTCCGGGCTTATCTCTTTGAGCAGACTTGCGCGTAGAAGGACCAACCCTCATAAATCTTGCAAGATATGCCCTCTTCCTCAACTGCCAAGCCTGCTAAGTCCGCCAAGTCTGGCAAGGTTGCTTATCTTGGACCTGAAGGCACCTTTTCCCACCTAGTCGCGCTGAGACGTTTTCCAAAACGGGCGGGCCTTCCCGTGGCCACGATCACCGAGGTGTTTCATGCCGTGCGCTCGGGGCAGGCCCAGTTGGGTGTGGTGCCTATCGAGAACTCGTCCGGAGGTACCATTACCGAGACGGTCGATCTGCTCATTGAGCAGGCAGGCAAAATATTTATTGCCGAGGAACTGGCTCTTGATGTTCGCCTCGCCCTACTGGGGCACGCCGGCACAGCCTTTGGAAAGTTGAAGGCCGTCTATTCGCACGTGATGCCCCTCCGCCATCACCGTGACTGGATCATGGAAAACCTTCCGGGAGTTACCCTGATTGAAAGTCCGAGCACAGCGGAAGCTGCTAAGGAGGCTGCGCTCTCCGCCACCTCTGTCGCCCTTGCTGCGCCAGGAGCCGCAGAACTTTACGGCCTTTCCATTTTGAAGTTTCCCGTCCGCCCAGAGGCGGTGAATGTCACCCATTTCTTCGTGATCTCAGCGGCATCAGCCGAATTACCGAAAGAGAAGCGCTGCAAAACGGCAATCGTCGCTGCCCTTCCCCAGACTTCGGGTAGTCTGCATCGGTTTTTGGGGCCTTTTGCCCGCGCCGGGGTGAATCTTTGCAGGATTGTCTCTCGTCCCGTTCCCGGACAACCCGAGACCTATGTCTTTTACCTAGAGGTCGAGGGATCTGCCGTGGATGCCAAAGTGAAAAAAGCTCTTGCTGGAGCGCGCCGTCTTTCGGTGCGCCTCGAGTTGCCGGGATCGTACGCTACCAAACCCCGCTATCGAAGCGCGCGCTGACTTGCCTTTCGCTACCAGTTGCATCAAACAGATACCATGATCCGACTACACCGTCTTCTTCCCCTTCTTGCGGTTTGCCTGTTGGGAGCCTCTCTCCAGGCAGCCGATGCTCCAACCATTACTGTCCGCAAAAGTGATGCTCTGAATGTCGCTTTTACCGGGATTGGAGGCAGTGATGGGGCCCTTGCCTCCAAGGTGGTCCAGAATGACCTGACGCTTGCAGGATGGTTCGCATTGGTCCAGCCAGGGATGGCTTCCTTCACGGTCAGCGGCACATTCGCCGGAGGAGTTCTTCAGGGAAAGGTCGTCAAGGGCAGCGAGGTGGTGCTCTCCAAGAACTACAGCGGCAGTCCCCGCATGGCAGCCCACCAGTTTGTTGATGATATCGTCGAGACTTTGACCGGTCACAAGGGGATTGCCACAAGTGAGATTGCCTTTGTTTGCAATCGGAGTGGTAGAAAAGAGATCTATCTTGCCGATTATGACGGATCCAATGGCCGCCAACTCACCCATGACAATGGATTGAGCGTCTCACCGGCACTCAGCCCCAACGGCCATCGGCTCGCCTACACCGGCTATCAGGCAGGGTATGCAGATATCTATGTCATTGATCTGGCAACGGGTGCCCGAGTGCGGTTGGTCAAATTTCCTGGAACCAATTCAGGCGCCCGCTTCTCACCAGACGGGAACCTTCTTGCCTGCACCATCAGCAAGGATGGGAATCCCGAGCTTTATGTGGTCAGTCTCAGTGGTGGAGTCCGCCGTCTGACTCACACCCGCGCGGCCGAATCGAGCCCCACCTGGTCTCCAAATGCCGCAGAGATCATCTACTCCTGCGACGAGACTGGCGTGCCGCAGCTCTACAAGATCTCTTCGACTGGGGGAACTGGTCGCCTTGTGTCCACGGGATTTGGTTACTGCACCGAGCCAAGCTGGTCTCCTGACGGACAGCGACTTGCCTTCAATGTTCGTTCAGGTGGAGGATTCTCCGTCGCTGTAATGGATCTGAATGGAGGAGGAGCCCGGATCGTTGCGCAGGGAGAGAATCCTGTGTGGGGAGCCGACTCACGCCATGTCGTCTACAGTACCGGCAGCACCATTTCCTTACTAGATGTCCCGACAGGCAAATCCATTCCAGTAATCAGCGGTCTTGGGAAGGTCACAGAGCCGACCTGGACGCGGTAGAAATAAAACAGGCCAAAGGGTGCACTTGCGGGCAAGAAAATTGCACCCTCACTCTTGATCTTTTTCCGCTTTTGACCCTGTATAGATGGATGCGTTTTCAAACCTTTGCCCTCCTTTCCATCACGGCCTTACTTACTCTTGCCGGCTGTGCCAACAAGAAGAACAAGCAATACGCGGGTATCGACGGTGACTATGTGAGCGGCACGCCTCTCGGAGAGCGGACCGAAGGTGCCAACTTCATGGGCTCAAACGTGCAGCGCGGTCAGTATGCGCCTGTCCAATTCGGTTATGACAGTTCTTCTGTGGCCCCCGATCAGGAGTCCAAGGTGGCCGCTGTCACTGATGCCCTCAAGGGAAGCGGCACGACTGTCATCGTCGCCGGATTCACTGATGAGCGCGGCACCCAGGAATACAACCGCAGTTTGGGCGAGAAGCGTGCCCTGGCCGTGCGCGAGGCTCTGATCGCCAAGGGCATGAAAGCTAACAATGTTCAGACCGTCAGTTTTGGTTCCGAAATGCCCGTTGATTCAGCCAGCAACGATTCCGCCTGGGCCAAGAATCGGCGCGCTGAGTTCGGTGTGGTGAAGTAACTCGCTGGCTTCACGCTCTTTCGCGCAAGGTGCCTCTTCCTCTTCCCATCCCACTTTTTGACCTGAGCCGTTTCGGAACGCAGGTCGATGAGGCTGTCCGCGAGGCTGCCCTTCGCGTCCTTGGACATAGAGGTTATATCCTTGGTGCTGAAGTGGAGGCGTTTGAGAGTGATCTGAGCACATATCTCGGCGGTGGTCATGTGGTCGGAATGTCCTCTGGAACTGATGCTCAGCTGGCACTCCTGATGGCCATGGGAATAGGAGTGGGTGATGCGGTTATCTCCACTCCCTACACGTTCTTTGCCACCGCTGGGTGCATTCATCGCACCGGGGCCGAGATTCTCTTCTGCGATATTGATTCGGCAACCTTCATGATGGATCCCGCTAGCCTGAGGGCATTGCTCTCCTCCTTGAAGAGGGATGCCGATGGGATTCTTCGATCCCCGAAGGGAAACCGTATACGACTTATCGTTCCGATTCATCTTTTCGGAGCCTGTTGCGATATGGATGGAATCGGCGCCGTTGCGGCAGAGTTCGGGATCGAAATTCTCGAGGATGCCGCCCAGAGCCTCGGTGCGAAATATCCATCACAGTCAGGAACCAAGTCCGCCGGACTTCTTGCACCTACCTCCTATGTGAGCTTCTACCCAAGCAAGAATCTCGGTGCTGCCGGAGATGCTGGAACGACTCTATGCCTTGACGCGGAGATGGCCGATAGGCTTCGGCTTATTCGTAACCATGGCATGGAGCAGCGCTACTACCACAAGGTAGTCGGCGGCAATTTTCGCATCGATGCCATGCAGGCGGCTGTTCTCCGGGCCAAGCTTCCCTTCCTTGATGGATGGAATGCTACGCGCCGCGCGAACGCTGCCGCCTACAGTGAAGCGTTCACTTCGGCGGGATTACTCGACAGGGTGACGCTTCCCGCCGAGCCCTTTGCTGATTCAGGCCTCCGAGATCATCACATCTATCATCAGTATGTGATCCGTATTAAGACACGCCAGAGAGATGCTGTGATGGCTCATCTTATGGAGCAGAAGATCGGCTGTGCGATCTACTATCCCGTACCGCTGCATCTACAGGAATGCTTCGCCTACCTTGGTCACAAACCGGGAGACTTCCCAGCCAGCGAGCAAGCGGCCAATGAAAGCCTGGCGCTACCCATTTTCCCAGGCCTCCGACTCGATGAGCAGTTGCAGGTGGTGGAGGCGATCAAGCAGGCGTTGAATTAAGCACCTTTCGAATTCTCTCCGGAGATTCTGAGTATTCCAATCAGGAGTGCTACTCCCGGAACAACCAGTGTGACAAGGTCGCAGAGGGAACGGATGACCTCGCCTCTGATAAGAGTTTCCTCTGCCGTCTTTCCTAGTGGTAGGAGATGTAGGTATCCAAGCTCTGTGACTGTGAAACCCAGCGCCATGCTTGCGATGGCGATGATGGTCTCTGTCCTAAGGGATTCCTGTTTTTTGGATGAGCTCGGCAGGATTCCGCGTAACTGAACCCCGCATAGAACGAACCCAATCAGTGCCATGGTCTGATAAAACGGTCCAAGAATTGCCCATCCCAGGGCCATCCAACAAAGGTTACGGAAAACTTTTTCTCGGGGATTGAGCTGAAGCAAGCCAAAGCAAATAAGAAGCGCAGGGGCACCGAGCGACCAGGCGATGATCCGGTCTTCCCCGGCAAGCAGATGACCGGTGACGCAATAAGAAGTGCCTGCGAGCTCGAAGGCTTCCTTCCAGGCGAGCCAGACGCCCGACTCGAACAATCCCGCTCCCAGCAATGCCACCGAAGAGAGAGTCAGGGGCAGGCGAAATCGCCGCTCCACCACGCTGAGGCAGAGAATTTGGAGTAGGGCCGTCATGACGATCAGCAACATCGTCAGGCGCAAGCTCAGCTCAACAGCGCGATAATCCCCGATGGGGAGAGTCAGGAGGGATTCCATAATGGAGAACCGGACGGCGCAGGAAAGGATCAGGGATTAGAGTTCGACAGTGTCGCCGAACTCGACCTTCAGATTCCTGGCAAGACGTAGGAGCTCTGGGGTTGGATGTTTTTTCTTTCCGATCACCTGATCAAGGTCGATCAGAGTGGTACATCCCTTTGCTAGCGCCGTCATGCATCCCGTCTCCTGCTGGAGCAGGCCCATGACAGCCAGTTCGCCAAATCGTGCACCAAGCATGCGGTCAAAGTGTGTCGGACTTCCACCGCGCTGTACATGACCCAGGACGGTAATACGGATTTCCTGCTCGAATTCCCCTCCGGGAACGGCTTTCTGCATACGCTCCATGAAGGTTTCAGCACCGCAGACGCCTTCCGCCAGCATCACGATGGAATTGCCACGATCCTCTTCATAGCGCTTGTGAAGTAGGGAGACTATATTCTCCATGTTGTAACGGAACTCTGGAATGACAGCTACCGAGGCGCCCGAGCTAATAGCCGTGGTGAGGGCAAGGTATCCGGAATTGCGGCCCATCACCTCAATGAGAAAACAACGACGGTGGGATCTGGCCGTGTCCCGAATCCGGTCGACCAAGTTCATGATCGTATTGGTCGCCGTATCGACGCCGATGGCCATTTCTGTGCCGGAGAGGTCGTTGTCGATGCTGGCGGGAATACCCACCACGGGCACGCCCCGTCGGGCGAGTTCGCGGGCTCCGGTTAGGGAGCCATCCCCTCCGATAACAATCAGTCCGTGGATGCCGAGTTGGGCAAGATGAGACCGTGCGGCGTCCACCCCCTCCGGGCTGTACATCCGTTTGCATCGGCTTGACTGGAGGATTGTACCACCGCGGTCGATGATGGAGGCTAGGCTACGGTGGCCGAGCTCCTCGATATTCCCGTCGAAAATCCCGTCATAACCATTATTGATGCCCACCACACGGCAGTTTTGTTGGGCAGCGGTCCGCGCTACCGCGCGAATCGCAGGATTCATTCCGGGGGCGTCTCCGCCCGATGTCAATACGCCGATAGTTTTCATGATCTCAAAAGGAAAGCCGCCTAGGGTGGCAACCGTGCAGGGATAGCAGAATAACCAAAAAATCAAAGGAACGATAAATTTTTTGAACGGATGCTCGGTGCGAATGTCAGAATATACAGGTTAACATTGGGGGCGGGCCGCCTCGTTCCGGTTTCATGGTTTTTCCGGGACGAATCAGGCGGCCCGCTTTTTTGTCTTCATGAGATTTTTGCGCGTGCCTCGTCCCAAAGAGGCGCTTGCCAGCATGCCTCCACTCGGGTAGCTCCTACGGAGAGCACGGGATTTCACGACCACCCACACCATGTCCGAGACAATACTTGTGATTGAAGATGAAGAAGATGTATCCGATCTAATCCGGTATCATCTGAAAAAAGCCAAGCTACGGGTTATTGTGGCTGCTGATGGAGTGGAGGGGCTGGCTTTGGCGTCCGAGGAATGTCCAGATGCTATTATTCTGGATATCATGCTTCCCCGGCTCAATGGATTCGAGGTTGCCAAAAAATTGAAGACTAAAGATCGCACGGCACATATTCCGCTGCTGATTCTTAGTGCCAAGGGAGAGGCTGATAGCCGGATCAAGGGACTTGAGCTAGGAGCCGATGATTATCTACCCAAGCCTTTCAGTCCAAGAGAGCTGCTACTAAGGATTCAAGCCCTCCTGAAAAGGGCTCGTCCAGCCGTCGTTTCAGAAGCTGCCGCTGTTGGTCCTTTCGTTCTGGATCGTAGCTCACTAAGGGTCATCCTTGACGGGCAGCGGATCGACCTGACTTCGACTGAATTCAGATTGCTCTCGCTGCTCATCGATAAGGGAGGAGCGATTCAATCCCGTGACGAACTGCTCCAAGAGGTCTGGGGATACCGCAGCACAGTTGACACGCGGACGGTCGATACGCACATGCGCCGCCTTCGCGAAAAATTGGGCCTCCATTCTGCCTATTTGGAGACTATCCGGGGTGAGGGTTACCGTTTTATGGTGCCCGCCCGGTTGATATGATGCATGGGGTTGTTGTTTGGGGAGCCAGCCTGTTTCTGGCTGCTTGCTGTCTCTGGTGGCTTATCTGTGGCATCGTGCTTCCGGCTGGGGAACTGTTGGAAATCCTTAGGAGGATAGCCAGTGGCGATTTCAGGCCGGTGATTCTAAGTGGATTGCCCGGGATCTTCAGGAAGCCTGCCGGTGAGCTACGGGTCATCGCGGAAACACTTGCCCGCCAGAAGAGCCTTCTTGCTGAGGAGGAATTCAGCATCGCTGTCATTCTCGAAAGTATGACCGAGGGCGTGGTCATTACGGGAGAGGATCTGCGTATTCGTCTGGTGAACAAAGCAGCCGTTGCAATGTTCAATCTGCGTGGCGAAGTCAAGGGCCTCCTACTGCCGGAAGTCTTTATGGGCCATGAACTCCAGGGGGTTGCCCAACGTGCCGCAGCCACAGGTGAAGTGCAACGAGGCGAGTTGACCCTCGGTATTCCGGGAAGAAGCGACCGATGCCATCTAGTGGTAACGGCCGCCACGCTCAAGACGCCGAACATGAAGTCCCCGGGAGGATGCCTCATGGTGCTGCATGACGTGACAAGGCTTCGTGAATTGGAGTCCGTCCGAAGGGAATTTGTAGCAAATGTTTCACATGAGTTTCGCACCCCCCTGTCGATCATCAACGGCTATCTGGAGACTCTTCAAGAGGGAGGGCTCAGTCGTGAGATGATGCGTAAATCGCTCGCGGTAATGCGCCGCCACGCCGACCGTTTGAACCACTTGATCGAAGATCTTCTCACGATCAGCCGCATGGAGGAAAAGGGAGGGAGCCTCGAGACTCTTCCAACGAACTTGGGAGTGCTCCTCTCGAATGTTGTTGAGCAGTTGGAGAGTGAAGTGAAGGAACGCGGCGCCCGTGTCAGACTGGAACTCCCCTCGGGACTTCCAGCTGTCCCGGTTGATGAATACAGGATCGAACAGGCCTTCTCAAATCTCTTGGTCAACGCGCTTCGCCATGGCGTTCCCCAAGAAGGTGATCGCGGCGACATCGTGATCAGCGCATTGCTGCAGGGGTTCGAAGTCGCCATCAGTTTCCGCGATCAAGGACCTGGCATTCCTTTCCAAGATCAGGACCATATTTTCGAGCGTTTTTACCGTGTCGGAGGCGACCGCGCCCGTCAGACGGGAGGCACTGGTCTGGGATTGTCGATTGTGAAAAATGTGGTTCAGGCACATGGAGGGCGTGTGGCTCTGGATAGCCGCCCCGGCGAGGGCTCCACCTTCACGATTTTCCTGCCGGTTTAGGGATTTTGGGATTTTTTCCTGGATTACGGCACGCGATATTCCGATTAAGAAATCAGGAGGGCTGTCTCATCGGGAATTTCCAGAAGATGGTTTTCAATGATGTCGTCGAGTTCCATCAGGGAGCTAACTAACGAGAGACTGGCGCGAAGCGGGCGGGCGGCAGGCATTCCCCGCGTGTAGGCCATGAGGCGTGAGCGCATACCCTGCATCGCGAAGCGTTCGTTTCCCTTGGATGCCACTTCTGAGGAGCAATGCCGGCGCACGAGCTCCCATCTCATCTCTAAGGATGGAGGCGTGTAAGGAATTTCGTCGATCGCTGCTTTCACCTCAGTGAAAATCCAGGGATTGGTCATTGCTGCCCGTCCGATCATCAGTCCTGATACCCCTGTTTTCATGCGATGGAGTGCCGTTGCGCCATCAGAGATGTCTCCATTGCCGATTACTGGAACTGAGACAGAAGCGGCGACAGAGGCTATCACTTCCCAATCGGCTTCACCCGAGTATCCTTGAGCCTTCGTCCGGCCATGGACGGCGACGCGTTGGATTCCCGCCCCCTCCAGAAGTTGAGCCGTCTGCACGGCGTTGATGGTGTTGGCGTCCCAGCCGATACGGATCTTGGCAGTGACGGGCAGTGGAGCGCAGGCTCGCACGACGGCATCGGCGACCTTCTCCAATAACGGACAGTCGCGCAAGAGAGAGGAGCCTCCGTTGCGGCAGACTACCTTGGTAGCGGGACATCCGAAATTGATGTCGATGAAGTTCGGATTCACCCAGTCGATGACCTGTCGAGCTGCTTCCGCCAGCCTTTTTGGATCCCCTCCAAACAGCTGCACCCCCATGGGACGCTCCAGAGGAGTGAACTCCACATAGCCCCGCGTTCGGGCATTTCGGTGCATGATGCCGTCCGCTGAGACGAACTCCGTGGTCAGGATATCGGCGCCCTTTTCCTTACAGATGGTACGGAAGATGGAATTCGTGACCCCCGCCATGGGGGCTAGGAAGAGCGGAGGGGAGCCCTTCTCCATAACTTGTGCACGTGTTCAGGCTGCTTCAGCCGGAGAAGACGCTGTCTTCGACTCGGCTGCTAGTGGCTCCTGGATCGTGGGCATTGCTGATGTGGAAAGACCAGAAAGGAGTGCAGAGACCTCCTCTTGGACGGCGACTAGGTCAGAAAGAGAGAGATGCGGGTCGGTGATGATGAAGGTCTCGCCGGTTCCGGTTCGTTCATAGATCAGCGTAGTCTTATCGGGAGAGGGCTGCGGCTTAAGGACCCGCTTACGCTCCAGCATGACGGCGAGCAGGTAGCGGGTGTTGGTATGGGCCGGATCATTGCTTTCGATAAGCCTCCGAAGCATCCCCTCGGCGTCATCACGTGGCAACGGTTCCCGCGGTGGAGGAGCAGGAGGTTCGAATCTGGAGCGCCATGCTGAGAAGGGAGGTTCGGCGCTTGGGTCGAGCGAACGAGCCTTCCATGCCTCTTCGCAAAGGTCGCTACGACGGAATCCCTGGCCTTCAATAAAGAGGGCGGCATGGAAGACATCTCCCTCGGCGAAGGGTCGTCCGGTGGCGTCGCATGCCTCAGAGCGTGCCTTGATGTTCCAGTCCTGCTGCATGAATTAAACGATTTTAGGTCAGGATCAGAAGCCGGGCAACCGCAACTTTGGGAGCTCTCGGCCCGTTGCCTTGATCCAGAAGAGGAGGATTCCTATGGAGAGAAAGATCAGGATCGGCCCCCATCCCGCTACCCATCCCGGGATGCGATCGCCCTTGCCAAGGGCAATGAAGAGGCTGCTTGAGAAAATCAGCGCGGCGAAGAGTCCGATCGCCGCGGTAACCCCTCCCATAATCCCGCGACGCCCGATGACCACTCCCATCGGGCCCGCGATAAAGATCACCACAAAACAGATCCAGGGAAGGGCCCAGCGGTAGTTCCAATGAGTCACGAAGGGCGCGAGGCGAGTCTCTGGAAACTCAGCATTGTAGCGCAGATAATCGGTCAGTTCCGGGAGTCCCATGAAATCAGAGTTCATCTTCGAGCTGGCGATTTTCCAGGGGGTTTCATGCCAGCCCTTGATCTCCAGGCGTGGGGAGGACTCTGAGGAGACTTGGTTTCCCGATTCATCGACGATCACATGCCTGGCATCTATGAGTGACCACGTTCCGGTTTCAGGTACATAGGCGGCATGCGGAGTATACCATTTCTCCGTCACGATGCCCAACTCGTTCTGCTGGATGATCTCGACATTCAAGGCTTGGTTAGCCTTGGTGAACATAGCAGTGAGATACCAGAGTCGGCGGTCCTCGCGGTTGCGGAAGAGATGATTGTTGATGCCGTTAAATGGCTTCTGCCCCGACTTGATCTCGCTCTTAATCTCTTCGCTTGAGGATCCAGCCTGCGGAGCCAGTCGGTAGTTGAGGGCGCCCAGAAGAGCCGTCATGACGAGTCCCACGATCACGAGAGGGACGAAAATCCTGTAGAGGCTGACGCCTGCGCAAAGCATGGAGATGATCTCGTTACGCCGGGACATCTGGGTTAGTGTGTAGAGCAGGGCGAGGAGAAGTCCCACGGGCACGCTTAGGACGATGACGCTAGGGATCTGCAGAAGATAGTAGCGCGTTACGAGGGCAAAGGTGGCATGTCCGGAAAGAAAATCCGGCAAGTTGACACTCAGATCCCAGACCAGCCAGACCGAGATGAATCCCGAAACGCAGTAAAAAAACGGGATCAGAAACTTGTTGAGAAGGTAGCGGTCGAAGATCGTCATGGCAGTCACCGGCAGAAACCCGTTGCAGGAGGCCGGAAAGAAAACGATTCTGAGTCCCTTGCGTCGGATTCTGCAATCGTAAACACCCTGCCATCACGACCGACACCATGATTTCCATCAATGAAGAGCTTACTCCCGGCGCTCCGCCTGTGACTGGAGGCTTTGCGCGTGAAATTGCGGAACTCTTCGGGCCGAAGGGTTCGCTCGCCTCGATCCGGGGTTTTGAATGGCGCCCCGAGCAGCAGCGTATGGCAGAAGGGGTGGCTGGGGCATTGGCAGATCGGTCCCATTTTGTGGTTGAGGCCGGAACCGGTGTCGGGAAATCCCTCGCCTACTTGATCCCCTCAGTCCTTCATGCCATCAGAACGGGCCGGAAGGCCCTGATCAGCACCCATACCATCAACCTCCAGGAACAGCTGCTTTACAAGGATGTCCCGCTGGTGAGGGGCCTGATCGGTGAAGAGTTCGAGGCAGTTCTGCTCAAGGGACGTCAGAACTATGTCTGCCCCACCCGGCTTGCCCGTGCCCTTCGCCATGGCAGCGATCTCTTTACCACTGAGGAGAAGCCGGAGCTGGAACGCATCCGGGAGTGGGCCGCGATAACCTCTGATGGCTCGCTCAGTGATCTTCCCTTCGAGCCTGCGCAGCAACTCTGGGCACAAGTCTGCAGTGAGCAGCATCTCTGCACACCTAAAACCTGCGGCCGTGACTCCGGGTGCTTCTATCAGTCGGCACGCCGCCGGGCGCAGTCGGCGCAGGTCCTCGTGCTCAATCACACCCTCTTTTTCACTCTCCTTGGAGACCCTGAGGACGAGGGGGTCGGGTATCTCTTTCCTGATGATTTTGTGATCTTTGACGAAGCCCACACCGTCGAGCAGGTGGCCTCACGGCATCTCGGGTTTTCCCTCTCACAGTACGGTCTCCGGCAGTCGATTCAGCGTCTCTACAACCCGAGGACCCGGAAGGGACTTCTCCAGCAGGCCAGATACAACGAGGGGATCAGCACGGCTGCGGATCTCATTCCTGAAATCGATCGATTCTTTGACTTGATCGCCGGAGCCTGCACCTTCCGGCAGGGAAGAGAATGCCGTGTGCGCGGAGATCAATCAGCCGATCTTATTGAAGCCGTGTCTGGGAGCCCTCTCTCCGAAAGTTTGGCGCGTTTGGCGGATTCCGCTGGCACCGCCGCCGGAAAGGCAGAGGAGGAGGGGCTCAAGGGGGAACTTTCCGAAGTCGCTTCGAGACTCAGGACATCCAGGGCGGGGCTCGTCGATTTCCTCTCACAGAGCGAACCGGGCCATGTCTACTGGGTGGAGCGGAATGGCAAGACCTCCTCCTGGTGTAGTCTGCATGCGGCCCCCGTGGCTGTTGCGCCGCTCTTGGGACGACTCCTTTTTCGCGAGGGGAGTACTGCGGTCATGACTAGCGCGACGCTTTCCGTCGGATCTTCGGAACTCGATTATTTCCGTGGCCGTGTCGGCGCTCTGGAGGTGCCCTCGCTGCAACTCGGTTCCCCATTCGATTACTCAAAGCAGATGAAGCTGCATCTCGTACGCAAGATGCCCGAGCCGAAGGATCCCTTGTACGAGGAATCGCTAGCCAATTGGATTAGCTACTTCACGCAGGAGAGTTGTGCGCGAGCCTTTGTCCTCTTTACAAGCCACCGGACTCTGCAGTCGGTCGCTGCCCGGATGGGAGATTTCTTCGAGAAGAAAGGGTGGAATCTTATCGTGCAGGGAGGAGGGCTCTCGCGTTCGCGCATGCTGGAAAGCTTTCGCGAGGACGGGGAGAGCGTCCTGTTCGGGACTGATAGCTTCTGGACGGGTGTTGACCTGCCTGGCGAGGCTCTCTCCAGCGTGATCATTACTAGATTGCCGTTTGTGACCCCCGACCATCCCCTCACCGAGGCGAAGTTGGAGGAGATCGAGTCCGCGGGAGGTGATCCCTTTCAGACCTATTCATTGCCCGAGGCGATCCTGAAATTACGTCAGGGAGTCGGCAGGCTCATTCGCAGCTCTAAGGATCGAGGATCCATCGTGATCCTAGATAGCCGCATTCTTTCGCGTCCCTACGGCAAGGCCTTCCTCAAGGCTCTGCCAGAGTGCCCGGTGGAGATAGCGTGATCGGGATCGTAAGACCCCGAAGGCTGTTAGCCTTTTAGGCTGTAGGCTGTTAGGTAAAAAATCGACGCCTTGTGCTAGTAGCATATCTTCCTCATCGTGCTGACAAGTCCGTTGATCGCCCGATGAAAGCCCTGCGCCATTACTACTCCCTCTATCTCCGCAGTTGGTGGCTGGCTCCGGTGATGCCGCTGCTGTCGCTCTCGTTGGGCCTCACCTGCGCATTCTTTGAACCAAGGCGCCTTTCTTTGATCACGAACGCATTTGCCGTTCTCTTCCTGCTCGGCCTCCTCGGCCTCCTTGGAAGCACACTGTGGAACCTGTTCAAAAAACAGTGGCTACGGGGGATCCTTCATTTCCTGACGATCCCGGTCGGCCTGGCCCTAGCGATCGTCGGCTCATTCATCCTTATGTTCGCGGATAAGGACGACTTCGCGGGCAATCTGACCATCCCGACCAACATCGAGGTTGAGCTTCCTCTCTCCGAGCGTCCCCATGAGCCGGGAAGCGCGATTGATCTCTTCCAAAAAAGTCTCCTCGAATCCCTCTCTCAACAGCCAAGCGAGGACCCGACCATCACGGCCCGACTTCCGTCGCTTATCGATCTGGCCACCAATCACCCGGATCTCCTGAAACGCTATCTCGCCTCCAGTCCCAGCTGGCGAGTCTTCCAGGAACATGGCAAACGCTTCGCCACCCGACGTTGGGCCGTCGGTCCCGACTGGGGATGGGAACTCCATGGCTACTACACCCGGCATGACATCGACATGTTTGAGAAATCGGGGATCCCCTACTTCCAGACACGCCTGACCCTCGGCCTCGACAAGCAACCCTGGTGGAGAGGTGACAAAAACACCACCCTCCTGAAGGAGGGGGAGAGCGCTTTGGCCCTCGTCTCCTCGGGGAACGGAACCGACAATAGCCACACCATTATATCGACAGCGCCCTTGGCCATCGAGGTCTTTGAAGAGTCGGCCGGGAAAGAGCGTCGTCTCACCAAAGCCTCCCTTGCTTTTCTCGAGAAGGAAATCGCCCCGCTGGCGGCCGATCCCAGTGAAAAGACCATGAGATCCATTCTGCCTCCCGGAGCCATCACGCGGGGTTCCCCGTCACTCGATCTTCGTAACGGCATGCAACCGGGCATCTACGAATCCCTGATCCGCGTGAACCCCGGTGAACCCGGAAGAATCTACCTCAAGGCCTTTGAGGTGACCAAAGGGACGCCTCTCTCAGATTCCAGACTCAAGGAGCGAAGCAACGAATGGGTCGGATGGTCGTCAGATCCCAACGAACTCTTCCTCTCCAACACCGACTTCACGATCTATGAGGGGGACTGGGGGAAACCTTACGCCGCACGGTTTGAGGTCTGGTTCGAACCCGACTCGGGTGCCACGGAGCGAAAGCTCCTCGGAAAAGTTTACAAAATTGAAGGCTGGCAGAGGTAGAGGTAGGGGGAAGCCCCCGAGGGTGCTAGGTTATAACAGTCTAATAGTCTTCAGCCTAATAGCCCTTTCCCCATCACGGCATCTTGTAGTGGAGGGAGACTAGACGAAGGGATTTATCCTTTTCCTCGACGCTATAGTAGTTCAGCTCAAGGTTCACCGTCGGCTGACTCCATTGATAGATAATCAGCGTGTAGGTGGTTTCCTTCGGAATATTGTCCCCTGGGGGATGTTCCTTCACCTTGTTCACCAGAAGAGTGCCGGGGCCGTAGCGTTCGTCAATGCGTCGTCTGGTGCGATCGAAGAAGTCGACCGTCTTCTCGGCATCCCAAGAGGGGTCGTCATATTGAAGCTCTATCTCGATAAGGGAGCCATCCTTGAAGTTGAAGAGCGACTTTTTCAGCAATGTGTCGCCAATGCTGAGTCCATCAGCTTCCAGAACGACTTTACCGATCGATTTCTCAGTACAGGAGGTTTCGTGGGCCTTCACCGCGTTGATCATCTCGCGGACCTTGTCGATGCTGTCCCCCCACGTTAACGAGTAGGGTATCTTGATTTCCTTCAGCGTCTGTTGCTGAGCAACGGCGACTCCTCCCGTCATCGGAAGTGCTATCATCATGAGCATGATCCGGAGCGGGGTCATGGAACGGATTCTCCAGTACTCAGCGATGAATGGAAAGCATCCGGAGAGACCCCCAGCTTTCCTGCGGAGAGGGGAACCAGTTTGTCCAATCCCGTGATCTCATAGGTGGTTGTTCCCCCGAGATCCTCGACCATCAGGCGGGCGCTTCCCTCCTTCATGCCATGGGCAAGGCGGACTCTTTGATGGGAATCCTCTCTTCCAAGTTGGGGCAGGGGAACGGAAAGGATAGGAAGTCCCTCCACGGCAAGGATGCAGACTTTTCCCTCAAGCCTAGCGGTGACTGAAAGAGGAGGGTTTTTTTCCAGCAACGCATCTCTGGCCGCGCGGACAGTAATCGTGTTTTTGATCAAAGGCAGGGGTGAAAGTGCAAAAGACTCTTCAGGCGGCATCAGACCATTGCGTTCCGAGAACGGCAGGCTGGAGATAATTAGGGGGCCGTGAACCAAGCCCCGCGCGATATAGTTTCCTGCTGGCGCGGGTCGCCCCTGATCATCTTTTTGATCCCAGGTCATGATGAGGCCGTTGAGCCCGGCGGGAATCGATTCCACAGGTGCATCACTATAGAGGAGGCGTAGGAGGGCCCCCTCTTCGGAGAAGATCCCTAGCGTTACCGGTCCCTCCAGCTCCGGAAGTGCCACGGCGAATGATTGATCGCCCCTGGCGTTGAGGCCAAGGCCGGAGATCAGGCAGAGAAAAAGGATCAGAACCGCGGCTTGGAAAATCACCCGGCGAAGCCAACCTTTTGCAAACTGGGGTTCTTTAGTTTCTCCAAGATCTTGTTGCCATACCGGACGTGCTATCTCCATGCTTCTCAATCGTTGAACATGAGCAGGTCGATGCCCAAGACTTTTCGGTTTTTATCTGCGGGAATCGCGGCGATTTTTCTCCTATGCTTTTCTGTATTCAGGGCGCTGGCGGTTCAGGTTTCCGGTTTGGATGCCGATGCCTCCATCCTCGCCTCCTCGGACGCCTTGGAACAGAAGGATTATAAGAAAGCCCTTTCCGATCTCGGGCCAGCGCTTCAAGTGCGCCCCGAAGACCCGACCGTCTTGAATCTGAAGGGTGCGATTCTAACCAAGACCAAGGATTACGCAGGAGCCCGACTCTGCTACGAGGGGGCTCTGAAGGCGTCGCTCGGTTTCTTTCCTGCCCGGTACAACATCGGCGCCTTACTTTCACTCCAGCAGCAGTGGGATCCTGCGATTGCCTATTTCCGGAACCTTTTGATCGAACAACCCAACAACGAGCTGGTGGAGTACAAGCTCCTTCTCCTCTTATTGATTCAAGGGTCTGATCCAGAACTGGCAAAGCGGCTTTTCGACTCGCCAATCCCAAGCAACACCCCCGCTTGGTACTTTGCCTCGGCGGCACGCTCCTACAAGGCAGGCGATCCTGATAAAGCTTCCCGACTCATCGATGTCGCCAAGAGCGTCTATGGGGATAAGACACAGATCTTTCAGGAGGAGCTCGACGAGAGTGGCCTCGCCACAGCAAAAAAATAGCCTGTCCCATGTCCCCATCCATCCTTGTCACTGGCGGCGCCGGCCTGATCGGAAGCGCCCTTATCCATGTACTCAACCTGCGCGGCAAGGAAGATATCCTCGTGACCGATGTGCTAGGTAAGGATGCGAAGTGGAAAAATCTCTCCCCGCTCCGATTCGCCGACTACCAGCAGGCCGATGCCTTTCTAGACCGACTGGAGTGCGAGCCGGAGAGTCTAGACTCGATCCGCACCATCTTCCACCTCGGCGCCTGCTCCGCGACGACCGAGACCGATGCCGGTTATCTGATGGAGAATAATTTCGGCTACACCAAGCGCCTCGCCCAGTGGTCGCTGCAGCGCGGCATTCGCTTTGTCTACGCCAGCTCCGCCGCCACCTACGGCGATGGTACGCGCGGCATGGACGATGGGACGGATCATCTTGACACCCTACGCCCGCTCAATGCCTACGGCTACTCGAAGCACCTCTTCGATCTGCATGCGAAAAGAAACGGCTGGCTCGACCGGATGGCCGGCATCAAATACTTCAACGTCTTCGGCCCCAACGAGGGTCACAAGGGCGAGATGCGCAGCCTCGTCTCCAAGGCTTACGAACAGATCCTTGAGACAGGCAAGGTCTGCCTCTTCCGCAGCCACCGTCCCGACTATCGTGATGGAGAGCAGGTCCGGGACTTCGTCTACGTGAAGGATGCGGTCGCCATGACCCTCCACCTCGCCGACACACCGTCGGCCAACGGCCTCTTCAATATCGGCACCGGTACCCCCCGTACCTGGGTAGATCTGGCAACAGCCCTCTTCACGGCATTGAACCTCAAGCCGAAGATCGAGTTCATCGACATGCCGGATCACATCCGAAACCAGTACCAGTACCATACCTGCGCCGATGTCAGTCGACTCCGCGCCACCGGATGGAACACCACTCCGACCAGCCTAGAGGATTCCGTAGGCGACTACGTCCGCAGCTACCTGGTACCAGGCAAGCATCTTGGAGATGCATAGGGGTTTAGGCTGAAGACTGTTAGGCTGTTAGGGACGCAACCGCTTTGTATTAGCTGAAGAAACTATCGACCATCCAAAAAGACAGTAAAGCCCCCCGCATGAACCCAAAGAAAAACACAGCTATTCAACCGCCTGGTAACCATTAGACGCCACCACGCTCATGACCAGGAAACGAATCGTGATGGGACTTCTATTTGGAAGCATCGTGCTGACCGTTGTCTTAATCACCGGCAGCTTTGTCACGTACGCCCAGCCGATCAGTTCGACCGACATGCAGAACATCTACTTGGACCGGATTTTAAGGTTTGGCGTTCCGATACTTTTGCTGCAGACCGCATCATTGATTTTCGCATTTACTGACAAGAGGCGCGATGAGGCCTAGGCTGTTAGAGTGTTAGGGTCTTAACGCAAGAGAGTGCAAGAGAGGGGTTGGTTATTCCAAAATACTTCAGCCGAAAATGAGCACAGCAGAAGACTCTAGGCGGCGCCTCCGGACGTTCGGTATGATCTGGATCGCTCTTGCACCCGTTGTGTTTGTAATGGCTGGGATGTCGTCGGTGCATTCCGAAGCGACCTATCGCGTTCAGCTCGTCGTCTTCTCGGCGGTGGCCCTTGCGGGCATCGTCGTTGGGATCGGCGGAATATTTCACCGCATATGGGCAGCTTCTGGGATGCTGGTTCTGTCGTGGCTTGGCGCGATTTACTTTCTTGGTTCAGCACTCCTTATTTTACTCTGGCCGGCTATTCCAGGAGTCAAAGCCGTGTTCCACCCTGTCATGCTGTTGGCATCGTTCGGGATCGCACCGTTTGGCGTGCCATTCATCTTGATGGCTCGATCGTTGAGGGCGGTCATCAAGAATGAATCGTTCTAATCAACTTTAACCAACCTTTAACGTTAGGCCTTTTGGATTCGGAGGTTTTGTGGAATCGGTTAGGCGGACAAGAGTTGCCGCAGCATCTCCCCTCCGCGTCTTTGCGTCTTTGCGCGAGAACGGCCGGCTCTTAAGTCGCCTAGTCCCTGAAGTTCTTGAAGCTTAGCGACACCCCGAAGTCCTTGCCCTTCAGGAAGGTGATGACTTCCTGAAGTTCGTCCCGCTTAGTGCCGGTTACACGCACCTGACGATCCTGGAGGGAGGCCTGCACCTTGAATTTTTCGGCCTTGATCGCCGTCGTTATCTCCTTGGCCTTGTTCCCTTCGAGTCCTTGGGTGATCACGAACTCCTGACGAGTGTTACCGATCGAGGAGACATCGGGGTCCTTCTGTTCGACATTACGGAGATCGACGCCCCGTTTTGCGAGCTTTCCTACCATGATTTCGCGGACTCCCTTGAGTTTGTTGCCATCCTCGGCGGAGAGCGTGATGAGTTCTGGCTTAGTCAGTTCGATCTTGACGTTGCTCCCCTTGAAGTCGAACCGGGTGGCTAGCTCCTTCACCGCCTGATTGACGGCATTCTCGATCTCCATCCGCTCGATTTCCGAAACAATGTCAAAAGAAGGCATGTGGGGAAGGTTGAAGGTTTAAGTTGAAAAGTTAAAAGGTAAAAAGTGGGAAAGTTGGTGCAGATGGTGCCGACCCTTCTTCGTGAACCTTGTTACGTTTCACTTTCCAACTTTTGACCAAGGAGGTGAAGCATCCTTTTGCGAGTTGCAATCCACCTCTTCTGCATGAATCTTATTCAGCCCACCTCAGCAACAAAAGAGGCGGAGTAGAGACTTCAGCGCGACCATGACCACGACAGACACTTCCGATAAGCCCCGCACCGAAAATACCCGTGTGTGCGGGGTGACACGTCTTGTTTCTCCCCGCGAGATCAAGGAGAGGCTTCCTGCCAGTGCTGAAATTCTTGCCAAGGTGACTGAATACCGTGAGACCTGCCGCCGCATCCTGCGCGGCGAGGATCCCCGCCTTCTGGTCATCGTGGGCCCATGCTCGATCCATGATCCCGTCTCCGCTCTTGATTATGCACGCCGACTTGGTGATCTGGCCAAAGAGGTTGAAGACAAGCTCTTCCTCGTGATGCGCGTCTACTTCGAGAAGCCCCGCACGACTGTCGGATGGAAGGGACTGATCAATGACCCTTATCTGAACGACTCAGGCGATATACAGCACGGCATCAAAGTGGCCCGCCAACTCCTGCTCGATGTCGCGGCTCTTGGCCTGCCCGCAGCCACCGAGGTGCTCGATCCGATCATGCCCCAGTACATCGCGGACCTGATCAGCTGGTCTGCTATCGGGGCCCGCACCACCGAGTCCCAGACACATCGCGAGATGGCCAGCGGCCTCTCGATGCCAGTCGGCTTCAAGAATGGCACGGATGGCAGCATCCAGACGGCCATCGACGCCATGCGCTCCTCACGCAGCGCCCATAGTTTTCTCGGTATTGACCAAGAGGGCATGACCAGCATCATCAAGACGGCCGGCAACCCCGACGGTCACCTTGTTCTCCGTGGCGGACGCGACGGGGTGAACTACCATCCTCATCAGACCGCGGATGCCGCCGCCAAGCTCAAGGCCGCAGGCGTGCCAACGGCCATCATGATCGATTGCAGTCATGCCAACAGCGGCAAGGATCCGGCGCGTCAGCCCGAGGTCTGGAACAGCATTCTGGCGCAGCGGGGTGGAGGTCGTGGCGACATTGTCGGAGCGATGCTGGAAAGCCATATCGAGCATGGGGCTCAGTCGCTTGAGGGTGATCCTTCCAAGCTCCGTTACGGGGTCTCGATCACGGATGCCTGCCTCGACTGGGAGTCGACGGCGGAGCTTCTCCGCAAGGCGTAACTTCTTCTTTCCCGTGGCACTGACCGTCAGGGAGCTTTCCTTTGCGGCGCTTGATTTTGAATCTGCAGGAGAAAGCGCGAACGAAGCCGGAGTTCCAGTTCAGATTGGCATTGCCTGGATGCAAGGTCTCTCCGTGTCGCCCGATTCTTTCTACCGGAGTTATCTCAAGGCTTTACGCCCCGTCACTTGGAGCGCTCAGCAGATCCACGGGATCACCAATGAGGATCTACGGAATGCTCCGGAACTCCTCTCCCTCTGGCCCGAAATCAAGCAGCGGCTTGGAGGACGTTGGATGGTTGCTCATGGGGTCGGAACGGAAAAGCGTTACCTACGGGCCTTTCCCATGCATGGGTTCGGGCCCTGGATTGATACGCTGACGCTGAGCCGCAAGATTCTGCCCGGGCGTTCCTCCTATGCGCTCTCCGATCTGGCAGTGGAACTTTTACTGGAGGAGGAGGCGCGAGCCCTTCTTCCTGATTTCAGGTGGCACGAGGCGCTCTCGGACGCGCTGGCATCTTTGCTTCTACTCAAGAAACTGATCGAGCTAAGTGGAATCGCCGATCATCCAGCGGAGGTGCTGCTGCAGTGAGGTTGATAGACTGAAGACTGTTAGACTATTAGGTCAGAATCTTACGAGCATGGTCTACAAACATTAAAAACCCTAATAGCCTTCAGGCTAAACCGCTAAAATCCTCTCCAGCCTAGGGCTGGAGATGGTGCTCGGGGAGGGACTCGAACCCTCATGCCTTTCGGCATGCGCCCCTTAAACGCACGTGTCTGCCATTTCACCACCCGAGCATTAGATGGGTTGGGCATCATACGGGGAGATGACATTCGGGCAAGAGGGAAAAAAACAAAAATGTTGTTGTCTCTCGAACTCTTCCGTGGCATCCTCTCACTCCTTTTCCAAAGATTTTCCCATGTCCTACGCAATCATCCAAACCGGCGGCAAGCAGTACCGCGTCTCCGAAGGAGACGTCCTGAGTGTCGAGAAGCTCGCTGTCGAAACCGGCAAAGAGACCACTTTCAGCGATGTCCTCCTCGTCGTGAATGGCGACAAGGTCACCCTTGGCACACCGCACGTATCCGGAGCCACGGTCCAGGCCGAGGTCGTCGATCAGTATAAGGATGAGAAGGTAATAGCCTTCAAGTTCAAGCGCCGCAAAGGTTATCACCGCACTGTCGGTCATCGCCGTCAGCTCACCGAGTTGAAGATCACCAAGATCTCCGCCTAATCATTCGTCACTTTTTCAACCAAACCTTTAACCCAACCCACCTACTGCCATGGCACATAAAAAAGGACAGGGAAGCGTCAAGAATGGACGCGATAGCGAAAGCAAACGCCTCGGTGTGAAGAAATTCGGTGATCAGACCGTGATCGCTGGCAATATCATCATCCGCCAGCGTGGAACCAAATTCGTTCCCGGCCGTAATGTTGGTCTTGGACGCGACTACACGATCTGGTCTCTTATCGAGGGCAAGGTACGCTTCGATCAGGCCGGTCGCCGCGTGAACGTCGACCCCGTTGTTTCGGCAGAGGCTTCCGCCAAGTAAGTCTCTCTTTTCTTCCCATCAAGTAGGGATGAATACCCCCGGCGCTCACATGCCGGGGGTTTCTGTTTTATCCGCCTCTTGGGAATTCCCCATGCTCCGTTTCGGGGTGCTGGGATCGGGAAAAGGATCCAACTTCAGGGCCCTAGCGGAGGCGTTTCAGTCTGGAACCTTGGGCGCTCAACCAGTGATCGTCCTCTCCGATGTCGAGCATGCAGGCATTCTGGATCTGGCACGGGAGTTTGAAATCCCCTCTCTCTTTATCTCGCCGGGTTCATTCCGGACCAAGATGTCATCGGAAGCAGAAGCAGAAATTGTCCGCCTGCTCCGTGAGGCTAGGGTTGATTTTGTGGTCCTTGCCGGATTCATGCGTGTCATCAAGGAACCCCTTCTGCAGGCTTTCCCCGGTCGTATCCTGAATATTCATCCATCGCTCCTGCCTGCCTTCCGCGGACTGGATGCCTGGCGTCAGGCCGTCGAGGCAGGTGTGCCCGAGGCCGGCTGCACCGTCCATCTGGTCGATGCCGGAGTCGATACGGGAGAGATTCTCGGCCAGAGCCGCGTTCCCGTTCTTCCTAGTGATACCGCCGAGTCGCTCCATGCCCGGATCCAGGTCGCCGAGCACGAGCTCTATCCGAGGATTGTCCGGGAATTCGCAGAGAATCTGGGAACCCCTGAGAATTAATTTGGAACTCAGGAACTCAGGAAAAGCAGGCAGGAAGTTTTTTTGGTTAGCATTTTTAAGCGGTTGAGAGCTCTTCCGAGCAGGAGATGCGCATTTTCTCAGTTCTCCTTCCTGAGTTCCTGAGTTCCATATTAACTTCTGCTGCCTTCCATGTTTTCTCTCTCTTCACTTTTACTCATTCTTTTGTGAGCGGCTTCCGACTTTTTGATCTCAATCCCGAGCAGTATCGCGCTGCCACCCATCCGGAGGGGCCGTTGCTTATCCTTGCGGGGGCTGGCACCGGGAAGACCCGCGTCCTCACGGCTCGCATAGCTTGGCTTGTGGCGCAGGGAGTCGATCCCTCTTCGATCCTCGCGGTGACCTTCACGAACAAAGCTGCCAAGGAGATGCGCGAGCGCGTCGGTGACGCCGTGAAATCAGAACAAGCCAAGCTCATCACCCTCTCGACGTTCCATGCTCTGTGCGTGCGACTCCTCCGTAAGCATGCCCACTTCCTGGGCTACAAGGAGAACTTCAGTATCTTCGACGAGTCCGATCAGATCGGCCTGGTGAAGAAGATCGCAGCCCGCATCCATGACAAGGAGAGTCCCCTCGATCCCAATCTCGCACGCAACATTATCAGCAAGGCCAAGAATCTCGGCATCAGTGAACCCGAGACGACCGACACGGCTCTCGGCAGCCTCTTCTCAAAGTACCAGAACGAGCTCCGCTCGCTCAACGCGATGGACTTCGACGATCTCCTGCTTCAGGCACGCACGCTGCTGCGCGATCATCCCGAGGCCCGCGAGGAATGGCGTGCCCGTTACACGCACATCCTGGTCGACGAGTTTCAGGACACGAACAAGCTCCAGCTCGAGCTGGTCAGCCTCCTGACCGCCGATCAACGTCCCAATATCTGTGTGGTGGGCGACGACGACCAGAGCATCTACGGATGGCGTGGGGCCGAGGCGGCAAACTTGCTGGAGTTTGAGCGCCATTTTCCCGATCCCGAGGTCATCAAGCTCGAGCAGAACTACCGCAGCACCGACGTCATCCTCTCGGTGGCTAACCGCCTCATCAAAAACAACTCCCGCCGCCGCGGCAAAAACCTCTGGAGCGATCGGAAGGAGGGCGAGTCCGTCCGCATCCTCTCGGCTATGGATGACAAGACCGAGGCCGAGTTCATCGCCGACGAGATCCAAGCTTCCGGACCGCTGAGCTCTAAGGCGCTTCCCTGGACCTCCTTTGCCATCCTCTACCGGATGAATGCCCAGTCCCGGCAGTTCGAAGAGATGCTCCGCGAGCGGCGTATTCCCTATCGCGTTGTGGGAGGGAAGAGTTTCTTCGATCGCCGCGAGGTGAAGGATGTCGTCGCCTACCTCGGTGCACTGCTGAATGTCGACGACGACAATGCTCTGCTCCGAGTCCTGGCCAATCCCCCGCGCGGTATAGGTAGCGCTACGCTACAGCTAGCCAATGAGGCTGGAGCTAAGAACGGGAAGAGCCTCCTGGCGATCCTGAATGATCCGGAGCATCTCGACGTCAGTTCTTCCAAGACACGTGGAGCCATCCAGCGCTTTACTGAAGACTGGGGGGCCTATCGCATCCAGCTCCAGACCCCGGGAGCCGACCCCGCCGCCATCCTGCGTGCGATCCTGGAGGAGTGCGGCTACTTCGAGGATCTCAAGAAGAGCTGCAAGACCGAGCAGGAGGCCGACGGGCGTCAGGAGAATGTTCGGGAACTGCTCAATGCCCTTACCGGCTACTGCCAGCGCCATCCCCGTGACGGTGCCCGCGGCTTCCTCGACGGCTTAGTTCTGGAGCAGGAACGCGAGGAGGAGAAAGCCGAGGAGCGGGACGGCGTCACCCTCATCACCCTCCATGCCGCTAAGGGACTAGAGTATCCCGAGGTCTGGCTTGTCGGTGCTGAGGATGGCCTCCTTCCCCACGAACGCTCCAAGACTGAGGGAACCGTCGAAGAGGAGCGCCGACTTCTCTATGTTGGCATCACACGGGCCCGTCACCGCCTGACCATCACTCACTGTTCTACTCGTAGGAAGTTCGGCAGCGTCATGTCCTGCACCCCTAGTCCTTTTCTTCTGGAACTGGCGGGTGAGGGGGTGGAGTCGGGGAGTATGGAGGAGATTTTATCCACCCCGATGAGCGATGAAGAGGTGACAGATGGTTTCGCCCAGATGAGGGCGATGCTTAATGGGTAGGCTCGCGATCTTGGCGGAGAGCGGCGCTGGTCTGCGGTCGGCCTAGGACTACTTCAAGCGAGCGGCAACGCCGCTATTCGCCAATTTCCACAAGCTCCAAACTACTGAGGTTCGTAGAGAATCCTCCCACATTGCGGGCAGCCGACGATTTCCTTCTCTGCCTTCACTTCGAGGATGGACTGGTTGGTAACCTGCATGTTACAGCCGGAGCAGACGCCGTGCTCGACGGTGACAAGCGCGATGCCGTTCTTACTCTTGAAGAGGCGATTGTAACGGTCGAGCAGATCCTCGTCGATGCCGTCGGTGAAGCTGGGGCGCTCGGATTCGAGTTCCTTCTGTCTAGTTTCTAGGTTCTCTTTGCGAGAGACGAGAGAGGCCATGTGGGTTTCGACCTTCTTCTTCTCGGCGACATGGGCTTCCTGAGCGGCCTGCAGAGCTGGTTTCAGGCTTTCGGCATCTTCCATCAGGAGCAACTCGCGGTCCTCGATCTCCACAATGGACTTCTCAGCCATTTCGATCTCGTGGCGTAGGGCGGAGAATTCCTCGTTCTTGCGGGTCTCGAGCTGCTGGTTCTTGTAGCGCGCGATCTGATCTTGCTTCGCCTTCACGTCGACCTCGAGTTTTTTGCGCTCGATCTCGATTTCCTTCTGGCGTGAGCGTGCTGCTTCGAGGCGGTCATCGGCGGCCTTAAGCTCGCGGTGCCGTGCTGCTTTTTCTCCGGGCAGGGCCGTGAGCTCGATGAGGACGGCCCGGAGCTTCTGGTCGCGATCCTGCAGGATGAGGAGTTTTTCGACGGAGGGGAGCATAAGGCAGGGTAGGAGGATGGGAGAGAGGGCCTCTATTTCCAGAGATAGGACTGGGTGAGCGCGACGATCTTGTTGTCGACGATCAGGATGCAGCGCCAGTTGGTGACTTGCCCGTTCTCAAGGTAATCGTCGCCGATGATCGAGAACCGAGTGCCGATAGAGCCCTTCACGTTAGTGTAACTCTTTTCACGAGCCATCACGAAGTTGCCGAGGTTTGCCTGACGGTACTCGAGGCGGATAGTCACGTCGGCTGGAGAGCCGTGGTTCCACCAGAAGAAGTTGAAGTAACTCCCCTTGAGCTCATCCCTGTCAAGTGAGGTGGTGGCTGGCCACATATAGTAGCGACGCTCAAAGTTGATGGCTTCATTCGGAGGTCCGCTATTGATGAAGGTCTTGGGATCGTTCAGGAACTGGGTTTTCTTCCTAAAAACGAAGTGCGGGTCGATAGCAAGCGGGAGGATATTCGCTTTCTCAAGCTTCACCTGAGGTGGTTCAGGGGCGGCGCATCCGCTGATCAGGAACATGGAGGCCCCGACAAGAAAGGCCAGGGCGGCAAGCCGGAACCGGCAAAAGAGAGCTGCGATCTGGGGGCTCATGAGCTAGCGATCAAAGCGGTTGGCCTGCATGGTGTCAATGCGCCTTGGGCTCGTCGAATTCTGCCAGCCCAATTCATCCATGCCACTCTTGACGATTTTCGCCCTCCTCTCCAATGTCCCCTTGATGAGTCAGTTCCAAGATTCCCTTCAATCCCTTCAAGAAGTTCTCCAGGCACTGCCCCCCTTGCAGGTCGATTTGGAAAAAGCTGCCGCCATGGCTGGCGATGCCTTGCTGGCGGGGAATAAGCTGATGTTCTGCGGCAATGGTGGGAGCGCCAGCGACAGCGCTCATCTCGCGACCGAGTTCACCTGCCGCTTCAAGGAGGATCGCCGGCCCTATCCGGCCATGGCCTTCACAGTCGACGCCGGGCTGATGACAGCGATTGGGAACGACTATGATTTCACCGAGGTTTTCGCGCGCCAGGTCGCAGCCTTTGGCAAGCCGGGCGACGTTCTCATCGTGCTCACCACGAGTGGCAAGTCACGCAATATCCTTGCGGCTCTCGAGGAGGCCCGCAGGCAGGGGGTGCATACGATCGCATTCCTTGGCAAGGGAGGTGGATTCACCAAGGGCGCCGCTGATGTCGAGCTGATCGTTCCCGGGATCGAGACCGCGCGGATCCAGGAAGCGCAGAAGTTTCTGCTCCATGTCCTCTGCGAGATTGTCGAAGAGAGACTCCCCCGGTAGTCATCGGTAATGAGCCTCGATGAACGTTAAGGGTTGAGCTCAAGTGAACACTAAGCGCTGCAATACTTGAACGGACCTCAGTTTTCCATGGTCGCCTGGATCGCCGTCGGGATGCTCGGTCTGATCAACGGATCTTTTCTGAATGCGGTCATCCACCGCCTTCCCCGCGGCATCTCCCTGCTGTATCCCAAGCGATCCTTCTGTCCCGGTTGTGGCAAAACGATCCCGTGGCATGAGAACCTGCCGGTGGCCAGTTGGGTGCTTTTGCGTGGTTGCTGCTCGGGTTGCGCCATGCCGATCGCAATCCGCTATCCCCTTGTCGA
Organism: Chthoniobacterales bacterium; assembly: GCA_026461395.1. Lineage (GTDB taxonomy): Bacteria > Verrucomicrobiota > Verrucomicrobiia > Chthoniobacterales > UBA6821 > UBA6821. The sequence continues at coordinate 12,165 of JAPJNA010000053.1, read as the reverse complement.
GCTTCTGACTGCCAGCCTTTATCTGCTGGCTTGGGAACGCTTTGGCTTGCCTCTGGCTCCGGTCTTCTGGCTCTTCCTCTCGCTGCTTGTGGCGGCGACCTTTATTGACTTTGACCATCTGATCATCCCGGATGAGATCACTAAGGGGGGCGTCTTTGCAGGTCTGGTCTGCTCACTGCTAGTGCCGAAAATGATGGGGGTTTTCAACTGGTGGCAGGGACTACTGCTCTCTCTTATTGGAGCAACGCTCGGATTCTGCCTGCTCTGGGCGGTCGTGGAGCTCGGGAAACTGGCCTTCGGATGCCGCAGGATCAGGACAAATGAACCGACGCTGCTCGAGATCACGGGAACCGATGCCGAGCCTCTGCTGAGTTTCGCTCAGGAGAGCATCCCTCTAACCGACCTGTTCTACCGCGAGAAGGACCGAGTGGAGGCCTCCTGTGCATGGCTTGAAATCGATGGTGAACGACTCCATGGTCAGGAGAAAGAGTCCCTGATCCTGGATCCGAGTGGCGTAACATATGGCTCACGCTTCTGGGCCTACGAAGGAATCTCCGAGCTCATGCCGCTTCGTACTGAGGTCACCTCGATCACGTTGCCCCGCGAGGCGATGGGTTTCGGCGACGTGAAGTTCCTGGCCTGCATTGGAGCCTTCCTGGGATGGAAAGGAGTGCTTTTCTCTCTCTTTGCCGGATCGATTGTCGGAGCCCTGATCGGTGTTACAATGATGGCCGCCACCCGGGGTCGCTCCGGAGGAAGGATACCCTTCGGTCCCTACCTGGCTCTGGGAGCCCTACTCTGGGTTTTTGTAGGACCCGAGTTCATTGATCTCTACGCAAACTGGGTCACGGGGGGAGGTTTTTTTCTCCTGCTACGCCATCCCTCCCTGTAATCTCAAAGCTTCATGTCGCAACACCAGCAGTCGCACCAGAATCACGAGGGGAAGCCCACACTGTTTCTTCTCAAGTATCTCCCCAAGAGCTGGGGGCCGTTCCGCGAGCTGGTGGGCTATCTCGCTCCTTACAAGCAGCGCATCGCGCTTGGGTTGCTGGCCGGGATTGGATTTGCGGCGGTCAACAGCTCCATGCTTCTGCTGATACGATGGATCGGAGACACGGCTTTCCAGGGGAAATTCAACCAGGCGGACATGATGAAGGGGGCGACCCTAGGTCAGGGGCCGAAAATCGATGCCTTCCTCTGGATGGCACTGCTGATCCCCGGTGTGATGATCCTGCGCAGCCTGCTCTCCTATGCGAATGTCTACTGCCTCACCTGGGTCAGTTTGAGAGCCCTTCGTGATATGCGCCGCCGGGTTTTCGGCCATCTCATGGGTCAATCCCTTGATTTCTTCAACAAGTCCCAGTCTGGTCGCCTTCTCTCCCGCGTCCTAAACGACACGATGGTTGCTCAACAGTCGATGGTGACCATCGTTGGCGATCTGGTGAAACAGCCACTGACCGCCATCGGCGCCATCCTTGTCCTACTGCACATCGACTGGAAGTTTACCCTTTTCTCACTCGTTCTTTTCCCTATTTGCCTGGTGCCGGTCATCGTTTACGGGCGTCGCGTTCGCAAGGCCTCTCGCGCCATGCAGAACGAGGCGGGTGTCATGGCCGTGATCCTGCAGGAGTCCTTCGCCGGTGTCCGCATTATCAAGTCCTTTGCCCGGGAGGCCTTCCAGCTGCATCTTTTTGACAAGTCGAGCGAGGAGCAGTTCCGCTCCAGCATGAAGGCCAGCAAGAGCGGAGCCATCGTCCAGCCGATGATCGAGACCGTTTCCGCCTTCGGAGTCTCGCTGGCCCTCTTTTATGTCTACTTTGCGCACCTGACCATCGGGAGTTTCCTTGCTCTGCTCGGCGGCATGTTCCTGCTCTACGATCCGATCAAAAATATCAGTAAGATTCACGTCATCATCCAGAACTGCCTCGGCGCGGCCACGAGCATCATCGAACTGCTGGCCACCAAGCCGACAATCCACGACTTGCCGGGGGCTCGTCCTCTCGGAGCCGCGCGTGGTCACCTGGCACTCGAGGGAGTGAACTTCTCCTACGGCATTCCTAATACCGAGGGTGGCATGGCAGAGAATGCCGTGACAGGCCTTAATCTGGTGATCGAGCCAGGCCAGAAGGTCGCCCTAGTCGGAGCCAGTGGTGCAGGGAAGAGCACTATCCTCTCACTGCTACTCCGCTTCTATGATCCTCAGCAGGGCCGCGTCCTGATCGATGGGAATGACCTGCGCGACCTGACTCTCGACTCGTTGCGCGAGCAGATCGGCATCGTGACCCAAGAGAGTTTCCTCTTCCACGACTCAATCTATGAGAATATCCGCTTTGGCCGGCTGGATGCTACGAAGGAGGAGATCAAGGAGGCCGCCCGCCTTGCCTATGCCCACGACTTCATCATGGCCCAGCCCCACGGCTACGAAACGGTTGTCGGTGACAAGGGATGTCTTCTCTCCGGAGGCCAGCAGCAGCGACTGGCGATCGCCCGGGCTTTGCTGAAGGCGGCTCCTATCCTTCTGCTCGACGAGGCGACCTCAGCGCTCGACTCCGAATCGGAGAAGATGATTCAGTCCGCCCTCGAGAGTCTCTCGGAAGGTCGCACGGTGATCGCAATCGCCCACCGACTTTCGACAGTACTTGGCAGCGACAAGATCGTCGTCATGGATCAAGGGCAGATCGTGGCCTCCGGCACGCACGCCGAGTTATTGAACTCCTCCGAGCTTTATTCCAATCTCTATCGGCTCCAGTTCACCCACGCCGCCTGACGAATTACGGCACTCTAATTTCTTAAGCATGAAAATCCAACGCGCCCTCCTCTCCGTCTCCGACAAGACGGGACTCATCGACTTCGCCCGCGGTCTGCATGAACAGAATGTCGAACTCCTCTCCACCGGAGGCACTGCCAAGGCGATCGCAGCAGCCGGTATTCCGGTACTGGAGATCTCCGACTACACCGGCTTCCCCGAGATGATGGATGGCCGCGTGAAGACTCTCATCCCAAAGGTCCACGGCGGACTCCTCTTCCTTCGCGACGATCCCAAGCACCAAGCTCAAGCGGCTGAGCACAGCATTCTGCCGATCGACTTGGTTTGTGTGAATCTCTACCCGTTCGAGGAGACCGTAGCCAAGAAGGGCGTGACGCTGGAGGAGGCCATCGAGCAGATCGATATCGGCGGTCCCTCCATGATCCGCAGTGGGTCAAAGAACCACCGCTCCGTTACCGTCGTGGTTGATCCCGATGACTATCCCCGCGTCATTGAGGCGATGAAAGCCGGCCACGGCGAGACCACTCCCGAGCTGCGGGCTCGTCTTGCCGTGAAGGCCTTTGCCACGACTGGTGCCTACGACCGCGCCATCAGCACCTATCTCGATAACGAGAGCGCTCCCGGCGAGACCCTCTCGCTGGAGTTTCCTCTGGCGGGGCGCCTTCGCTACGGTGAGAACCCTCACCAGGAGGCCGAACTCTACGGCAGCTTCTTCGACTATTTCGAGAAGCTCCACGGCAAGGAACTCTCCTTCAACAACATCCTCGATATCACCGCGGCCACCCGACTGATTAGCGAGTTCGAGAAGCCGACCGTCGCCATCCTGAAGCATACCAATCCCTGCGGTGTCGGTAGTGATGAGAATCTCGCCGAGGCCTGGGAGAAGGCCTTTGCGACCGATCGTTCCGCACCCTTTGGCGGCATCATCATCGTGAACCGCCCAGTCGATGAGGCGCTCGCCCGCGCCATTTCCGAGATCTTCAGCGAGGTGATTATCGCTCCTGAGTTTTCCGTCGACGCCCGCGCCCTGCTGCAGAAAAAGAAAAACCTGCGTCTCATGCGACTGCTTCAAGAGATTCCGGTCAATGATCGTGACATCCGTTCCGTGATCGGAGGCATGTTGGTCCAGGATGCGGATGTAACCCCAAAGGAAGGGGCGGGTAGCATCGAGCATCATGTCGTCTCCAGTCGGCCGCCGACCAAGGACGAAATCGACGCAATGGAATTCGGCTGGAAGGTCGTCAAGCACGTGAAGAGTAATGCCATCGTCTATGCCGGCAAGGACCGCACCCTCGGTATCGGCGCGGGCCAGATGTCACGCGTCGATTCCTCACGCATTGCTGTCTGGAAGGCCGGTGAGGCCGGTCTCTCATTGAAGGGAAGTGTTGTCTGCTCCGATGCATTCTTCCCATTCCCCGACGGCCTGATAGCCGCCGCCGAGGCGGGAGCCACAGCGGCCATTCAGCCGGGCGGTTCCGTCCGTGATCCCGAGGTGATAGCCACCGCCAACGAGCGGGGTGTCGCGATGGTCTTCACCGGCACCCGCCACTTCCGGCACTAATCCTCATTTTTTCAAGAACCGTGGGAGCTCTACTCGGCGTTAATATCGACCATGTCGCCACCGTACGACAGGCCCGCTATGCGAAAAACGCTAGCTCTATCAACGTCGAACCTGACCCAGTCGAGGCGGCGCTGGCCGCCGAGCGGGGAGGGGCTGTAGGAATCACCGCACATCTCCGTCAGGACCGTCGCCATATTGTGGATCACGACATCTACCGCTTGAAAGAAGCCGTCAATACCAAGCTCAATCTCGAGATGGGGAACTCCCCCGAGATCGTGGCGATTGCTCTGAAGGTTCTTCCTGCCGATGTCTGTTTGGTTCCAGAGAATCGTGAGGAAGTGACGACGGAGGGAGGGCTGGACTGTATTAAAAATCATTCAGCTCTCGAACCAACCCTCAAGGCCATGCGTAACGCAGGCATCCGGGTCAGCCTTTTTATCGATCCGGAGCCTGATCAAATCGCCGCCGCTGTTTCACTTGGCGCTCCGGTCGTGGAGCTCCATACCGGAGCATATGCCGAGGCCACAGGAGCTGCACGAGAGGCTGAGCTAGCTCGCCTAATCGAGGCCGCTCGTCTAGCCGCCGAAGCCGGAATCCAAGTGAACGCGGGACATGGTCTGAACTACACTAATGTGCAGCCAATCCTCACTCTCCCGAAGCTCGTGGAGTTGAACATTGGTCACTCGATTGTCTCACGGGCTCTTTTTATCGGCATGGAAGAGGCCACACGCGAAATGGTCGCACTCCTTGAGTAAGGGCTTATTCTTTTCGTGCCCTGCAGCGTTGGTCTGCACGCCCAGTATAAGATAGGGCTAAGATAGGGCGTCTGCAGTTGATGGTGTGTTGATGGAGTATAAACCCCTGCTCTATCCGATGAGCTACGGGCGCAAAGTCTCAGACCGACGCAGGCAAGCCCTGCTCCATAGGAGCGAGGTCGATGGCGCGGAGCAGGTCAAGATCTTCATTGGTGCCGGGGTTGGCCGCCGTCAGGAGTTTGTCGCCGTAGAAAACGGAGTTCGCGCCGGCGAAGAAACAGAGGGCCTGGCCCTCCCGGGTGAGGCGGGTGCGTCCCGCAGAGAGTCGGATGCGGGCCTTGGGCAGCATGATGCGGGTCGTGGCGATCAGGCGCACGAGCTCGAAGACATCAACGACGGGCTGATCCTCCAGCGGAGTGCCGGGCATTGACATGAGGCAGTTGATCGGAACGCTCTCGGGCGGGGGATTGAATCCGCAGAGGACCTCCAGCATCCGTAAGCGGTCACGCTCGGTCTCGCCCATCCCAATAATGCCCCCACAGCAGACAGCCATGCCGGCCTTCTGGACCGAAGAGATGGTATTCAGCCGGTCGTCGAAGGTATGGCTGGTGACGATCTGCGGGTAGAACTCGGGTGAGGTATCGATGTTGTGGTTGTAGGCGGTGACGCCTGCTTCCTTGAGCTGACGAGCCTCTTCGTCGCCGAGTTGTCCGAGTGTGACGCAGACTTCCATGCCAAGCTTGCTGACCTCGCGGACGGTCTCCAGCATCGACTCGAAGCGACTGTCGCCAGATTTGACCCCCTTCCAAGCGGCGCCCATGCAGAATCGAGTCGTACCGCTTTCCCGTGCCTGTTTGGCTAGGGGTAGGATCTCGTCGCAGCCCATCAGCTTTCCGGCCTTCACACCCGTATTATAGCGGGAGCTCTGGGCGCAGTAAGAACAGTCCTCACTGCAGCCGCCGGTTTTCACGCTCAGCAAGGTGCAGAGCTGGACATTATCCTCGTCCCAGTTCTGAAGCTGGACGGAGCGCGAGCGCTGGATCAGATCGAAGAACGGGGAGCGGTAGATTTCCTCCAGCTGGGCGATGGAGACGGGGTGGGCGGGGGAGTGGTAGGTTTGGGTGCTCACGATCCGATCAGTTTAAGACAGGAGAGCTCGGCAGTAGAAGTGTTTTGCGCTCGGAAAATGTCACCAGCTCAGCCCTTCCATGAAGTCAGCCTTGCCCCCATGGGGTTGTTTTTCTGTTTTGGACCTTGCGGTTTTGGCTGCCCGGGGCTCCTTGGCGATCTTGAAGTCGATCTGCTGTTTGAAGTTATCGACGCGGGCTACCTGGACGCGAAACTCGTCACCAGCCTTGAGGATTTTTCGGGAATTCTTTCCGATAAGGCGGGATCGGGGCCCGTCGAAGATGTAGAAATCGTCATCCATCGAGGAGACGGGCACGAGGCCTGTCATCATTGCCTCGGGCAACTCGACCATCAGGCCGTAGTTGCGGGCCTCGATAACCCTGGCATCAAAGGATGGGGCGACGCCTCCTTCGGTGGCAGCCTCCGCTAGCTTGCTGAAGTACTCGAGCTTTTTGAGCCGTACTGATTCCTTTTCAGCGTCGGCAGCGGTGCGTTCGGTCGTGGAGAGGTGCTCGCTGACTGGGCCGAGATCGGTGGAGTTAGGCCCCTGCTGCTTCGGGTCGAGGTCGCGGGCTAGTGAGCGGTGAGTCAGCAAGTCTGCGTAGCGTCGGATGGGACTCGTAAAGTGACTGTAGTCGGACTTCGAGAGGCCGAAATGACCCAGAGGATCGGGCGAATAGCGGGCACGTTTGAGGCTCTTGAGCAGGCCGATCTTCAGAGCACTGGCGTAAGGCTTCCCCTTAAGGCCGTCGAGTAGCTTTTGCAGCTCGGCCCTATTGCTCAGATCGCCAGCCTTCACTCCATAGGTGGCCGCTAGCTCCCGGTACTCGTCGAGCTTTTCGAGCTCGGGTTTCTCGTGGATGCGGTAGATGTTCGGTTGGCGCTTGTTCTTGAGATGGCGCGCGACCTGCTCGTTGGCTAGCAGCATGAGCTCCTCAATGAGCTGGTGGGAGATATCGTTCTCAACAAGTTCGAGCTTCACGGGATGGCCCTCCTTATCCAGCCAGACCTTCACCTCGGGCATCTCGAGGTCGAGGGCTCCGGCGGCGAAGCGCCTTTTGCGAAGTGTGGAGGAGCAGTCCCACGCCGCATGGACACGGCGGCTCACTTCATCAGTCGGGGGGGATGCGAGCATGGCAAGCGCCTGCCGGTAGGTGAGGCGCGCGCAGCTTCGGATGACCGAGCGTCCGAAGCGGATCTTGCCCACACTGCCGTCCTGCTTGATATGCGCGAAGACACTGAAGGCGAGCCGGTCCTCGTCGGGGCGAAGGCTACAGAGGCCGTTGGAGAGATTTTCCGGAAGCATCGGGATGACCCTGTCTGCCAGATAGACGCTGTTGCCGCGTGTGCGGGCCTCCTTGTCGAGGCCGGTGCCGTGCTTCACATAATGGGAGACGTCGGCGATATGGACAGCCACTTCCCAGCCGTCATCCATGGGCTGGACTTCGATGGCGTCATCGAAATCACGGGCCGTGTCCGGATCGATCGTGATGATGCTGCGGTCGCGAAGATCCTCACGGCCCTCGAGATCGCGGGCTGTGATGGTGCTCCCGAACTTTTCCGCCTCGATGGTGACTGGGGCGGGGAAATCGCGCGGCAGGCCGTGCTTATGGATGACCGAAAGCATGTCGACGCCCGGCGCGTCGGCGGCCCCGAGCACCTCGACAATATGTCCCTCGGGGTTGCTCTGGCTATTCTCCCAGCGGTCGAGTTGAGCGACCACTTTCTCACCAACTTTCGCCCCCTCGAGAGAGGGGACATAGAGAGTGCGGGGAAAGCGCGGGTCATCGGCGACGACATGGTAGAAATTCGCAGTCTTCTGCAACGTGCCAACGATGGGAGCGCCTACCCTTTCAACGACGCGGATGATGCGCCCCTCCTCGCGCCCGTCGCGGCGTGGGCGGCCATGGAAGCGAGGTTCCTTGATAAGGCGGGCCACGACGCGGTCGCCGTTCAGAGCGGTGCCGAGATTATCCGCGGAGATGAAGAGATCCTTGCCCCCTTCCTGGTCTGCCAGTACATGGCCGGATCCGCCGGCATGGATCTGCAGCTTACCTGTGAAGAGATCGGCTTTCTCTGGCAGGATATAGTGATCTTGGCGTACACGGACAATACGCCCCTCCCTCTCCAGAACGGCCAGTGTGTGGTCGAGAAGGGGGAGATCGTCACGATCCATCCGAAGAGAGCTGGCAATTGTCGGGGCCTGAAGAGGCTCTCCCTTCCCTTCTAAGAGGCGGATCAGATCGTTGACAAGACGCTCGTTCAAGCGTTTGCCTCCTTGCGAAGAATGCGATGAACGGGATGCAGGTGACTGCTTGGCTCCGTTCTGCTTCCTAGGTCTGCCAGACTTCCTGGGTTTTTCGTCGGAACGCTGTCTCGTGGCCCCTTGCTCGGTTCGGGCCTTTTCCTGTCGGGTTGAGGTGGGTCGTTCGCTCCGCGGCTTCCCGGGTGTGGGTTTGCCAGAGGGTTGAGGATGTTTCGCTTTCTTGGGGCCGCGTGGGCTGTTCTTGGGCACGCTTCACCTTCTGATGCTTTCACGAAGCAAACAAGAAAATGCTTGTACGGGAAGAGAGTCGGCAGAAAGTAGCGTGATGAACTTCCTCCCGTCCGTTAATGAAAGATGCCACAAAAAAGCCTCCGCCTTCACACTGATCGAACTGCTCGTGGTGATCGCCATCATTGCGATCCTGATGGGCCTTCTTTTCCCTGCAGGCCAGTCGGCGATTAATGCCGCCAAGAAAACTACGGCCAAGAACCAAGTCGTCCAGATCGCCACGGCGATCACGGCTTATGAGACCGAGTACGGCCGCCTGCCGCCGGTGAGTGCCTCCAGTGTGGACAGTGGTCTCGTGACAATCCTCTGCACTGCGAATGACACAGTGAACAACCCCCGCAGATTGATTTTTCTAGAGGCCAACGCTTGGAAAAACGGGAAGGGTGGCACCAATTCAAGCGGCGCCTTCTGCGATCCCTTCGGCTCAAACAGTGCATATTCCATCAAGCTCGATACCAATTATGCAAATAGCCTTTCCAATATGCCTGCGCAATCAGGCAACACGGTCACGACCACTACCACGCTTAGCAAGCATGTCGGTGTCTGGACGATCTGGACGAATGGCACTGGCGCTGGCGCTACCAGGACCTTGATCAACTCCTGGGACTAAAGTTTTTGCGGGTGTGGTTCAATGGTAGAATGTGGGCTTCCCAAGCCTGAGACGAGGGTTCGATTCCCTTCACCCGCTCCACTTTCCTCGGATGCAAAATACCTCTTTTGAGCTTATAAATACTGCCTCTGCGGGCGATAGGTAAAAAACCAGCACTTGCATGAAGTTGCCTGGAGTTACGCCAAGTTCTTCACGAATCTTCAGGAAAAATATACTCCTTTTCATCCATGGATTCGTTGGCATCTGGCTTGTGGTTGCGCCATTTGGATACTCGCGCCATTTGGGACAAAACGCCGCTAATGGATTCGTGAGAAATGCCGCCGTGGCTTGATGGGCCATACTTCCCTTCCATCAGTCGGGCAAATTCCCATAGATCATTCCGAGCGGAACTCCCATTTCTTTTGATTACTGCAATCAGGAAGCATTCGATTATTTCGATGAGATCCTGGGCAACGCCGAGATTGTCACTGGGTCCGATCTGAGTTCCCTTCTTTTTTAACCAACGATCGTAGGAATCTCGCGTGTAGGGAGTCCTGTTATCCCTTTCCAACGGCGGGATATTGGGATCATTTCGGTTAATCCAGTCTCCGCTGACGCCTAGGGCTTCCGATATTGCCAAGGCGCTTTTGGGCGTGATCGGATAGTTACCTGCGGAGATTTTTTTAATGGTTGATATGGAGAGTCCGGTGATCTTTGAGAAAACCTGTTCTGAACCGGTCGGTGAACCAAGAATCTCGCGAATTACTGCAACCGTGGTTTTTTTAAGGCTGATCATGGGATGATATTTACACAGTACGTGCTGAATGTAAAGCGAAAATGTCCAGTAAGAATGAACAAAATATCTTGCGCCCGCCGCCATTGCGAGTATCTTCGATGAACTATGAAAATATACAATCCTCCAATAGACCTGTTTACACCGGCAGAAGCGGCCCCAAAGCTGCGCCTTTCCAAGCGTACTGTTTGGGAGAAGTGCCGCAACGGATCCCTCGGCCACCTAAGAATATCAGGCCGATGTATTCGGATCCGCCAGTCGGATCTCGACTCATTCATCAGAAAATGTGCCCGCAAATGAAGACGCCACAACCATTCCAAGACTTCCCCCCGTGCCCTGCACCTGGGCAGGGACGAAATATCTGGTGCCTCGAAGCCGCCAATGCATGCCGTGCAGAGGGATTACCAAGTATCCGAGCCATGGAGATTATTCGCCAACAACTGACCCGTGATCCTAAAGCTGGTGAGATCGAGCGTGCCGTCAGCAAGGCCTACAACGCGGATCCAGGCATCAAGTATCCTCCGCCGATATGCGCGGTTTACGCCCCCGAAGTGCTTGAGAGGTTTGCTGAGGTTATCACAGACTTTGGTGAGGGAGGGTTATTCCAGAAGTCGAAGGTGAGACCCGACGAATGTAGCCCACTGGAGTTTCTTCATGCGATTTATGCACCCGGGGAGAGGGTGCTTATGACGGACGAATTTACCAAGCGCGAGGGGATTGTCTGGGAACGCAATCGTGATGAAGTCCCCTATGAGGAGGGAGAGATAGACTCTCTACGCACTCCCAGAATGGGGTTGGGTGTCTGGTTTCTTCCAAACCCTATCACTGGCGAGTGGCTGCAAGTGGACCGAGTCAAATCGCCGACAAATCCACGGGGTGTGACGATGAGGTCCGAGGAAAACCTCACGGCGTATAGGTACATGGTCGTTGAAAGTGATAATGCTCCAACCGATCTCTGGATTAAAGCGCTGGCAAGATTACCTCTGCCGATCACGAGCATCTCTACCAGTGGAGGGCGTAGTATTCATGCCCTGATTCGTGTTGATGCTAAGACCGCCCAAGATTGGCAGGAAATCAAACAGAGGATCGCGGCGCCGCTCATAAAGCTCGGTGCCGATAAGGGTGCCCTCTCCATTGTCAGGCTCACGAGACTCCCCGGTTGTTACCGGCAGGAGACAGATCAGTGGCAACGACTCCTTTACCTGAACCCCGCAGCAGACGGGACACCCATCTGCAATCAACCCGATCTAAGGCCGTTGAGAGCCCTAGGATCAACAACCAACTAAAAATATGATAAATATTGAAGAATTCGAGGCCTTCACCTCACTGAACAACCTAGCCGAACCAAAGGCGGCTGCTGCCGAGCATAGGAAAAAGCTCCCAGTGGCAGGTGGGTGGGATGATTTGCAGTCAACCGCTCACTCCGATTTGCCGGACAATGGTTTGCCGATCGCCTACCTCCCGAGCAACTACACGACCACTCGAGAGAGCGCCACCGAGTTGATGGAGATCTTAGCACCTGTGCAGGAAATCTTTGTCAGAGGTGAAAACTTTGTAGTGCTGAAAACCGAAACCGTCGGCTCTGATGAGGTGACATTTCTCAAAACCATCAACCAACACGGGTTTCGGTCGGTGGCAGAAAAACACACCCAGTTTCGTATCAAGTCAAAGGAGAAGAAAAAGGGAGCGCTGATAGATGAGTCCCCGCGCTTATTCAGTTCAGAGCACGCTGTTGGCATCATGGCCTGCGAGGAAGCGATAAAAATATTGCCTGAGATCCGAGGTCTTGTCTCCTTCCCACCAATGAGAGCCGATGGTTCGGTGCAAGCTGAGGGATACGACCCCAAATCAGGGATTCTGGTGACGACAAGCGTCCAGATGGAAAGCCCGTCACTTCCAGACTCAGCCGAGTTGCTCCGAGGACTTCTACGTGATTGGAAGTTCGCAACCCCCGCAGACGAATCACGTGTGATGGCGGCATTGCTAGCTCCGATGCTCCGACTGGGGATCTGGCAGGG